>NZ_JBJHPB010000040.1:0-34994 GCF_059412285.1 Vibrio sp. CB1-5 | reverse complement strand
TGAAAGTGTAAGAGCCATCAGAGTTAAACGTCAGCGACCCTTTACCATCTGGCACATCCGTTTGCAGGTTGTAAGATGCAACGGTGCCGTCAACATCTGAAGCTGCAGGAACATCGCGAGTGATCGACGTGTCTTCGTCGGTCATTTCATCCGCAGGCAGTGCCACTGGACGGTCATTGGTACCCGTTACCGTGATAGTTACGGTCTGTGGCTCACTGGCGAGCCCTTCGTTATCTACCGCGATGTAAGTGAAGGTTACGTCCTCAGACTCGCCATCGGTCAATGATTGGAAGTCCTCACCTGGATTAAAGGTGTACGAGCCATCGTCATTGAAGCTGAGTGAGCCTTTACCATCTGGCACGTCCGTTTGCAGGTTGTAAGATACAACGGTGCCGTCGACATCTGAAGCCGCAGGGACATCGCGAGTGATCGATGTGTCCTCGTCGGTCATTTCATCCGCAGGCAATGCCACTGGGCGGTCATTGGTACCCGTTACCGTGATGGTCACGGTCTGTAGCTCACTGGCGAGCCCTTCGTTATCGACTGCGATATAAGTAAAGGTCACGTCCTCAGACTCGCCATCAGTAAGGCCTTGGAAGTCTTCACCTGGATTGAAAGTGTAAGAGCCATCGTCATTGAAGCTGAGTGAACCTTTACCATCTGGCACATCCGTTTGCAGGTTGTAAGACGCAATGGTGCCATCGACATCTGAAGCCGCAGGAACATCACGAGCGATCGACGTGTCTTCGTCAGTCATTTCATCCGCAGGTAGTGCCACTGGACGGTCATTAGTGCCCGTTACCGTGATGGTCACGGTCTGTGGCTCACTCGTTAGACCTTCCTCATCAATCGCGATATAAGTGAAGGTAACCTCTTCGGATTCACCTTCCGAAAGTTCTTGGAAATCATCCCCCGGGTTAAACGTGTATGTCCCGTCCCCGTTAAAGACTAAGTTACCTTTACCGGTAGGGATATCATCTTCTAATGCATAAGACTCAACCACACCGTCAACATCACTACCATCAGGAACGCTGCGGGTAATTGGTGTATCTTCATCCGTCATTTCATTAGCAGGCACTGCAACCGGGCGGTCGTTGACGCCTGATACTGTGATGGTCACTGTTTGCGGTTCACTTGAGAGCCCTTCGTTATCAATAGCAATGTACGTGAACGTTACGTCTTCCGATTCTCCTTCAGTGAGACTCTGGAAATCCTCACCTGGATCAAAGATATACGAACCATCGGGATTAAATGTTAGCGTCCCTTTGTCATCTGGCACATCGGTTTGCAGATCGAATGATGCAATACTACCATCGACATCGCTCGCCTCAGGCACGCTTCGGGTGATGGATGTATCTTCGTCAGTCATTTCATCCGCTGGCAATGCAACCGGGCGGTCGTTAATGCCTGTGACAGTAATGGTTATTGTCTGTGGTTCACTTGTTAATCCCGAATCATCAATAGCAAAATATGTGAAGGTTACGTCTTCTGATTCACCTTCAGTAAGGTCTTGAAAATTGTCGCCAGGATTAAACGTATATGAACCATTTCCGTTAAATACAAGATTACCTTTACCCTCTGGTACATCATCTTGCAGAGCATAGGACACCACTGTTCCATCGACGTCATTAGCGTCAGGAACGCTCCGAGTAATGGATGTGTCCTCGTCTGTGATCTCATCCGCTGGGATGGCGACTGGTCGGTCGTTAACTCCCGTGACTGCAATGGTCACAGTTTGGGGGTCACTAGCTAAACCTTCATCGTCTCTAGCAATATATGTGAAAGTCACATTTTCCGACTCCCCTTGATTCAACTCTTGGAAGTCTGAGCCGGGATTAAATGTGTAAGAGCCATCTTCGCTAAAGACCAAACTACCTTTACCTTCTGGAATATCATCCTGAAGTTCATAAAGGGCCACAGTACCATCAATGTCGGTTGCTTCAGATACGCTACGACTGATAGACGTGTCTTCATCAGTTATCTCATTTGAGGGACTTGCAACGGGACGATCGTTAACACCGATAACCGTTATAGTGATAGTCTTCGGCTCACTAACTTGACCATCATCGTCAATCGCAATGTAAGTGAACGTTATGTTTTCTGACTCACCATCAGTAAGAGCCTGGAAGTCCTCACCCGGATTAAAGGTGTAACTGCCATCTTCGCTAAATACAAGGTTCCCTTTCCCTTCTGGAATATCCTCTTCAAGCGCATAAGACGCGATCGTACCGTCTACGTCTGACGCCTCAGGTACTCGACTGGAAAGCGAGGTATCCTCATCAGTTGATGCATCTCCATCTTCAGCGACAGGGGCGTCGTTTATTTCATTTAATGTAATTTGAACAGCCCCCGATTGAACAGAGTTCGGCTGGCCTTGCTGGTCATCAACCTGGTATGAGAAGAGGCCCGCACTTTCAGATGCAGCGGGATCCTCTGATGTAAGTGGAACTTCACTAGGGGCGTCATATTGTAAAGAAGCGAACTCCTCGACAGTTAATTGGTCTCCCACAGAGAGTGGATTTCCATTAGAATCTGTCACCACTCCCAAGTCTGGTAACTCTGTTACAGTGATGATTAAAGTGTCATTGTTGGCATCTGTGGGTACGAGCAAACCCAAAGCGTTGTCTTGCGAGTCTTCGTCAAAATTTCTAACCGCATCGAAGACAATCGGAGAGCTATTAAACGCCAACTGGAGTAACGTAAGGGATTGCGTTGCGGATAACCCTTGCGCCTCCAGACCAGACGTATCGAAATTAGTAGACGCAATAGTTTGAGCGCCTACTCGCGCGATTGAGCCTATCGCGATAGGACTTGAGCCACTTTCTTCACCAGCGGCTGTCGCTTGCTCTTCATTTTCAGTAGGGTCATCACCTTGTTCGATTGCGGCGATTATTGCGTCGGCATCAGCATCTTCGATAATGATCTCTTGACCTTGCCCGTCGGCCTGAATGAGCTCGATACTGAGTTCACCCCCAACCTCAGCGTCCTGAAGGATATCGATAACCACATCACCGGGACGAGGAGCAGTACCCTCTGGTAATACTGTGAGTTTACCTTGCGCATCGACAATTAAAGTCCCCGATACTTGTACTAAAGATGCTAACGAAATCGTGCTCATGTTCTGCTCCTTGAATCACCCGCTTACGCTCGGGTAATCGGTATTAGGTTCCAAGCCAACTGTAACTGGTCTGCGCATTGTCGGTCTTCTTTTTGCTGTTCAAGTGCGGCGCCGCCAGATTAATTTTACTTTCTTCTTACATTTAGATATCAGAGTAGCTAAAAAAAATAAACTTTCAGCCAAACTAAATAGCGTTTGTCTCAAAAACGAAAAAAGTCTCGCATAAGCGAGACTTTTTTAAACTCTTTTCTATGTTCGGCAGTGAGTTAGCCAATCACAGCTATGAACCCTTGAAGTATCACCAAGTTAACAATATCGATAAAAAACGCGCCAACAATCGGGACGACCATAAAGGCTTGAGGTGATGGACCAAAGCGATTAACGATAGATCCCATGTTCATCACTGCAGTCGGAGTAGCACCAAGGCCGAAGCCACAGTGACCACCGGCAATCACAGCACCATCGTAATTTTTGCCCATCACGCGGAAGGTAATGTAGTACGCAAACAAAGCCAAAACGACAGACTGAACAGCCAAAATAACAAGGAATGGAATTGCCAAATCAAAGATATTCCAAAGTTGTAAGCTCATGAGCGCCATTGCCAAGAACAAAGAAAGAGAGACAGTACCGAGGATATCAACGGTTTCAGCATCCACCTTATAGCTCTTCGTGACTTCACAGATGTTCGTGATGAACACACCGATGAAAAGCGCATAAACAAAATCTGGGATCATCAACCATTGGATCTCAAAAGTATTTACCCATTCATGAAGGTACTTGGCACCCGTTACACAAATGAGAAGGATAAACAGGACTTCAACGACCTTTTTGGCCGTAACGCGATCACGTTCATTTTCGTTGTAGGTAACCAGCTCAGGAAAGCGCTCGTGAGTATCATTACCGCGCCCATATTCAGACTCAAAATTGTTTTTGTCTATCAAACGTTGCGCGACAGGGCTGCCTATTATACCACCAATGATGAGACCAAACGTCGCCGATGCCATAGCGATTTCTAAAGTATTGGCAATACCATACGTCTCAGTAAATGTCGTAGACCAAGCTGCGCCTGTGCCGTGCCCGCCAGAAAGCGTGATAGAGCCTGCGATGAGACCCATTATCGGCTCTAGACCGAGCATGGTTGCTAGACCAACACCTACACCGTTTTGAATAATGATATAGATAGATGCTACTGCAAGGAACAAAAAGACTTTCGCCCCCCCTTTCATCAACTGGGTGTAGTTGGCCGCCAGTCCAACAGTCGCAAAGAACATCAACATAAAGGTTTTCTGCAACGGCAGAGAGAATTCCAAGTTAACACCGTTAAAGTGCAAAATCGTAATAATGATAGCGACAAGCAAACCACCAACGATGGGCTCCGGAATATTGTATTTACGGAGAACGGGCAATTTACTGTTGATAATGTGACCAAGAAAAAGAACGCTAATTGCGATCAAAAAAGATTCTAACGTGCCAACAGAGATGGTGTTGTTCATATAACCTCTTTTTTTGCTGTATCGCTCATCTTCCTTAATGAGGTATCGAGTCAATATTTTAGTGTAGTAAAAATAGGATAGATGGCGATCAAAACAAAATCACCAAACGGCCTTGTTTTCTTTATCCACTACTTTTCGTTGCCGAGGAAGCTTCGGCTGAGTGACACCCCAGTCTATGTGATTGATAACTGGATGTTTTGAGGTTTCAGGAACACAGTTCGCGTTCAAGATAAAAAGAGTAACTACACTGATTAAGGCGAGATAGTAGCACAATTAGCGCCATTCGACTAATTTAACTAATAAATACAAACAATAAGGTAACTGACCGTGATAAGGAATTCGTCAATCGCATTCGCTCTCTCGCTCCTGTTAGCAACCTCAGCCAACGCAAAAGTGAACGTTGATTATCAGACGCCAGAATCCAGCGCTGAAGAATCTGCACGCCAAGCAATCGAACAAAGCGGGGCGAACGAACTCGTAGCGGATCTCTCAAACCACTACTTTCCATTTAATACTGCACTGACTATCCACTACGGAGGCGATGACGGACCACTCTACGACCCTTCGACTCATACCGTCCACATGCCCTACAGCTTTTATACCGAGTCTCTCGAATATTTCACAAAAAATGACTACGAGAAACGTTTTGGCAAACCGGCTAAAGATGGCGCTATCGACACCTTACTTCATACTCTGCTGCACGAGGCTGGACACGCCTACATAGCAGACCAAGGGGTACCCATTCTTGGCAAAGAAGAAGATGCTGTAGACAATTTTGCAGCAGTCATCATGCTCAACTATATTGACCAAGGTGCAGATGCGACCATCAGTGCGGCTGATATGTTTGCATTCGAATCAGATGACAGACCGGACTATTACGATTTTTACGAATACATGGATGAACACAGCTTCGATTTACAGCGTTATTTTGCTACCTTGTGTTTGGTCTACGGTAGTGACCCAGGTTCACACAAGGATCTGCTCGATGAGATCGAAGACGAGTACAGAGACGAACAGAAAGACAAGTGCATCGCGACCTTTCAAGAGATCGATTATAACTGGAAGCAGGTACTAAACATTAAGTCAGAGGAATCCAGTTAATTCTTGAGGTGAACATGTCGACCAAACTGACCTTATTTTACGACGGACACTGCCCGTTATGCGTTAAAGAGATGGCCGCTTTAAAAAAGTGCGACAACAACGACGCGATACAGTTGGTGGATATTTTTTCAGAGGCTTTCCTTGATTACCCAGAGATAGACCAAGCATCGGCGTCTGAAAGGCTTCATGCTTATGATGACAAAGGGCGGCTTCTGCTAGGACTGGACGTAACCTATCACGCTTGGCGCTCGGTTGGGCGTGGACGCTGGTACGCCTTTACGCGCTGGCCAGTTTTTAGCCCCATCTGTGATTGGATATATCTCAAATTCGCCAGAAATCGATACACGATTTCTGGCCTTTTAACCGGTAAAAAACGCTGCGACAGTTGCCGGATAGAATAAATACATCCACTCCCAAACCACTAACGCATATTTACACTGTAAAGCTTATTTTTCTGCGTCTCGCTTTACTGCTTTAAACAACACAGAGGTATCCGAGCGTCCTTCTCCATTCGCCGACAACTGCTTGTAACGCTCTATTGACTGCTCGGTGAGCGGCAAAGAAACGCCCTGTTTTTGCGCTTCATCCAAACAAAAACCAAGGTCTTTAATCATCCAATCGATGGCAAACCCGAAGTCATACTTATCTTGAGCCATGGTGTTGGCGCGATTTTCCATTTGCCAAGAACCAGCAGCACCATTTTTCAAGCAATCCACCAGCGAAGGAATGTCTAAGCCGCTTTTTTGAGCCAGTAGTAAACCTTCTGAAAGCCCCGTAAGCACGCCAGCAATACACACTTGGTTCACCATTTTTGCACGCTGACCTTGACCAACATCTCCCATCAGTACCGAAGACTTGCCATAGGCATCAAAGAGTGGTTGAAGGACATCGAAAGTTTGAGTATCGCCGCCGCACATAATGGTTAATACGCCATTTTCCGCGCCCGCTTGACCACCAGAAACTGGAGCATCCATAAAACGAATCCCAGCGCTTTCACATGCAGCTCCCAACTCTTCAGCCAAGGTTGCCGACGTCGTGGTGTGATCAACGAGCACCGAACCCGATTTCATTGATGCAATCGCGCCCTGCTCTGCTGTCGTCATCTGACGAACATCATCATCGTTACCCACACAGACAGCCACAACATCCGCATCTTTAACACATTCCGCTACCGACTCTGCATATTGCCCTGCGTATTCATTCGCCCAGCGCTGCGCTTTTTCTGTCGTGCGATTAAATACACACACCTCAAACCCTGCTTTCACTAGGTGTCCTGCCATTGGGTATCCCATAACGCCCAGTCCAATAAAACTTACTTTCATTTCGGCTCCTTGTTTTTCTGATTCGGATTTACGGCCGTGTCCATATAACGAGCGGTTGCAAGAATCGCATCTATCAGGGCTTTTACGGCTTTAGGTTGATATTGTCTGCCTTTGTACACCAAAAAGGCCTGACGGTCACTACGATAGTATTCAGGTACAACATGAATAAGATTGGTGTTTCCCAACACGTGCTTGAGCGGCAATGATGCCACTCCAAGTCCGCGCTCGACCGCATCGACCAAAGCTTGGATATCATTGACAACCAACCTTGGTTTCAACTCAATATCTCCAACCACTCCCCCATCGTTGACCACTTGGATTCGCCTAGCATCATCAATCGTGAGCCAATCGACTTGTTTCAGCTTTTCCAATGTTACAATTGGCGCTCGCTTCTCAAGGTAAGAAGCACTAGCAAAGAAGCCGTTCTTGGCGATAAAGAGTGGACAGACAATAAGATCTTGCATGTCAGTGGTATCGAACGTGATCAAAAGCTCACGATCAGTTTTATGGTAGCGTGGCCATGTGCACTGTTACTGAATCAGACTGTACTGCCAAGAATCCGAGCATTTGCCGCATGGTGCTGTCAGCCAAAAACGATCAAACAGTTGAAAGCATGATCAAGGACTTTACCTTGATCATGCTTTCAATAACTAGAGATAAGTTGATTGGATCTCAGCGCAAAAAGAATGCGACATGTGTCTGATTGGTCGAGGCTTTGCGAACCCATAGCCTTGGAACATATCGCAATTCATCTGCTTGAGCTTCAAGTACTGCGCTTGAGTTTCTACCCCTTCTGCGGCAACATCGTACCCAAAAGCTTGAGACATGGTGATCACTGACTCTACACGGGCGCTATGAGCTAAGTCGATTTCGAAATCAGCAATAAAACTACGGTCAACCTCCACTTCGTCTAAGGGGAGCCGCTTTTCATGGGACATGAATGGTTTGAACAAACTCACTCAGGTGTGTCAAACAAACAGCTGGCGTTCATAATGGAAGCAAACCCAGATTGTCCTTGTGAATATAATGTCTCGTGCAGTTCAGCGGGTGAGCGCTCATACGTTTCTCTGCCCCCCTGCAAAGCGGTGTTGCTAACATTGAGGATGTGCCGTTTCGTAATCGTATTACCAAAATGCTCGGCACGTCTCTGAAACCCTTTAAAACGTATTCTAACGTCGTTAACTGAGAGATCGCCACAGAACCCTATGTCAACTTGTCCAAGCGCTGTCAGATGGTCATACAGCGCGTTCACGCCACTAGCTTGATCACTCGACAAGGATTCTACCGTCAAAGGGGCATAGTTGGCTGCCATAGAGATGACCGGTATTCCTTTTTGTACCGTTTTTTCAACCAAAGTTCTGGCGGCCGCTCGTAGCACAACAATCAGCCCATCAATGTGATCAAATGCAAAAGGAATATCAAAGTCGCGGCTTTGTCCGACACGAAGAAAATCAAATTGATGCCTGTTCCGCACCGTAGGCCCTCAGCGTGCTGGAGATTTCGCCCATGTAGAAACCACTTCGCATCGGCAAAATAACACCGATGGTTGTTTTGCGGTGACGACGGGTAATAACACTTTGTGCTTATCGAGCAGTAATGGCTGATAAAAGCTTTAAAAAAATCAAGCGCTTGGTTGTGGGGAGGAATTGGGAAATTTGACCAAATTAGCGTTCCCCAAGATCCAAAAAAGGAGCCAACCGAAGTTCGCTCCTTTTTCATCACTGTTTAGGGGAAAGTGCCCTAATTATTGCTCAGCGTTATGATAAACCTGCTGAACATCATCACAGTCGTCTAACATATCTAGGAACTTCTGGAATTTCTCCGCGTCCTCGCCAGCGATTGCAGTATGCGTTTGTGGCACAAAAGTGATTTCTTCTACATCTAACGCCAGTTCTGGATACTCAGCAGCCAGCGCTGTTTTCGCTTTAAAGAATTCAGTGTGAGGGGCAAATACCGTGATTACGCCATCTTCTAGCTCGATATCGGTCACATCAACGTCAGCCATCATGAGTGCTTCCAGTACCGACTCTTCATCGTCGCCTTTAAACTGGATAACAGCTTGGTGGTCAAACATATGCGCTACAGTACCTGGGCTACCAATCTTAGCACCAGTCTTAACGAAACATTGACGAACATCCTGGAAAGTACGGTTGCCGTTGTCGGTTAGACAGTCAACGATCACGCTCACGCCACCAGGACCAAAACCTTCATAACGAGCTGGTTGGTAGTCTTCACCGCCACCACCGCTGGCCTTGTCTAGCGCTTTATCGATAACGTGCGCTGGAACTTGATCTTTCTTTGCTTTAGCAATCAGGTGCTTAAGCGACAGGTTCATTTCAGGATCGGCACCACCGTTTTTAGCAGCAACGTAAATCTCTTTACCGTACTTGGAATAAACTTTAATTTTTGCGCCTTGTGTCTTCGCCATAGAGGCTTTGCGCACTTCAAAACTTCTTCCCATTGGGATGTTCTCTCTAATTCAATTTAACGCGGAGGATTTTAACAAATCGTCGTCACAATTCAATTCTATGCGGCAACGAAGAGTGTTACATCACTCCCATCATCTTTTTGTATTTGTCCACACACGCCTCAAACCATGCTTTTTCTGCGTCATCCTGAATACGTTCTAGCTGTTCGCGAATCGCTTCAGGGCCAGCTTTGGCTTCCTTCATTTGCCAAACGACATAAGAAGCTTGCTTATCAAGTTCCACTTTGTTTTTTTCCGCAGGGGGAAGCAAAGACAGGTTATACGACATGGTTCTCTATATCGGTTAGTGTTGGCAAGGCAGAGAATATATCACCGTTGGTGTAGCAAACTCAAATGAAAGCAGTACCGGCTGGTGCTGACGAGCGTTGCGGTGGGGTGTTAAATAAAACTAAGGGTGGCCTATGCCACCCTACTCTTTTGCTCCATCACCATTGTATAGCATTGCCCATTGTATAGAGTTGCTTAGTGGATAAGCCCTAATTCTTTCGCTTCTTCTAACGAAAGGCCGCTCTCTCTGATTTCTCTTAATGCTTCAATGCGGCGTCGTGCATCAGCGGATTTCGCTTGTTTTGCAGGACGTGTTTCCTCTTGAAAGTCCTCAGATTGATCCCACTTGTTGGTGATGGATGTCATTTGGTCATGGTCGATTGAATTGATGGACATTGTTACCTCCTGATGAACCATGTCTGGACACCTAATCTGTAGCAAACGACAAAATTGTTGTTAAGAAAAACTGAGTCAGAATGTGATTGGCTCGGAAATTCTCATCAGAAGTATTAGAAAGGAGTTTATAAACTTTGAAATCCGCGAAAGACGGCAGTACATTTAGGAGATTCCACCTCGGAAAATCGACTTGATCCAGATCTCCTTTTTTTAGCGCTATCCCTTGATGCTATTGTCCTGTAGCCTGATGCAACTCTGAGCATATCGGTGAATTTTTGATAAAAAAAAGCGAGTCCAAACGAACTCGCCAAAAAATATATCAGAATGAATGTAACAATATGAGCCAATCTACTTGTTTCATTAGAAAGGACAAAAGGTTGTCTATTCGGGATAAATAATAGCCAGAGACACTGGTTATTATGTCAGCAGACTGTCAGCGTTATGTGTAAAAACCAACAAATCGAATTCGCTATGTAACAAGGTTTTTCAGTACTGAAAATCGCTAAACCGAAACCTCATCCAAAACTCGGAACACAGACTCATCGATATGGCCTTCGTACACCTGCTTGCATACTTTCTTACGTACCGCGAGTGCTGAAATCAGCCTTTCGATAGATAAGTGTTTATTCTCCTGACGAGAATTGTAAAGCTCAACCACGCGGCTCAGTACTTCATAAGCGATGATATCCCCATCTACACGCAACCAATCAAGCTTCTCCATGAGCTCTGAGCACTCTTGTTTAATCGAAGCTATCGAATGACCCGTCATGGCAGACAAAGCGGTTACACTGCGTTCTAGAGCCTCTGGTGAGGTGTACTTGGATAGAATGATGGTGATCTCATCGGCATTGATCTCGACCAAATGCTTACGTTGCTTAACTCGACGGCCCAAATTGCCTCTAGGAGAGGGCGCTTTGCGCTGTATAGGTTCAAATTCACCATCAATGATGGTCGACAGTTCATCGAGCTGTTTGCGAGTCACGAGCTCATTTCGTAGTGGGTTGGGTAGCGTTGGTGCCATATTACGTTTGCCCGCATTGGTGGTACGAGCACGTGAATAGCGTAACACTTCTTCCACGTCACAGCGGATATCGACTTGGAAATCAGGCAGTTTTGAATCCGGATCGTGGCACATCAGCGTTAAATGATAGCCCCACAAATTGACATCAAACTTATTCGGTGACTCCACATGTTCCGCAAGATTACGAAGCTCTCGCAGCAAATCCATTGAGAAACGGCGCCATTCAATATTGCGCGCCAATTTTTGATTCAAATCTGACAGCATCAATGAATCGGTATGACGACGGGCCATACGGCTACGAAAGTAAGAGTAGAGTTGGAACACGAGCGTGTGCTGCTTCAAGATCTCAGGTGGGAACAAGAAGAAATAGTCTCGAGTCAGCAACTCTTCATAGAACGATGGCTCCCATACTAAAATGTACAGATTTGGCTTGATCTTGATCTCGCCATCCGCGCCTTCACGGGGGGCTTCTTCAGATGCGGTTATCGTTCTTGCTAAAAATCTAAAGCGATCACTCTTAAAGCCTTCCGGCATGTTCTCACTGAGCCAACGTCCGGTCAGTTCATGTAACTGGAAATCGGTAAATTCAATGCGATCGATGCTGTCGCGAATAGAGTCGCGTGCTGGTCCACTGTCTTTTTTGCCACGCAATGACAGGATGTCCGTGATGTAAAGCGGCGTTTTGTTAGGCACGTGCTTCGCATCAAGATGATACTCTTCATGGTGGTGATCATGATACTGAACAGTAAGGGTAAACAACGCAAACAGTGTCATGAGATCATCAACAGTCATGATGTTCTTGGAAGAGCGCGTTTCGATCACAGCTTTCGTTCCAGAGATCGATACCATCGATTTCTGATAACTTTTACGCGTTCTAGGCGGTGCGAGTGCTTGATCGATGATCCCTGCCCAATTCGTAGGAGAGACAACAAATTGATCTGCTTCATCGCGCATTGCTGGTGGCGTATACAAGCCGTGTTCGTTGAGAAGACGTTTGTTAACTTGAGTTTGAGCGAGTGCTTTGGATTTTTTTTGTTTCTCTGACTGTTTAACGGACTCCGTTACCAGACTTGTTGCACCAAGTACTGATACAAGCTGGTTAGGATTGATGAAGCGATGAAGCATGGTTTTACCTGCAAGCCCCTCTTCAAATCTCACACCATGCTGGCTAAACAAACCGATGTTTACTGCGGCGCGCAATCGCTGTTGAATCGCTGCGCGAGTTAACTTGCCATCTGTTGCGTCAATCAGTTCTGTTGTCGAAACAAAACCATCTTTAGAGCTGAATCCACGTAGGGAAATCAGATTCAATAACTCTAGGATACTTTTGGTTACGCCTTTGAAATGTTGATATTGTTCGATCCAATCAACGGCTGTTTCCGTGACTTCAAAGAGGTGTCCGCCTTTGTGATCCCTTGGGGATCTAATCAAGATTTTATCTTCACTGCTCATGGTTGGATCTAGATCACATTATCCGTAAATTCGATATTGTTCCATAGAATAATGAAAATTGGATCATAAATAAAGCGCTATTTTGTTTATTGATAAAAAGACTGATCTTAATGATTATACTGATCTTATTTGATTAAGTGATCTTATGATCTGTGAAAGCTTTTACCCATAAGGCCTTGAAATTAAAGCAAATGAACTAAGGCTTATACGGAACCATGATCAACACTATTACGAAACTATGATCATCACTTTTTGAAAGCATGATCAACTCATCTCGAATGCATGATCACCGTTACTTTGAAAGCTTGATCATCATGGTTTCGGATCGATGATCATCATCTAATGACAAGTTATCCACAGAAATGGTAGAAAAGCTGTGTGTAGATTAGAGAATATCTTAGTCAATCCTCAAGTTTTACTCCGAAAGCATGATCAAGTGAAGCGTGATTGAAGAACAAATAATCAAATTGTCGCTTTGTAATACAGGAATAAGTGCAAGCCTTCGAGTCTGGGTAATCTATTGTTGTTAATCATTTTGCGGCGGTATCTCTGGAACTATGATCAAGTGATTCCGCCCAATGTTTGCCGTGTTTCGATTTCTGTGTATATATCCACCAATTAGAGCACTATCCTTTGTTTCGCGGGACTTAAGCCGTAATCTAACCGAGTTTTTACATGCTTCCGAGAAGCTCATTCACTTGATCATTGTTCCGTTAAAGATGATCATCGAACTGGATTAAGTAGAGCTACTCTCATTGGTGAATTTTCCTTGATCATGCTTTCATAGTCTACCTAGTTCCCGAAACAATGATCAAGGTATTCCCTTGATCATTGTTCCATTGATGATTTTATCTAGTGATTGAGATGTGTTCGTGGTTAATCAAGACAGTCAATATCTCAACCTTATTAACGGTTAGGTGTAAGACGTCGTTCTCAACATCTCTTCAAACGAGCAACCTCCGTAATTTATAAGCTAAGTTGTATCGTTCCGAGCGAATTTGTCTTTACATTGTAAATGAGTGACGCGGTAACACTTTTAAAGTTTCGAGTTTTCAGGGTACTTTTCTTAACTGAAATCTTCGCTATTTGGTGATACTTTGCGCAAATAATCATCATAGAGCTAGATACCAGTCAAATTAATGCAAATAATCTATGTTGATGAGTGGACAGCTTTTTCTTGAGATTGTACGATATTGCTGTACATAAACAATTAGGTTACTTGGTTGGAACTTGGGTATGAAAAGAGAACAAACAATAGATAATCTCTACCAACTTGCTGAGCAAACTCAGCAAGTACAAGCGGATCGTATTGAAATCGTTTTGGAAGAGCGCAGTGATGACCACTTCCCAGCGATGTCAAAAGCGATGATGGAAACGCGCTCTGGCCTAACTCGTAGAAAGCTAGATGATGCGATCAGTAAAATGGAGCAGGGCGGTCATCAGTTTACGAAAAACAACGCCAATCATTACTCTATTTCGCTGCAAGAAGCGCATATGTTAATGGACGCGGCTGATGTGCCTAAGTTCCACGAGCGCAAGAATAGCGCCAATAACAAACCATGGATCATCAACGTACAGAACCAAAAAGGTGGTACGGGTAAGTCTATGAGTGCGGTACACTTGGCGGCTTGCTTAGCGTTGAACCTCGACAAACGTTACCGTATTTGCCTAATTGACCTTGATCCACAAGGCTCACTTCGCTTGTTCCTAAACCCGCAAATCAGTGTTGCTGACCACGAGAATATCTATTCTGCGGTTGATGTGATGTTGGAAAATGTCCCAGAAGGTACAGAGATTGACTTAGAGTTTCTTCGTCGTAACGTACTACTGCCAACGCAATATCCAAACCTTAAAACGGTATCTGCGTTTCCAGAAGATGCCATGTTTAACGCTGAAGCATGGCAAACGCTGTCGCAAAGCCAATCTCTCGACATCGTTAAACTTCTGAAAGAGAAGTTGATCGACAAGATTGCTGAAGACTTCGATGTCATTATGATTGATACCGGTCCTCACGTGGATCCATTGGTATGGAATGCGATGTATGCCTCTAACGCACTGCTTATACCATGTGCAGCGAAGCGCCTTGACTGGGCATCTACAGTCAACTTCTTCCAGCATTTGCCAACGGTGTATGAGATGTTCCCCGAAGACTGGAAGGGGCTAGAGTTCGTTCGTTTAATGCCAACGATGTTTGAAGATGACAACAAGAAGCAAGTGTCAGTACTAACAGAAATGAACTACTTACTAGGCGACCAAGTGATGATGGCGACTATCCCAAGAAGTCGTGCATTTGAGACTTGTGCTGACACCTACAGTACAGTTTTCGATCTGACGGCATCTGATTTTGAAGGCGGCAAGAAAACGTTGGCGGTTGCTCAAGACGCTGTTCAAAAAAGTGCACTAGAGTTAGAAAGAGTATTGCATAGCAATTGGACTTCACTGAATCAAGGGTAATTTGAAAAATGGCAATTAAAACTTCAGATCTAAACGCGAAGCTATTTGGTAAAGCAAACAAACGCCGTGCAACGACACCGCAAGAGGCACAAACTGCCGCTAAAGAACAAGCGCAAGTGATTGAACTGTCTGTAGCGGGTGAAGAGCTTGTGTCGTTTGAATTGGTGCGCGTGCCTGCAGATGAAGTAGAAGCTAAAACGTTTGTTTTCCAAGAAAATGCACGTGAGCAGTCTTTTTTAAACGAGCATGCATTGTCAGACGTATTGGCAACGTTGCGCGACAAAGGTCAGCAATACCCAGCGGTTGGTCGCCGTCAAGCTGATGGTACCATCGAAGTATTGGATGGTAGTCGCCGTCGTATGTCGTGTATTTTGGCGCAAAAAGAGTTTTTGATTTACGTTGCTGAAAACATTAATTCTGAACACGCTAAGTTCCTCTCTGATGTTGCAAACGCTCATAAGCCTCTGTCGCTCTATGAGAAAGGCAAAGAGATGCTTGCCAAGCTTGAAAATGGCGAGGCAGAAGACCAAAAAGCTTTGGCTAAAATGTTTCAATGCAGCGAAGCATTAGTCAGTGGCGCTCTAAAAGCCGCAGACTTGCCTTTGGCGCTTCTTCAAGCTTATCCAAACGTGAGTGATTTGGGCCGTCCAACGATTGTTAGACTGCATAAGCAGTTTAGTGAGCTCGACAAAGACAACCAAACAAAGCTGATTGATCGCTGTCAGCAGTCGGATGGTTACGTTTGGCAAACTAGCCAAGCCCAGGGTGTTGCTCGTATTACTAAAGATGTGTCTGAAACACTAGAAAACTGGATCCATGAGCTGGCGCCACCAAAGCGTGCCAAAGTGACTAAGATTGATTTAGTGAAAGGCCGTGCAAGTTATACGCGCAAAGGGCCAAACCTAGCGATAAACCTCAAAAAGGTCGATGACCAAACCATGGAACAAATTCTCGAGTTTTTAAAACAAAAGATGCAATAGGTTCCACATGAATACCCCGCAAGAGCGGGGTATTTTTTTGTGCTAAGATTGGCCAAGGTTTCTAACAATGACGTCGCCATGGCAAATCACTCTCTATCCTCTCGTATTGACTCTCAGTTACGTTCAATCATCAAGTTACAGAAGTTAGCTCAGTCCCAATTTGTTCGAGCCGTAACGGTATTAAACGGTGAGTCACAATGGCAGCAAACGTTGCTTTCGCACGTTTTGGACCACTTTCCTCAGCAATCTCGATTCCATATCGGTTCAGCACAAATAGACGGGCTTGTTAATATTTCCCCTAATCAAGGTAAACGCCTTTTAGGGCAAGATACTCAGCTGTTGGTGATTTCCATCGATAGCCAGTTTGATGCCAATAGTTTTAATGCTGCGCTCGGTACGTTAGTTGGCGGTGGAATGCTTATTTTATTGCAGGCAGAAAAGTCATTACTTCATCCTTGGTTGGTAGAGGCGATATCAGAGCTGCCAGTGTTAGAAGAGCGCAGTTTAGAAGTGGTTCAGCCAAGTTGTTTTTGTTTGGCCGATGAAACTCGCCTTGCATCGAATAGCGCTATTAATCCATTTGAACAACAAGAACGAGCTATTGAGCTTATTCATCATGTTGTCTCGGGACACCGAAAACGCCCGCTTATTCTAACGGCAGATCGTGGTCGCGGGAAAAGCAGTGCACTGGGTATTGCTGCTGCAAGACTAAATGGCCAGCGGCCCCTTCGCGTTTTGATTACCGCACCAAGCAAATCAGCGGTGGTATCGGCGTTAGCGCACTTCAATAGCGAATTGGCAGGACAAAGTTTACCTACCGCTAGCGTAACACTTGAGTTTATCGCGCCAGATGAACTGCTACAGACTAAGCCAATCTGTGATTTGTTGTTTGTTGACGAAGCGGCTGCACTACCCATCTCGATGTTAAAGCAGATGGTGGAGCACTATCATCGAATGGTCATTAGTACCACCATACATGGTTATGAAGGATGTGGCCGCGGTTTTAGTGTTAAGTTTCTGCCGTGGTTAACTGAATATCGAAAAGGCGCTAAGAGCTATCATCTCGACACTCCAATTCGCTGGAGTCAATATGATTTGTTAGAGCAGTGGGCCGCATCAACGTTTTTACTGAATGCTGAACTCAGCTCACTACCAGAGCCAATGATTAAACAACCGATCCGACGCGAAGCACTAACGTGGGAATCTTTCGATGCAGCCAGCGCGTCTTCAAATCGTGAGCGTCTTGATGCGGCTTTCGCTTTGCTGGTTAATGCTCACTATCAAACTTCGCCGAATGACCTAATGTGGTTGTTAAACAGTAAGACCATGAAGCTGTATATCATGAGTTACGACGACATCGTTGTTGGTAGTATTTTGGTGAACAGGGAAGGGCAGTTAGACCAGGATCTCATTGAACGTGTTCAGTTAGGTCGGGCTCGCCCCGCTGGCCATCTGGTTCCAATGGAATTATCAAACCACCTCGGACTATCGGCTGCCGCGTTGCAATCTTGCCTTCGCGTTATGCGTGTTGCTGTTCATCCACTGTTGCAAGGGAAAGGACTAGGAAGCGAAATGTTGACTGCGCTGTCTCAAGTAGCAAAAGGCGACATTGACTATCTAGCAACAAATTTTGGCGTGACAACTGAGCTAGTTCGTTTTTGGAATAGAAATGAGTTTGTTCCTGTTCGTATTGGTAGTGCGAAAGATAAAGCCAGTGGTACTTACAGCAGTACTTTTGTTCGTCCTCTATCCACAGAGAGCATTGAATGGATTGATCAAGCTCGCAAACAGTTTGGTGGTTCCTTATATTATGCTCTTCGCTCGCATGCTCAAGATGTTGAACCGTCGCTTGCTCTTTCTTTAATAAATTGCGCAGAGTCTAAGTCTTTGTCGCTGATCTCTGTTTCTCCCTTGGTATCAAACTATGCAAGAGGAGGGAACAGTTTTAATTCGGTTCGGCCGTTTTTGGAGCCACTGATATTATTGTCCTTTAATGCTGGTTATGTGAGTCAGCTTATTGTTGCTGTCGTTGCTCAAGAGTGGAGCTGGACAAAGGTCGCGGAGTATTTTGGTTTTGCTGGAAAGAAACAAGCCGAGCAAGCATTTCGCGAAGAGCTCTCTCAATTGTTGACGGTTTTACAGTGTAAATAGACTTAGTTCAGGTGATAATCAGATTTACACTGTAAACGACGTTGGTGTTTACAGTGTAAATCCATCATTGCTCATTTTTACACTGTAAATTGCTTCAAACTAATTCTGCATCTCTATTCGATACCGCACCTTATTCTAGAATCTCGTTCAAGTTATTGAACAATTTACCGTGAGCGCTACCGTAGTTTTTGCTGATAACGGTAGTCTCAGTAGTGAGACTTCACTAAGATAGCATGAGTTATTGAAGCATGATCACACTCGCAACGAGTTCCGAGGAGTGTGAGTTCGCATAAGGAAGTGGTCGTCAGTCATGTGGAAAAGTGTTCTATCTCTCTCTTCAGATAAGCAACAGGTCATCGCTCGATTGCCAAAAGAGTATGAAAAAGGTTTGGCTTTAGAAATCACTTTGCTTGGCAATGCACTGCAAGAAATCAACGCACAGGATTACTGGGTTGATGACAGTGCAGTGAACCAATTTGTCAAATCGGCACAAGCAGCAAAAGGAGAAGCGTTCTCGGGTTTGACGCTCGCTGAAATACGCAACGCCACCGCGGAAGTCGTGTTAGCAGAGCAAGATATGCTAGCGAGCATTACAGTAACCGGTGCGTACTCAGGCGAAGCTTTAGCCCCGAATGACATTATCTCTGCGTTGACCAACGCTCGAGTGACCAAAGGCCTCAACAAGAAAGCGCTTAAAAAAGTACTGTTGCTGAGTCAGCAGTTGAAGAAAGGCGAAACCTACACCCAGCCAGTAGCGATAGGTAAACGGCCAAAAGAAGGCAAAGATGCCCAGTTTATTCCTTTGGTTGCCGATCCCAAGCAGCGAGTGTTAAAACCTCAGCAAGCTGGCCCCAACGGCAAAGTCGATATGCGAGACTTGGGCGCTGTTGTCACTGTTGGCGAAAATGAACAAGTCATGCGACGCATTCCTGCGATATCGGGAGAAAACGGCTATACCGTCACAGGCGCCATTATTCCACCAAGGCCGGTGAAAGACCTACCTCTAAAACCTGGCGCCGGCACTCGTTTCTCACCAGACAACCCAAACACTCTATTGTCAACGATGTCCGGTATGCCAATCATCAAAGCCTCTGGTGTTGAAATAGATGAAGCGCTTTGTCTGAGTAATGTTGATATTTCAACAGGTCATATTAAGTTCAAGGGCAGCGTTGTGATTTCTGGCAATGTGGAGCCGAATATGGAGGTGACTGCGACTGGCACAATAACCGTCGGCGGTTTTGTCGAATCGGCATTTCTAAAAGCCAAAGGTGATATTACAGTCGCGAAGGGTATAATCGGCCACAATGTTAATGATGGTGAACAGAAATCCTGCCGACTGGAGTCTGGAGGTGACGTCGTTGCCAACTACGCACAGTTTGCGGAGATCACCGCCAAAGGTGATATTCACTTCACCGTACATAGTTTGAATAACGACATACTTTGCTCTGGCGATTTGTTGGTGATTGGTAGTAACAAAAAGCAGGGCACATTGAGTGGCGGTGAAGCAAAAGTTGGCGGCAAGGTTCAATGTCACCACCTTGGTGTTGAAGGTGATACCGCAACCTACATTCAAGCATTTGCTAACTATGAACATTACGCTAAGAAACTTGAGCAATTTCAAGAACGCTACACAGAGCTACAAGAGCGTAAAATGATCGCCATCAGGCGTGAGATTGAGCTTAAGAAAATCCCTAAGTCGAGCCGAAGTGATGAGCAAAATGCCGAGCTCGCTGCGCTTAATAGTGCCGATACCGAGGCATTAGATGCACTAAATGAAGAGAAAGAACGCATCGAGCTCGAGCTGTATGCGAAACTCGAGCTGAATACTGTCAAGTCAGTGATACAAACTCATACCCGCGTTACGGTTCAGTTTGATGACGAAAAGGTGACGACTCGCTCCACACACGGACCTGCTACGTTTAGCTTTAACAAACAGACAATTACCTTTGCACCTAAACTGAAAGAAGAAGATATATTGGTGTAGCCTAATCAGATGCGAGTGCGTGAGACTTACACAATTCAGACAAGCGCGTCTCACTTTTGCTGTTTCCATAGTGTGGCGCCGTTGCCTAACGCATCTGCTAAAGCATCTTGTGGATTACGCAGTCGACACTTAGACAGTGATAAACAGCCACAGCCAATACACTCGCCAAGCTCGTCTCTGAGCTTTGTCATCAACCAAATCTTTTCATCCAATAAGGAACGCCAATCTTGGCCCATCTGTTGCCACTCTTCCTGACTAGGTGCCCGATTGAGGGGCAAGCTAGAAAGCGCCTGCTTGATTTCTTCCAAACTAAGCCCTAATTGTTGGCCTGTCTTTATTACTGCTATTCGTCTAAGTACCGAACTGTCATACCGGCGTTGATTGCCTTGATTACGCCAACTGGTGATCATCCCTTTTTGCTCGTAAAAGTGCAGCGCAGAAACGGCGACTTCCGCACGCTTAGCGACTTGTCCTACGGAAAGCTCCATAAATACTCCTTATCTTTTATGCAATTATAGCTTGACCTCAAGTTATATTGAGCTTTTAACCTTGAGAACAGTCACAAGGTTAGGGAAGAAATCGCATGGAAAAAATAGAAGACTGCACCTATTCGGGTTGATGTTTGATGGAATAGTATCGGGAATGATGTTGATGGCATTACCGTGGTTCATCCTTAAACAAGGAAACAATGGAACGTTTTTGGCTGTTGTGACCTTAGCATGCACAGTAATGTCGTTCGTGCTGACACCGTTTATTGCGACGTCTATCGACCGTTATCTCCGCAAACATAATTTAGCGCTGACTCAATCAGTAAAACTGCTTGCAGCAAGTAGCGTTGTAATAGGAGGGGGGATGATAAACAGCTCGCAACTAGAGAGTAGTCATAACGCTGTCTCGGTTTGGATACTCTCTTTTTGCTTATTCGCATTTTGGTTGGCGCACTGGCCATCATATTCGCAACGTTCACCATGTGGGGGCTACATCGCACAAGTATCTTAAGCACATGCCAACCTCGTTTTACTAAACCAGCATCTCGGTAACGGTATTATTGAGGTTTGGCTTCGGGCTTTGGCAAAGGCTTGGCTGGCAGAGGTGTCGGGACGGGCTCTGCTGGTATTTCTGGACGGGTGATCTTAATGCTCTTAATGAAACGGCTGAAATAGAGTTCTTTGACTAGTTCGTCACAACGATCATGAGTCAGTCCTCGCTTTGATTGTTCGCTTCCTACCGAAACGATGGTTTGGTTGGTAGGGCGGTAACCGTTTGCGACCTCACAAAGCTCAATCGTATCCATATAGTTTGGGTAAACATTAACGGGAGACGAGCGAAATCCCAATTGGTTCATTTGATAGGATGAGCAACCAGAAAGGGTAAGCGCCGCAATAGTGGTGAGTGCTTTGATTCGCATTGTTTATTGAGTGATTCGTTGGCTAGTGATGGGAGCGCTAATACTAACGTCTATTTATGACAGATAAAGCGAAGTTTGAAACCTAGGTCACTTAGCCGAAAGATTTAACACTGCTCAGACATTTAACCAGTCTATACTGGGGCTCGTTTAGCAAATTTCCAGTAAATCCAACCAGATATTCAAGGAGAAACAGCATGACGGAATCTATCAACGTAGATGTTGTAGTACTCGGTGGTGGACCCGGCGGTTATACCGCAGCATTTCGAGCCGCAGATTTGGGCTTGTCAGTGTGTATTATCGAAAGTAGAGAAACATTAGGTGGGGTGTGCGTCAATGTGGGGTGTATCCCTTCCAAAGCTCTATTGCATGCGACATCACTGATTGAGCAAGCAAAGCTTGGTCAATCCATGGGGATCACCTTTGCGGAGCCCCAAATAGACTTAGAGGCTTTACGTGAGCATAAGCAATTAAAAATTAACGAACTCACCAAAGGTATCGTTGGGCTGGCGAAAGCACGGAAAGTTACGCGACTAAATGGGCGAGGGCAGTTTACGTCAGTGAATACGCTATCGGTCACTGGTGATAGCGATCAACTTGTGGAATTTAAGCACGCGATCATCGCGACGGGATCACACTCGATCTCACTTGCGATCGCGCCAAATGATCCGCGCATTTGGGATTCAACTGATGCTCTGGCAATGGAATTCGTGCCAGAACGTTTGCTGATCGTCGGAGGCGGTATTATTGGACTCGAAATGGCGCAAGTCTATGCAGCGCTGGGATCGAGCATTACGATCGTCGAAGCGCAAGAACATATCATTCCAAGCGCAGACAAAGACTTAGTGCAACCCTTGCAACGTGCAACCAAGAAAACTTATCAAACACTCACCAAAACTTTAGTGACTCAAATGGATGCTCAAGAAGATGGCATCTTAGTGTCATTTGAA
Organism: Vibrio sp. CB1-5; assembly: GCF_059412285.1. Classification (NCBI taxonomy): domain Bacteria; kingdom Pseudomonadati; phylum Pseudomonadota; class Gammaproteobacteria; order Vibrionales; family Vibrionaceae; genus Vibrio; species Vibrio sp. CB1-5. Next base: position 12,412 of record NZ_JBJHPB010000040.1, on the reverse strand, counting down.
GGAAAAAAAGCCCCAGAACCCAGCTTGTTTGATGCAGTGCTTGTTGCAGTAGGCCGAGCGCCGAATACCGATAACATTGGTTTAGATCAGCTTGGCGTTGAACTTGACGTGAAAGGGCGCGTTAAAGTTAACGATAGAATGCAAACCAATTTGGGTCATGTGTATGCCATTGGCGATATTGTCGATGGGCCAATGCTTGCACATAAAGCCACTCATGAAGGCAAAGTTGCAGCTGAGAACATCGCTGGCTTAGATTCCACATTCAGCCCTGTAGCCATCCCGTCTGTTGCTTACACGCATCCAGAGCTTGCTTGGGTAGGCTTAACCGAGACAGAGGCTAAAGAGCAAGGTTTGCAATACAGCGTGGGCAAGGTGCCTTGGTTGGTGAGTGGACGTGCTCAGAGTGTGAATGCCACTAATGGTGTGACGAAAGCGTTGTTTGATAAGGAAACGGGGACACTTATCGGTGCTGGGATCTGCGGTGAAAACGCGGGAGAGTTGATTCATGAGGCCGCTGCAGTGCTAGAGCTAGGCGGGCGGGCGAAAGATATTGCCCATACGGTTCATGCTCATCCTACGCTAGCCGAGACGTTTGCTTTTGCTGCTGAAGTTGTGGAAGGCTCTATGACGGATATGTTGCCCAAAAGAACAAAGTAAGACCTAGAAGGGGCGTAGTAACGTCCCCTGAGACTAATTTTTCCCTAGTTCAATGAGCCTTTCTAGTAGCAATTTACACTGTAATTTGGCGTGTTTGCGTGCTCCCATTGATGTTAAATCCTCGTGTGAGTTGAAGGTGAAGTGTTAATCGAGAATATGCGTGGGTTGTAACAAAATTGCGTTACTCCCCTTGCAGCAACCCATCCGACCAGTTATTGTTGAGTAACAAGGTGTTAACATAAGGTGGTAGGGATGCACTTCGACGAATTAATCGCAAAAGCCAAGCTGTGTGCGAAAACTGGTGAGCATATGTCGATCCCGGCGTCATGGGGACAGGGGCGAACCGTTTTTGGGGGGTTATCCGCTTCATTGCTGTATACCGTGATGCAGTCTCACTTGACTGGCGAGCGTGTTCTGCGCTCGCTTAACACCAATTTTGTTGGCCCCCTTTTGGTGGATGTGCCGTTTACTTTTGAGGTCGAGATTCTTAGGGAAGGTAAAAGTGTTTCACAGCTCAGTGCGCGTTTGGTGCAAAACGGTCACGTGGCCGTGTTCCAACAAGGCTGTTTTGGTTCCGACCGTGAGTCCAAAATTGTGGTGAACAACAATGATAACCACATCATGCCAGTACCCGATGACCTACCAAGATTTCCATCGATTGAGCAAGGTGCGCCTAACTATACGTCACACATTGATCTAGCACTTGCCCGTGGTCACCTACCTTTCACCGCAAGTAAAGACTCACATACATGGGGTTGGATGCGCTTTAAGGTCTCTCCTGAATTCATCTCTGATGCGCACTTAATCTGCCTGGTTGATGCCTGGCCCCCCGGCGTATTGCAGATGATGGCAACGCCTGCACCAGCCAGTACCATGATGTGGAATTTGGAGTTTATTCATCCTCACCGTTCAGTGCAGCCTGACGATTGGTTTGCATATCAATCACACACAAGGCAAGCCGCAGAGGGTTATGCTCACGCCCAAGCCAATATTTGGAATAATCGCGGCGATCTCGTTGCGGTTAGTCGTCAGAGTATCGCTATCTTTGACTAGGTACTTTGATTAAGCGTGTTTTACAGTGTAAACAAAGCAAGTAGGGCTACGGCGACAGGTCGTAGCCCTATTTTTATGTTTGACCTGTCTAGTGGTGCTGGGCGTAAGGTTTCGCGCTTGAAGTTCATTGTCAGGCTGCTATCCTTTGCGGCCTTTTTCATGTGTTGAGGTAATTTCTATGGCTATCGGTTTTGATTATGGAACCGCAAACTGCTCCGTTGCACACTTAAACAATGGCAACGTTGAGCAAATCCCGCTGGTAGGGGATAACTGCTACATTGCATCAACACTCTGTGCACCAACGGCTGAAACGGTATCAGAATACCTATTTCGATGTTTAGACATTCGTCCATCTAATGACACTGGTGAGGCCGTTTTGCGCCGTGCAGTTAAGATGAACCGTGAAGAAGGCATTGAGGTAATCTCGAGCGATGTATTGTTTGGGGAGCAAGCGCTGAACCTCTATTTAGAAGACCCGAAAGATGTCTATTACATTAAGTCGCCAAAATCCTTCTTAGGCGCAATGGGGCTGCGCGATATGCAGCTTTCGTTCTTTGAAGATCTGGTTTGCGCCATGATGAGTAACGTCAAGCGTAAAGCAGAGACGAACCTTGAGCGCACAATTGATCAAACCGTGATTGGACGCCCGGTGAACTTTCTAGGTCGCGGAGGAGACGCGTCAAACCAGCAAGCTGAAGGGATACTATTACGCGCCGCAAATCGCGCTGGCTTTAAAGATGTCGAGTTTCAATATGAGCCAGTCGCCGCTGGACTTGAATTCGAATCGACTCTGACAGAAAACAAAAACGTATTGGTGGTTGATATTGGCGGTGGTACAACTGACTGCTCTTACATACAGATGGGACCATCCTGGGTTGGAAAAGACGACAGACAGCAATCGCTCATTGCCCACACAGGCCAACTTGTCGGCGGTAATGATTTGGATATCTACATAGCGTTTCGCCGTTTTATGCATGCCTTTGGTATGGGCACAAAACGTTTATCCGGTTTAGATATCCCAGTGACTCAGTTCTGGAACCCTATTGCGATTAACGACGTTCAAGCGCAAAGAAAGTTCTATGCTCATGACAATTTGAAAGAGCTTAGACTATTGGCAAAAGAGGCGTTAGAGCCAGAAAAGGTGAATCGCTTGGTTGCTTTGCATCAAGAAACCTTGGGTTATGCGGTGATTCGTGAGGCTGAAAAAGCCAAGATTGCCCTTGAAGAAAATGCCGAGTACAAAGCGATGCTTGATCTCTATAGTGAACATGTGGGGATCGACATCAGTCAGGCAGATATGGCGGCGGCGATCGACAATCCGACCAAGAAAATTCAAGCTTTGGTCAAAGAAGCGGCGCAACAAGCGGGCACGTTGCCGGATGTCATTTACATGACGGGAGGCTCGGCACGCTCTTCTGTACTTCGTAAAGCGGTGCAAGATGTGCTGCCAAACATTCCAGTAGTCTCGGGCAACTACTTTGGCTCGGTTACAGCAGGGTTGGCACGATGGGCAGATGTTTGTTTTAGATAACAAGACCACTGCGCAGATAGACAAAACCCAGAGCAAGGCTCTGGGTTTTTCGTTTGTGGTTCGTCTTACTTATTCGGCATAGGTAAGATTTCAAACATGCCATCAAACTCATCAAGTGAAGCCGCGAGCTTGCCTATGAGCTCAGCATCGCCCTTGATACCTGCTTGACCTGATTTCAGCAGCTCATCAAGTGATGTCTGGCCAAGTGCCACTCGGGTAAGATCCGATTTGTGGATGATAAGTTCTACATTGGTTTCCGGTAGAGTATCGACTTCGATGTTACTCATATTGGCATTAGACACTTCGCCGTAGTAGCGCTCTTCCACATCTGGATGATACAAACCAAAGTTAAAGTCTAAACCAGCTTGTTCAGCTTTTTCTGCATTGAGCCTAACGGCAATGAAGTCTAAGAACATTCCCGTCGGTGTATTGGCAATCACGTCTGCTGAGGCCAACTTGATAGAAGGTTGGATCTCGCCAGTTCTAAGCTCAACCGCACCTTGTAAGTAAGAGTTTCGCCAAGCCATGGTTTCAGATTGATAGCCTTGCTGCTCGAAGCTGTCTGCAAGCGCATAGCGGTACGTCACATTGTTTGGGTCACATTGCACCAGGTCGTTAAACAGCTGAGAAGCTTCTTGATACTCCCCTTGTTTAAAGTGCTCCATGCCTGCGTTGTATAGAACATCTGCCCCGGCTGCTTGCACATACACACATGACTTGTCTTGTGTTTGCAGTGGGTTGGTGTTCACTGGGTTCATATCATGATATCCCAGGTATAGGTTTACAACGGCACGAGCGTTATGGCTGTAAGAGCCGTGATAACCGTTAGTGTGCCAAGTTTGCCTTTGAGACTCAGGAACAAGGTTTTCTATTTCGCGCCCTACATCGTGGATAGTTACCCCGTGGTTTGCGAGACGCATGGCTTGGTTATGAATAAAGCCGTAGTTGTCACGCTGGAGTGTCATATAATCGGCTATTTCATTTTGCGGGGTATTCGCATCATTCCAAACTGGCGCGGAGTGCGCAGCGTGGATGTTGTCGACAAGACCCGTATCAACGTAACGCATCTTTAGCTCTGTCAGGTATTTCGTCCACACCAGCGCGTCACGAACTTTAGCGCCGCGGAAGGTGTAGATATTGTGCATACCGTCGTAAGTCAGCTCAGCAGTGTTTAGAGAGCGATATTGAGGCACATAAAGCACGATCTCAGCTGGTGCTTCTGCGCCAGGCATGTTGATGGCATGGAAATCAAGACCATCGATTGTGATCACTTTCTCGCGTTCTTGGATTTCAGTGGTAGGTGCTACCAACGTGACTTCTCCACGTGATGTACCGAGACCAAGTGCGTTGTCGACAATGCCTTTTTCGTCGTTATCCAGTGTTGTGCCGTACTGATAGTTGGCGCGGCGTCCCATCGCAGTACCTGCTATCACGTTTTCGTCAGCAAGTTCCTTGATGAAATCTTTTGGCGCATAGATTGGCGCACCTTCGCTGAAGTCACCAGACTCATAGACACCACGAGAGCCTCCAAAGTGATCCGCGTGCATGTGAGAGTAAATCATGCCTGTGATTTTGTGCTCACCGTTGATTTTTGGTAGATGTTGTTTGGCAAAGTCCCAAGAGGCCACAGCCGCTTCCTTCGATAGCAAAGGATCGTGAATCACATAACCATTATCTGTACGGTAGATGGTCATGTTAGAGAGATCAGCGCCTCGGATCTGGTACACACCATCAGTCACTTCATAAAGGCCACCAGCGGCATAGTTGAGCATACCTTGGTGCCAGATTGATGGATTGACTGTCGGTGGGATCTCATCGACAGAGAGCTCGGCCATAAACTCAAATCGGTTTTTAAGCTCACCCGCAGCATGGGTACCAAATTCAGCGATAAGGCCACGTTTGGTGCGGTCAAATGCAGACGTGTCTTGCCACGGTAGTGTAGAAGCAAGCGCCTGATTGGCCTCCAGCGTATGGGAGCTTGCAGGTTTACCTTGGTAGTCCTCAAGGCCAGCGTAGTCAGCGTTAGCGGCGAATGACGCCATAACAGCGATAGCGATAGTTGAAGGAGTAAGCGCTCGAAGCATAGAAAACCTCATCACAGTATTAACAGGAAACAAGGCCACTATATCGACTTGACTCATAACCAAATATGCATATAAATTTAGTTAAAACATAACTGATGGCTATGTATATGAAACTGTCTGATTTTGATCTTAATCTGATGCGTGTATTTTTGACTGTGTATCGCTTTCAATCCATTACTGTGGCGGCAGAAGTACTCGACCATACTCAGCCTGGCGTCAGCGGTGCTCTCAAGCGGCTGCAGAACCAGTTAGGCCAACAACTGTTTGTTCGAGATGGGAGAGGGATTGCCCCAACCCATTTGGCGCATGAGATGGCGCGTCAAATAGAGCCTGCATTGGAAGCCATCGAAAACACATTGAATGACGCCCAAGAGTTTTCTGTTGAAGGAAAGCGTCGGTTTGTGGTGTACGCCACGGAACCTGTGATGCTTAATCTCGTGCCGAAAATCGAAGCCGATAAAAGTCTAGGCAACTGCGAAATTGTGCTGTCTCCGACAACCGTGACCGAAGCGCAGCTGCGTGAAAAGCTCAATCTAAGGCAAGCTGATTTAGCGATTGAGTTTTCTGAGTCTTCGACATCAAGCTACTTTACCCAGCCCTTCTTCTCAGACCAGATTTGTGTGATAGCCAGCAAGCAACATCCTCGAATTCAGGGGGCGATCAGTGCTCTGGAGTATTACCAAGAAAAACACATCACACTCAAACTGCGCCGCGAAGAGATTTTTCTGGTGGACTATTTTACTAAGGAGCATATTCAGCCGCGCAAAGTCGCCGCAGAATGTGAGTCACTTCTAGCATTAATGGCGTTGGTTGGGAGCAGCGAAAGTATTGGTATGACGAGTTTGAACATGGCAAAGCAGTTTTCCGAGCAATTTGGGTTGCAGATCTTGTCAGTACCCTTTAGCTCATTGCCGGTAAACTATGTTTTGATGGGGCATAAGAGAGAGCAAAATAGCAAAGCCAATATATGGCTGCGTGATAAATTGCTCTCCTACGTTCAAGGTTGATCGTAAGAGAGCAGATCTAGTTATGCTTCCGATAGGGTCATCTGTTGCCTTCTTAAGAAGGCAAACAGTAATACGAGACTGATGAGTGCTGTCGCGGCCTCGGCAAATAGGATACTTGCCCAAATACCATTGGTAGGGAACAGGCCAGGCAGAATCACGATCCCCAGAGCGACAAACACAAAACCACGAGCTAGCGAGGTAATGGTGGCTTGATTCGGTTTGGCAATAGCTTGAAATAGATTGGCGACGACTAGGTTAAGCCCCATAAACGGCGTGGCATAAAAGAAAAACAGCAGAGCTGTGGCTGAAAGCTCTAGCAATTCACACTCTGCACCTAAATAAAACCGTGCCATGTCTTGCGATGTGAACCAAATAATCGACAAGAATAGTAGTCCACTGCCAATGGACGTGACCAGTCCAAGCTTAAGTGTGCTGTAAACGCGCTCGGTTTTGCTGGCACCGTAGTTAAAGCTGATGATTGGCTGACAAGCTTGGTTGATACCAACGATGACAAACAGAGCAAACACACCGACGTTAGCTGTTAAGCCGTAAGCGATAATATAACTCTCACCAAACTGGCTAAACAGGGTTTGACCGACTTTCAAGTTTGCTGTGCCAAACTCAATCAGATCCCAATCGGTTTGTGGTTGTTAAGGTTTTGGAGCAAGCACTTTTCCGTAGTATGGTTCTCGGAAATAAAAAAAGTTCGAGCTATTTCTAGCTCGAACTTTTGCTATTTTCTGAATGGTTGATTAGAAGGTGTTTTACATCACCAACGAAGAAATAACCCCAATCACACCACCAAATACGCCGCCCCAGACAACTAGCCAACCCAGGTGCTCTTTAATCATCTTCTGAACGATCTCTTTCACTAGCTTTGGTGTCAGTTCGCTCAAGCGTTGATCGATAATCGCTTCTACGTTGCCCTTCACCTCATCAAGCATGGCTGGGGACTCAAGCTGCTCAATCAGCGCCTGTTTGACCGAGTCGCTCTGGCTAATGTCGATAACGGCTTGCTGCATTTTCTCGACGAATGGCTGTTTCATTGGCTGAAGTGCCTCCGAGCCGCCGAGCATGGCGAGCATACCTCCAAACTGAGAGTTCTCGATGACCTCAACCAGAGAGCCAAAAGCTGGGTTAAAGTCGACTTTCTCTAGTACTGGCTCTAGATTGATGTTGATACCTGAGCTCATCTCTTTGTTAAGAAAACGGTCGATGTTTTCGCTGGTAAAAAACTGTTCCATCATGAGATTCTTGATGGCCAGTTTAAAATCTTCAAAGCGAGCTGGGATGACGCCGGAGCCATAAAGCCCAGGTACCTTTTCAAACAACATATGGATCGCTAGCCAGTTGGTGATGGCACCAGAGAAGGCAAATAGGCCAGCATAAAGTAGCCAACTGTTGTCCAATTGGTAGCCTGCGCCAAGCAGGGCTAAGGCGATGAAGTTGGTAATAAAGCTTTTGTTCATGGTGGTTTTCTTGATCTTAAACGGCTTGGTTTCAAACCGTTGTCATTGGAAAATAATGCGCCAATTTTAGAAAAAAAACGGCGCTACAAAAAGATTCAATACGGAGTTAATTGCGTTGATGGTATCGCATTTACTCGCGAATGGTTTTGATTTTTTCCAGTAGTACGGATTTGTTGAAGGGTTTGGAGACATAGTCATCCATTCCACTGTCGGTGCAGCGGCGGATGTCGTCGTCGAGCACGCTCGCGGTTAAAGCAATGATGGGCGTGCGTTCTTTGTTGTACTGCTGCTCATAGAGACGAAATTCTTCAGAGGCGGTAAAACCATCTTTGACGGGCATCATGCAGTCCATAAGCACCACGTGATAGTAATTGTTGTCATCGCAAAGGAAGTTTAATGCTTCCTGACCGTTGTTGGCGATATCCACGTGATAGCCTGATTTTTTAAGTAGCAGCGAGGCAACCTTTTGGTTCACTAAGTTATCTTCGACCAGCAATATTGACTGACTGTCCGGATCTTTCGCTATTTCCTGTAGTGTGTGCACTGTAGTGGCAGTGGTATCCCTGTTGACGATGATAGGATCTACTGGTTCGCCAACAATCGATAGTGCTGGAGCCGTTTGTTTTCCTTGTATTTGATGTTGCTGAGGTGCATTGGTTAGAGCCTCTATCAACCGTGCACCAAGTAGTGGGAAGGTCACCAAACCAGAAATGAGTCCTTGATAATCACCACCGACCGCGTTTTGTGGTTGTACCAAGACGATAGGACTTGCGCGCCACTTTAAGCCAATCTTCATGAGTTCGCTGCGCGTATCGTTTTGCTTCACCATACAGTAGATGATCAGAGTGTTCTCATCTGCTTGATGAATGTTATCGGCAGTTTCAGTCACGATTTGTTGATTGAGTCCAAAATGAGTCAGCTCATCCATAACTAATGTTGCCATTGGTTGGCCATTGGTCACGATGACAAACGAGCGAGTTTTAAGCGCTTCGGTCGTCGCAGTATTTTGCTGTGCAATGCCCGACTCGATAGTGAAGTAAAAACGGCTGCCTTGGCCTTTTTGGGAGTTAATTTTGATTTCCCCCCCCATTAGCTCAACCAACTGAGAAGAGATAGCAAGACCAAGCCCGGTTCCACCAAACTGACGAGTGACTGAGCTATCTTCTTGAGTAAAAGGTTTGAAAATGGAGTTTTGTTTGTCTTTGTCGATGCCTATGCCAGTATCTTCAATGCTCATAGTGAGCAAGCAACGCTCTTTGCTAAGTGGATCTGCTTGAATGCCAATTCTGACGTGCCCTTCACTGGTGAATTTTACGGCATTGGACATCAGGTTCATCAAAATTTGTCTTAAGCGGTGATCGTCGATGATCAGCATGTGCGGTAGATTTGGAGAAAAGCGAACTTGCAGTTCGAGATCTTTTTCTTTTGCCTTGGACATCACAATTGCCACGGTGTCGTAGGCGATCTCGCGCAAGTTGGAGCTGTGCAAGGAAATCAGTAAGTTACCAGATTCGATCTTGGAAATATCTAGTATGTCGTTGATTAAGATCAGCAGCGTTTGTGACGAAGTTTCTATTGTATTGAGGTAGTCACGCTGCACGGGATCTAATGGTGAATCAGACAAGATCCCGGACATACCAATAATGCCATTGAGTGGTGTACGGATCTCATGAGACATGTTAGCCAGAAATGAGCTTTTTGCGACGTTGGCTCGTTCCGCCTCTTCCTTAGCGGCAACCATACGTCTCTCGTTTTCACGGCGCTCGTTAATCAGTGTGTTCATTTTCTTACCGAAATGACTGAACTCATCATGGCCCTCGGTGGAGGCTAATATGTCATCGCTATCGTGCTTTTCGATTTTCTCGAAGGTATCTAGGGTATTGTTGAGGAAAAAGATGATGCGACGTGCGATGTTGATACTCAAGAGCATTAGCACAGCCATGACAGTGATGGTAATGCCAATCGTAATCCAAAGTCTGGTTTCTAAAGCACTGATGCCTTCATTCATCTCGCTGGCGAGTTGATGGTTAATCTGATGGGTTGCCTGTTGAATCAGTTTGAGGCGTCTATCCAGTGCTTCGACACCAGCTATGATTTCGTCCAGCTTAGGTCGAGCTTCGATCGGGCTCAGTATTTTGGTGCGAAATTCGATGCTTTTGCTAAACGAGTCATCAGAAAAGGTTCTGAGTAATAGACTGACTTGTGATGCATCGGCATTAATTTTTAAAAAGCGATCAATAAGATACTGCTGTCTTTCATACAAAGTGTTGAGCTGCTCATGGTGGGTAGCGTGCTTCTGGTGTCCAGTGCCGTGACCTTGATAAATGTCTATATGAATTAACCAGTTTTCCTCGGTAGCCCAGAGGCGGATCCACTCCAATGTAAACAGAGTACTCAAGTGAGATTCGATAGTTCGCGAGCCGGTGTCGGCTTTAACACTTTCAAATTTGGCAACAAATACTGAAACTAAGTCTTCTACCCAGGAATTCCAATCTTCGAGTTCCTCGATACTCTCAACAAATTCTATTTCCGCTTGCGCTTCTCGCAGCTCATTAAGTGTATTTTGTACGGTTTCTAGGTCAGGTAAGTAATAGGCGTTATCTAAGATAACTTGTAATTTATCCAGTGGCTCATTGAGGCTAGGAAATATGACACTTTTGTTACTTTCGAAAGTTCGTTGCAGTTTCTCTAGTCGGGCTTGGTGGAGACGATCACTGTAGGTAGCAATGTGACTAAGCACCTGAGATTGTGAAGAAAGCACGGACATTTGCTGTAAGCTATTTTGGGTTCTAAATGCCTCCCAAGCTGAAAAAATCAAAATGACAATCAAAGGCAATACCGCCATTAAAATGATACGAGTTTTGATCGACATCTTGTTTAACGCATTCATATTCCGATTTCCTAGCGAATATTCTTGAACATCACTGCTTGTGCACTAATCTATCGTAAGTCTAGGAAAGGAATCCGCTAGAGTGTAATAATAATGATTAAAAAACGTCATTCGCTCGAATGCACAAACCTCGGAAATATCATGGGCTTGTTGGTGGCCACCCTGCTGATATTCACAGCCTCTTTTTACACGCCTAAAGTGAGCGCGTCAGACTCCTACGCCATCTTTTCAATGAACTCAAGCTTCAGCGAGCTTAGCCGAAGTAAAGCGCGCATGCTGTATCGAGGTAAAACCAAGTCTTTGCAAGGTAAGCGAGTAGAGTTGTCTGATTGGCCTGAAAGCTCATCTGAGCGTGCAGAGTTCTATCAATCACTGTTAGGAAAAGATGTGGCGCAGATGAATGCCTATTGGGCAAGCCTTTCTTTCTCCGGTAAAGCTCGCCCTCCAAAAGAAATTGATGCTGCTAATATCGATGCCATGGTTGACTGGCTAAGCCAGAAACCTGAGCGTATTGGTTATGCACCACTTGGCGAGCTGCCTGATGGTGCTAATGTGTTATACGTGGTCGAGGGGGGCAAGTAATGATAAAGAAACTGTCTCACGCACTTATACTAGCCTCACTTTGCGCACCAGCTTATGCTGTCATTGAACTCACCGATACGATTTCATTTAGTGGCTTTGGCTCTACGTCTTGGGCTCGTTCTGACAACGATACTCCGTTATTTATTAATCGCTTCATCAAAGACGAGAACTGCTTTGATTGTGATACTACCTTTGGTTTGCAACTGGACTATTACAACAACGGGTTTAAAGCATCAGTTCAAGGTGTAAAACGACCGCAAGACAATTGGAGCAACCCTTCCCTGGAGTGGGCATACGTTGGCTATGAAGTGGGTGATTTTGATATTCGAGCGGGGCGCCAACGATTGCCTCTGTATTTGGCATCTGAATACTTTTATGTAGGGCAGGCCTATACCCTTGCAAGGCTACCTACAGAAGTGTACAGCGCTTTTCTTGGGATTACTGGCTATAACGGCTTTGCGGTTACGTGGAATCATTACTTAACTGATGAACTTCAGCTTTCGTTGACCCCTTACGTGGGCTTCAATGACGATAATAAGGTTGTGTTTAGCCCAACCTTTGAGCTCGATTTTGAAACCGATCGTCTTTACGGGTTAAACGCAAAGCTGATTGGCGATTATTATCGTTGGAATTTCTCGGTGATGGATGGTGAGTTTGATGTGACCTCCTCGGGGACAGGGTTTTTTACCGTACCGTTCGAAACTCAGTTTCCAATTAGCGGCACCGAAAGGAATACGGTCAAAATATATTCTATCGGCACTGAGTATGAGTTCGGCGCCCTCAAAACAACCTTTGAGTTCCAAAAGACAGAATCGCGGCGTATGGATTGGTATGGCTTAGCTAGCTATCGAATGGCGCCGTTTACTCCTTACATAGCATACGGACAGCTCTATCAAGACGGAGAACGTTCCAATATGACGTCGACGTTAGGTGTTAGATACGATCTGTTGAGCAACGTCTCGATAAATGCTGAGTATCAGTATGTTCAAATACTCAATGATGGCTCAGGTCCATTTGCACCAGAAAGAACGATTACGATCCCGTCTACACCTTTGCCAGATAATAGCGCCAGTGTGTACACGTTAGTGAGCTTACGGGAGCATAGCTTGCGTAAGCATGTCGAGGTGGCTCTAGCCGAA
>NZ_JBJHPB010000039.1:0-38170 GCF_059412285.1 Vibrio sp. CB1-5 | reverse complement strand
TCAGGTTTCTTTCAACCTGACGGGTTTGCCAGCTTCGCTGGGCAAACAAAAAAGGAGGCTATGCCTCCTTTTGGTTATCTTTGACACTCAATTAACGAGGACAAATCTCTGACTGTGGAAAGAAAAACTCAATCTCACGTGCTGCTGACTCTGGGCTATCTGAACCGTGTACAGAGTTATGGCGCATGCTTAGCGCATAGTCTGCGCGGATAGTGCCACAAGCTGCTTCTTCTGGGTTTGTTTTGCCCATTAGCTCACGGTAGCGACAAATCGCATCTTCACCTTCCAGCACTTGAACCATGATTGGGCCAGAGGTCATGAATGCACGAAGATCATCGAAAAACGGTTTACCTTCATGCTCAGCGTAAAAGCCTTTTGCTTGCTCATCGGTAAGATGAACCATCTTAGCTGCGATGATAGACAGACCTGCTTTTTCGATACGGTGATAGATCTCACCAATCAAATTACGCTTAACTGCATCCGGTTTAACGATAGAGAATGTTCTTTCTAGGGCCATTAGTGTTCCTTTTCTTTCGTGTTGTTCTTTTATTAGTAATAAGTTGCTTGAATTACTTGTCAGCCTGCTCCGTTAGCAAACGAGCGAGCGTGCGCACACCCATACCCGTCGCGCCTGCAGACCATTTGTCGTTTCCAGACTTACGGTAAGTACCAGCGCAATCGAAGTGTAACCAACCTTTCTTATAGTCTTCCACAAAGTAAGACAAGAATGCCGCAGCCGTGCTTGCACCTGGAGAGTAGTCACCACTGCTGATGTTGGATAAATCAGCAAAGTTTGATGGCAACATACCGCGGTGGAAGTCCGCTAATGGAAGTGGCCATAGGCCTTCTTTCTCTTGGTTCGCATTGGTCAGTGCTTGATGCGTTAACTCGTCATCAAATGACATAATGGCGTGGTAATCATTGCCAAGCGCGTTTTTAGCTGCGCCTGTAAGCGTCGCACAGTCGATGATAAGCTCTGGATTTTGTTCACTTGCGTAGATAAGACCATCCGCCAGCACTAAGCGACCTTCCGCGTCGGTATTCATGATTTCTACTGTCTTACCATTTTTATAGGTAATCACATCACCTAACTTAAGCGCACGACCCGATACCATATTTTCAGCACAACATAGGATCAGTTTTACACGCTTGTTTAGGCCACGCATGATAGCAAGACCTAGACCACCAGTAATGGTACCCGCACCGCCCATATCCGCTTTCATTGCCGTCATAAAGTTCGACGGTTTTAGGCTGTAACCACCTGAATCAAAGGTAATGCCCTTACCCACTAAACAAGCAAATACCGGCGCGTTTTCATCACCAGTTGGGTTGTAGTCCAGTTGCAGCATCGCAGAGGTGCGCTCAGAGCCACGACCAACAGCGAAAATGCCTTCCCAACCTTCGGTAAGTAGATCTTTGTCTTTAACGATGCGGTAAGTCACGTGCTCTGGAGCCGCTGACTTAACGAATTCTGCTGCCATTGTTGCTAGTTGACGTGGCGCTACTTCTTCTGCACTTTTATTGATGATGTCACGCGTCCAGTCAGACGCTTTGATGCGCGCGTCTAACTCTTTCTTATCTAGCTCGTTTAGTTCAGCAAGCTCGACTTGAGTGCTTTTCTTTGAGTTGCGGTAACCTTGGTAGAATGCCCAAGAAGACTCTAAATCCCAGCCTTCGCCTGCAAGTGTGGCGTTTGAAATGCCTTGTGAGTCTAACTTGCGAGCTGCGCGTTGAATCGCGCCAAGATCGTGACCTTCACCGATGTGGATCGTCGCACCTTGCTCTGAGAAAGAAATGATAGCCTTTTCGCCCCATTGTGGCGCTGCCGCTTCTTGGCTAATAAATACCGACATTGTGCTAGACATGGTCTCTCCTTGTCTTAAATCTAATTATTGCAGCTTGCCTATTGCAGTTCAGCTGCTGTGTCGCATTCTGTATATAAAATGATGTTATCACTATGTAGAGACAATACCAATGACTGCACCATGGGAATTAATAACAATGTAACATGGTGCGACAAAAAAACGGGCCAAAGGCCCGTTTTTATATAACTAACTAGTGTGTCTGTTTAATCGTACTCGTCCATCCAGCACAAAATCACAGCTTCGAGGATTTTTTCGTTGGAGCGATTGGCATCATCGTCAAAATCTTCTAAGTCTGTAATCCATTTATGCAGGTCAGTGAAACGGACCGTTTTCGGGTCAGTTTCTGGAAATTGATCGCACAGCTCGATAGCGATATCACGAGAATCAGTCCATTTTAAGCTCATGAATCCTCCAGTTAATTAGTGATCTTCAGATGCGTGGTTTAGTGTGTATTTCGGGATTTCTACCACAAGATCTTCATCCGCAACGATCGCTTGGCAGCCCAAACGCGATTCAGGCTCTAGACCCCATGCTTTATCCAGCATATCGTCTTCAAGTTCTTCACTCTCTTCTAGTGAATCAAAGCCTTCACGGATGATGACGTGACAAGTGGTACATGCACACGACTTTTCACAAGCGTGCTCAATTCCAATACCGTTCTTTAGCGCTACGTCTAATACAGTTTCGCCTTCATTTGCCTCTAATACTGCACCTTCTGGGCAGAGATCTTCATGGGGCAGAACAACAATTTTTGGCATGACTACTTAGTCCTCGATCTAAATGTTATCAACTGATTGACCCGCCAATGCTTCACGGATGGATTTGTCCATTCGACGTGATGCAAACTCTTGGCTCGCCTTGTCAGTGTCTTTAATACCTTGTTCAATAGCATCGGCGTCATCGCCATTGCGAAGTTCAATCAGAGCTTCAATCGCTTTAACCAATGCCTGTTTTTCTTCTTCGTTTAGAAGTACATCGCCGTCCGCTTGCATCGCAGCGATAAGGCCTTCGATAACACGGTCAGCCTCTACGCGTTGCTCGGCTAGAGCACGCGCTAACATATCGTCTTTAGCGTAGGTCATCGAGTCTTTGAGCATGTTGGTGACTTCGTCATCGCTGAGCCCGTAAGATGGCTTCACCTGAATTTCCGACTGAACACCCGTGCTCTTTTCCATCGCGGTAACAGACAGCAGACCGTCCGCATCAACTTGGTACGTCACGCGAATGTGCGCAGCACCCGCTGCCATTGGAGGAATGCCTTTTAGTGAGAAACGAGCCAGTGAGCGGCAGTCGTCCACCATCTCACGTTCACCTTGCACTACGTGCACGGACATCGCCGTTTGGCCGTCTTTGAATGTGGTAAATTCTTGAGCGCGTGCCACTGGAATTGTAGTGTTGCGTGGAACAATCTTCTCGACCAAACCACCCATAGTTTCAATACCCAAAGACAGAGGAAGAACATCCAACAGCAACATCTCTGAGTCAGGTTTATTACCTGCAAGAATGTCCGCTTGAATCGCTGCACCAATCGCTACTACTTCATCTGGGTTGATATTTGTCAGCGGTGTTTTACCAAAGAAGTCGCCAACCATGTCACGAACCAATGGAGTGCGAGTTGAACCGCCAACCATGACAGCTTCTAGAACGTCTTCTGCATCGACTTCAGCATCTTTCAATGCACGGCGGCATGAAAGCAGTGTCTTTTTCACAAGCGGACGAATGAGGTCTTCAAACTGAGCTTTCGTCAGTTCACCCTGCCAGCCGAGAACGTTGACAGCCGCAACATCATTTTGGCTCAGGTCGATTTTTGCTTGTGTGGCTGCATCGAGCAGTTCACGTTGCTCATGAGCGTTAAGCTCTGATTTGCCTGCTTGTTGCTGTAAGTAGTCGGCAACGAGATGGTCAAAATCATCACCACCCAGCGCTGAATCACCGCCAGTTGCTAGCACTTCAAATACACCGCGAGATAAACGCAGGATAGAGATATCGAAGGTACCACCACCTAAATCGTAAACCGCAATCACGCCTTCTTGACCACTATCTAGACCATAAGCAATGGCTGCTGCAGTCGGTTCGTTAAGAAGACGCAATACATGCATACCCGCTAGGTTGGCCGCATCTTTGGTGCCTTGACGCTGTGCATCATCGAAATACGCCGGAACGGTAATCACCACACCAGCCAGCTCGCCACCAAGGGACTCTTCTGCACGCTTACCAAGCGTTTTAAGAATGTCAGAAGAAACTTGAATCGGGTTCTTGGCGCCGCCTGCGGTTTGCAGAACAGGTAGACCATTATCACTTTCTGTTAGCGAATATGGCATTGACGGGTAACGAGCCTGAACGTCTGTAAGTGAGCGGCCGAGTAGGCGTTTCACAGAAATGATGGTGTTAACAGGATCGAGTGCTGCGTTGTCACGAGCGTCAATACCGACTGTGATACTGTCATCCGCATAGCGAACCGCTGATGGGAGGATCTTATTGCCGTTGGCATCTGGTAATGTCGCGGCTTCACCACTTCTTACTGTCGCGACAAGGGAGTTGGTCGTACCTAGGTCGATGCCCGCCGCCAGTTTATGTTCGTGTGGCGCGGAGCTTTGACCCGGCTCTGCGATTTGAAGTAATGCCATTCAAATATCCTTGGGAGCTTCCATTAACCAAGCAGCTTATCTTCTAGCTGTTCTATTTCACTTTGCAACTTGGCGATAAATTTTAGTTTTCTAACGCTATCAGCAGCGACTGGCCATTCGCCTTTGGAAAGCTGACCTTCTAACTCTGATAGCTGTACCTTGAACATTTTGCTGACCTTGGCTTCAAAGTCAAAAAGTTCTAATTCAGGGTCACTTGAAGACGCGAGATCTTCCAATTCTTCTCGAAGTTCCATCTGTTCCATTAAGAACAGTGGATCTTGCAATGTTTGCTGCTCAGCACGAATATCGACACCATTTTCGGCCAATAGGTATTCGGCGCGAGAGATAGGCTTTTTAAGCACTTCGTAGGCATCATTAATTTGCGCTGCCTTTTGCACTGCAAGTAAGCGGTCGCGCTCAGAGGCAGTGGCAAAGTTGTCTGGGTGAAAGCGTTTTTGCAGTTCTCGGAACTGAGAAGAAAGAAGGCTACCGTCCAACTGAAACTGAACAGGTAGCCCAAATAATTCGAAATGGTTCATAGCATTGACTCGCAATTAATGAGCTTGGCCGATATCACAGCCAAGCTCGTCAAAGGTTAAACATTAAAGCTTTCACCACAACCACACTCGCCTTTCGCATTCGGGTTGTTGAACTCAAAACCTTCGTTCAAGCCTTCTTTTACATAATCGAGCTCTGTGCCATCGAGATAAACCAAGCTCTTAGCGTCGATGATCACTTTCACACCTGAGTGCTCAAACACTGAATCACCTTCATCCAGATCATCAACGAACTCAAGAACGTAAGCCATACCAGAACAACCCGTGGTCTTTACACCTAGGCGTAATCCAATACCTTTGCCGCGATTATCTAAAAATGTCTTAACTCGGCTCGCTGCTGCGTCTGTCATTGAGATGGCCATACTACAACCTTTGTTCGTTTCTCTTGATGATACTGTGTCTTAATAAAGCTAAAGGGCTTGGTTATCCAAGCAGTTTAGTCGTGCTTCTTCTTGTAGTCAGCAACCGCTGCTTTGATTGCATCTTCAGCAAGAATTGAGCAGTGAACTTTCACTGGTGGCAACTCTAGCTCTTCTGCAATTTCAGAGTTCTTGATCGCTGCGGCTTCGTCAATAGACTTGCCTTTCACCCACTCTGTAACTAGTGAGCTTGATGCGATCGCTGAACCACAGCCGTAGGTCTTAAACTTAGCATCTTCAATGATACCTTCTGGTGTCACCTTGATCTGCAGTTTCATTACGTCACCACAAGCTGGTGCGCCAACCATACCACTGCCCACAGCCGGATCATTCTTATCAAATGAACCTACGTTGCGTGGGTTCTCATAGTGGTCAATTACTTTTTCACTATACGCCATAATAACTTCCTCGAATCCTCTACTTCCGTGAGATTAGTGGTGTGCCCACTCAACCGTGTCTAGGTCAATCCCTTCTTTATACATATCCCATAGAGGAGACATGTCACGTAATTTGTTTACTGCTGTTCTGATCTGCTCAATCGCAAAGTCGATGTCTTCTTCAGTGGTGAATCGACCAAATGAGAAACGTACCGAGCTGTGTGCTAGCTCATCATTTAGGCCTAGTGCACGCAGTACATAAGAAGGCTCTAGACTTGCTGAAGTACATGCAGAACCAGAAGATACGGCCAAGTCTTTAAGCGACATCAGTAGCGACTCACCTTCAACGAACGCAAAGCTTACGTTTAGGTTGTGCGGAACCCGCTGCTCAAGGTCACCATTGACTGTCACGGCTTCAAGATCTTTAACGCCGTTAAGTAGACGGTCACGCAATGTTTTTGCGTGGTCGTAGTCTTTCTGCATGTCTTGCTTAGCTACAGCAAAGGCTTCACCCATACCCACGATTTGGTGAGTAGGTAGTGTGCCCGAGCGGAAACCACGCTCATGACCACCACCGTGCATTTGCGCTTCTAGACGAATGCGTGGCTTACGACGTACGTAAAGCGCACCAATACCTTTAGGGCCGTATACTTTGTGAGCAGACAGTGAAATCAAGTCGACTTTCATTTCTTGAACGTCGATAGGCAGCTTTCCTGCAGATTGCGCTGCGTCTACGTGGAATACGATTTTCTTACTACGGCAAAGCTCGCCGATAGCAGTAATGTCTTGTACAACACCGATTTCGTTGTTTACGTGCATGATTGACACAAGTACTGTGTCTTCACGCATTGCCGCTTCTAGCTTAGCTAGGTCAACAATACCGTTTGATTCTGGCTCGAGGTAGGTCACTTCGAAGCCTTCACGCTCAAGCTGACGGCATGGGTCAAGAACCGCTTTGTGCTCAGTTTTAACCGTGATGATGTGCTTACCTTTCTTGCTGTAGAAGTGCGCAGCACCTTTAATAGCAAGGTTGTCAGACTCAGTAGCGCCAGACGTAAATACGACTTCGCGAGGGTCTGCGTTCAACAGATCAGCGATCTGTTCACGAGCGTTATCTACTGCTTCTTCTGCTTGCCAACCAAAACGGTGAGAACGTGACGCTGGGTTACCAAAGGTACCGTCCATTGTCATGTATTGAACCATTTTTTCTGCAACCCTTGGATCGACAGGGCAAGTGGCAGAGTAGTCTAGATAAATAGGCAGTTTCATTCTTTACTCCAATGTATAAGCGACACTACTACGAGCGAACATTGATTCCGATGGGTGCGGTGCTTGTACTTTTTCTTGAGAACCCATGATTTACCGCGAGATCTACGTCTTGTCGGTCTGAAATTTCTAATACTTCGTTATCTACCATCAGCTCACCAAGAGTGATGTTGTTTAGGAAGTCACTGATGCGAGAGCTTAAATCTCTCCAAAGTGTATGTGTGAGGCAACGTGTACCACCTTGGCAATCTCCTTTGCCAGCGCATTTTGTTGCATCAACGGACTCATCAACTGCAGCGATGACAGTACCGATTGAAATCTCGTTGGCTTCTGCACCTAAGCGGTAACCACCACCTGGACCACGAACACTCGCCACCAAGCCCGCTTTGCGAAGTTTGGAGAACAACTGTTCTAGGTAAGACAAAGAGATACCTTGACGTTCTGAGATGTCCGCTAGAGGTACTGGGCTTTGCTGTGAGTGCAGTGCGACATCAAGCATCGCCGTTACTGCATATCTTCCTTTGGATGTAAGTCTCATATCACACTATCCACATTGATTATGTGGCATAAATATTTCCATACCTGAGTATTTTAGTCAAGTATTTAATTGACTAAAATACTCAGGTATTTAACCCAACAAAAGAAGTGGTTATTTTTTAACCCCTATCGTTTTTTCAACGGAGGTCAAAATGCCGCGCAATGTATTGATTTCCGTAGTTTCAGGACGTGCTCGACTAAACATTCTTCGCAACTTATTCATGACAAGCCCCGGCTTCTCCTTCGAGATAAACTGGGTATCAGTGATGACTTTTTCAAGGTGTTGGTAGAACAATTCCAGTTCTTTATGACGTGGATAATCGATTTCACTTGGCTCTGAGTACTGCTGAGCTTCTCGCTCTAAATGCGCAACTCTAACTTCATAGCTCAGTGTTTGCACCGCCATAGCAAGATTGAGCGAGCTGTACTCTGGGTTCGCAGGAATACACGTATGGTAATGACACAGCTGCAGCTCGTCATTGGTTAATCCGGTGCGTTCGCGCCCAAATACCAAAGCCACCGAATGCTTTTCTCCTTCGACCGCAAATTTCTTACCACACTCTCTTGGCTCAATCATTGGCCAATCTAAAGTGCGCGAGCGTGCACTAGAACCAACAACAAGACCACAATCTTCCACCGCTTCTTCTAAAGTCGAAACGATTTTTGCACCTAATGCTATATCACTCGCACCCGCAGCCAACGCAACCGCTTGTGAATCGACCTCACATTGAGGGTCCACCAGCACCATCTGGCTCAGTCCCATCACCTTCATCGCTCGAGCTGCCGAACCGATATTTCCAGAATGAGAAGTCCCCACCAGGACGATTTTTACGTTGTCTAGCATTGTCACGTTGCACTCATTTTACACAATCGCAGAATGGTAACATAATCTTGACTGAAGTAGTCAGGATCTTTCTATTCATAAAATCAACAGCACAAAAAATAACCACTTCCCTTTTGCCAAATCTTTGGTATACTTCGCGCCGCTTTTTGTTCTTTAACATCCGTTGGGAAAATTCGTATGCATCCAATGCTAAACATCGCTATACGCGCAGCGCGTAAAGCGGGCAACCATATTGCTAAATCACTAGAAAACACTGACAAGATTGAGTCAGTACAGAAAGGCACTAATGACTTCGTTACTAACGTAGACAAAGACGCCGAAGCAATCATCATCAGCACTATCCAAGCTTCATACCCAGATCACAGCATCATTGCTGAAGAGGGTGGACTCATTGAAGGTAAAGATAGTGACGTACAATGGATCATCGACCCACTGGATGGCACTAATAATTTCGTTCGAGGCATTCCTGCTTTTGCTGTATCTATTGCAGTTCGCATCAAAGGTAAAACAGAAGTAGCGTGTGTTTACGACCCAATGGTTAACGAGCTTTTCACTGCACAACGCGGTGCTGGCGCTCAGCTTAACAATGCACGTATTCGTGTAACTCAGCTTAAAGATATCAAAGGTACTGTTATCGGTACTGGCTTCCCATTCAAACAGAAGCAACACTCTGAAAGCTACTTCAAGATCATGTCTTCTATGTTCAACGAGTGCTCTGACTTCCGTCGTGCTGGTTCTGCAGCTCTAGACCTATGTTACGTTGCAGCAGGTCGTCTAGACGGTTACTTCGAGCTTGGTCTAAAACCATGGGACATGGCAGCAGGCGAACTGATTGCTCGTGAAGCTGGTGCTATCGTGACTGACTTCTCTGGCGGTACAGAGTACATGAAGTCTGGTAACGTTGTTGCTTCAAGCGCACGCGGCGTAAAAGCGATGCTAAAACATATCCGTGAAAACGGTAACGAAGCTATCCTTAAGTAATTCTTTACAGCTTAAATAGTTCTGATAAAGAAAGTACAGCCCGTCACAGCTGAATTCGAAATCCCGACCTCTGGTCGGGATTTTTTTGTTTTGTACCTAGGGTAATGTGATATTCAATCTGTAGGCTCACTATCGCTGACAAAAAAAGCCACTCTTTCGAGTGGCTTTATCAATATTGTCAAATCCAACAATCTGCCTTATGGCACCTCATCAAATTCAGCGCCTTCTTTTTCAATCTGTGGCGGCATTAGGTGCTCTTTCTGGATACCCAGTTTCAGAGCTAGCGCAGATGCCACGTAGATAGAAGAGTAAGTACCAACCGTGATACCCAACAGCAATGCAGTCGCAAAGCCGTGAATCATCGCACCACCTTGAGTAAACAGCGCGATAACTACAAACAAGGTAGTACCAGACGTAATCAAGGTACGGCTTAGCGTTTGCGTGATTGAACTATTCATAATGTCAGCTGGCTCACCTTTACGCATTTTGCGGAAGTTTTCACGGATACGGTCAAACACAACAATGGTATCGTTGAGTGAGTAACCGACAACCGTCAGAAGTGCTGCGACAATCGTCAAATCAACTTCAATCTGCATAAGCGAGAAAATGCCTAGCGTGATGATAACGTCGTGTGCTAGTGCGAGTACCGCACCCGCCGCCAAACGCCATTCAAATCGCACTGATACGTAGATCAAGATACAGATGAGCGACACAAGGATCGCAAGACCGCCCGCTTCTGTAAGCTCATCACCTACGTTTGGACCAACGAACTCGATACGACGCATTTCAACGTCTTCACCCGTGCCCACGCGAATAGCATCTAGGATCTGATTACCCAGCGCTTCTGCTTGCATGTCATCACGAGGACGCAGACGAACCATAACATCACGAGCAGAACCGAAGTTCTGTACCGTGGCATCGCCAAAGCCTTTCGCATCTAATGCTGAACGAACTTCCTCAAGGTTTGCTGGCTGTTCAAAGCCTACCTCGATAAGTGTACCGCCAGTAAAGTCTAGACCCCAGTTAAGCCACTTCGTCGACAGTGTAAAAATAGCCGCACCGATCATCACAATGGATAGAACGAACGCAACTTTTGACCAACGCATAAAGTCGATCGTTTTGTCTGCTTTCATTATCTGAAACATAACTAACCCTTAGATCGACAATTTGTTGATACGTTTACCGCCATAAACCAGGTTCACGAGACAACGTGTACCTATGATGGCTGTAAACATAGAAGTAAGAATACCGATAGACAGTGTTACCGCGAAGCCTTTGATCGCACCTGTACCCACAGCAAATAGAATGATCGCTGTAATCAAGGTGGTGATATTCGCATCGGCGATGGTACTGAATGCGTTAGCATAGCCTTGGTGAATCGCTTGTTGAGGATTACGGCCCTCTTTAAGCTCTTCACGTATTCGCTCAAAGATCAGAACGTTCGCATCCACCGCCATACCGACTGTCAGTACGATACCTGCGATACCTGGCAGCGTCATCGTCGCACCTGGAATCATCGACATCACACCAACGATAAGAACGATGTTCGCCATCAATGCCATGTTGGCAAACAGACCAAATCGACGGTAGTAAACCAGCGTAAATAGCATCACGGCAATCATACCTGTGATACACGCTTTAATACCCATATCGATGTTTTGCTGACCCATTGATGGACCAATAGTACGCTCTTCAACGATAGAAATAGGCGCGATCAACGCACCAGCACGAAGCAGTAGTGCTAGGTTATGCGCTTCAGCAGCAGAATCGATACCCGTGATACGGAAGTTACGACCAAGTGCCGACTGAATTGTCGCTTGGTTGATCACTTCTTCATGCTTATCAAGGATAACTTTGCCTTCTGGCGTGCGTTTGCCGCTGTCTTTATATTCAGCGAAAACAGTTGCCATCAGCTTACCGATGTTCTGACGAGAGAACGCAGCCATCTTGTTACCACCTTCACTATCTAGTGAGATGTTAACTTGTGGGCGACCGTATTCGTCTGCGCTAGAGCTTGCATCTGTAATGCTCGCACCGCCTAGGATAACGCGCTTCTTAAGCACAACCGGACGACCGTCACGATCCAGCTTAATCTCGCTACCCGCTGGCGCACGACCACTTGCTGCCGCAGCTAAGTCAGCCGAGCTGTCAACTTCACGGAATTCTAGTGTTGCAGTTGCACCCAAAATTTCTTTCGCGCGCGCAGTGTCTTGAACACCCGGTAGCTCAACCACGATGCGACTCGCACCTTGACGCTGAACTAATGGCTCTGCCACACCTAGTTCGTTTACACGATTACGTAGAATAGTGATGTTCTGCTCTACGGCGTAGTTACGAATTTCTTGAAGGCGAGTTTCTTTGAATTTAGCGACAAGAGCAAAGCGACCGTTTGAATCAGAATCTGAGAAGTCCATATCTGGATACTTTGACTCAAGAACCGTCTTCGCTTCGGCAAGCTGTTCAGCATCACGAAGTAATACTTCTACGCCATCTTTGCCTGCAGGTCTGATAGAACGATAACGAATACGCTCTTCACGAAGATCGCTTCTGAAGCCTTCTTCTTGCTGACCTACCAGCTTTTCCATCGCTGCATCCATGTCGACTTCCATCAAGAAGTGAACACCACCACGAAGGTCAAGACCGAGTTTCATTGGCGCAGCGCCAATAGACTCAAGCCAATCAGGAGTAGCTGGGGCAAGGTTAAGAGCAACGATTGAATCTTTGCCTAGCGCTTCACTGATGATATCACGAGCACTAATTTGAGTATCAGTGTCAGTAAAACGAACAAGAATGGAGCCATTTTCTAGTGCAATGGACTTATGAGAGAGTTGCTCTTCATCAAGAGCTTTAGTGACAGTATCCAGCGTCGACATATCAACAGAGGCGCCACGCGCCCCTGTAATTTGAATAGCCGGATCTTCACCGTATAGATTGGGAAGTGCGTATAACGCCGCTGCCGCAATGGCGAATATCACCATCAGGTACTTCCACAAAGGGTAACGATTTAGCACAGCGAGATCCTATAGCTGTTTTATAGAGACTTCAGCGTACCTTTTGGTAGCACTGCAGTAATGAAGTCTTTCTTGATAACTACTTCATTGTTGTCGTTTAGTGCGATAGCAATGTAGTCGTTGTCTTCAGCGATTTTTGTGATTTTACCAATTAGACCGCCGTTAGTTAGGACTTCATCGCCCTTACCCATAGAAGCCATTAGGTTTTTGTGCTCTTTTGCACGCTTCGCTTGTGGGCGGTAAATCATGAAGTAAAAAATTACCGCGAACATGCCTAGCATGATTAGCATTTCGAAACCGCCACCTTGTGGTGCTGCTTCAGCTGCGTGAGCTGCAGAGATCAAACTCATCGGAGAACATCCTCTTTAATGTAAATACATATCCAAAATTGGGCTATCCCCCTATCTTTTCAAGAAGCAAACGGTAACTCAATGTTTCTTATTCGCTTAGAGGCACAAAAAGTGTGACCCAGAGCTAGGATTTGTTACCTATTGCAGGGATAGCCGACTATTTAGCCAACTATTGAGCGTCGACCTTCATATCTAGTGGTGGCACTTCGCGGTTGCGACGTGCGTAAAACTCTTCCACAAACTGCTCAAAACGGTCTTCATCAATCGCCTTACGGATACTTTCCATCAGCATTTGATAATGACGCAGGTTGTGAATGGTGTTTAAACGTGCACCCAAGATTTCGTTACAGCGATCTAGGTGATGTAGATACGCTTTCGAGTAATTCTGACAGGTGTAGCAATCACAGTTCTCGTCTAGCGGACCTATGTCTGTTTTGTTTGTCGCGTTACGAATCTTAATCACACCGCCAGTCACGAATAAGTGGCCGTTACGTGCGTTACGCGTTGGCATTACACAGTCGAACATGTCGATACCACGGCGAACACCTTCAACTAAGTCTTCAGGTTTACCTACACCCATTAGATAGCGTGGTTTGTCTTCGGGCAGCTTAGGTGTTGTAAACTCAAGAACGCGATGCATTTCTTCTTTTGGCTCACCAACAGCAAGGCCACCAACTGCATAGCCATCGAAGCCGATGTCAGTCAGGCCTTTTACCGATACATCACGCAAGTCTTCGTATACGCTACCCTGAACGATGCCAAACAGCGAGTTTTCGTTTTCTAGCTTGTCGAAGTGATCACGAGAACGCTGTGCCCAACGTAGTGACATTTCCATCGACTTCTTCGCTTCTGCGTGAGTCGCTGGGTATGGTGTACACTCGTCAAAGATCATCACCACATCAGAGCCAAGATCTTTTTGGATTTCCATCGATTTTTCTGCATCCATGAAAATACGGTCACCGTTTACAGGGTTACGGAAATGCACACCCTCTTCTGTGATCTTACGGATATCACCAAGACTGAATACCTGGAAGCCACCTGAATCAGTCAGGATAGGACCATGCCAGTTCATGAAGTCGTGCAAGTCACCATGCAGCTTCATGATTTCTTGACCTGGGCGAAGCCATAGGTGGAAAGTATTACCAAGAAGAATTTCGGCACCTGTGCCGCGGACTTCTTCAGGTGTCATACCTTTAACTGTACCGTACGTACCCACTGGCATAAATGCTGGGGTTTGTACTGTACCGCGTTCAAACGTCAACTGACCACGACGAGCATGGCCATCTTTTTTCTTAAGTTCGTATTGTAATTTCACGAAGCCTCCAAATTGCCAGAGACACAGTCTGACTCAATCTTAAAACGCACTAACAAGCGTAGCTTGCCGCACTTAGATCCGCCCGCCCAACATAACTCGTTCGGCGAAAGGTTTTGGTGTTCCCTACCGTATTCCACTGAGTCCTTGAGTGAAATAAAAACTGTCGCTCGCTACAGGCGTTAATTACGCCGTCTTCTTGGTAATGAACATCGCATCACCGTAGCTAAAGAAGCGATATTTTTGCTCTACCGCATGTTGGTAGGCATTCATGACATTGTTATAGCCTGCAAACGCACTCACCAGCATGATCAGCGTTGATTCTGGTAGATGGAAGTTGGTCACGAGACAATCCACCAGCTGATACTCATAGCCTGGGAAGATGAAAATCTCGGTATCACCAAAGAAAGGCACCAGCTCGGTACCATTTTCCAATGCATCTTGTGCTGCACTCTCAAGTGAACGTACTGAGGTGGTACCCACTGCAATGATACGGCCGCCGTTCGCTTTGGTCTCTGCAATCGCATCCACCACGTCTTGAGGTACTTCCACGTACTCTGCATGCATGTGGTGGTCATGGATATTTTCAACGCGAACTGGCTGGAATGTACCAGCACCAACGTGAAGCGTCACATACGCAAAGTTGGCACCTTTCGCTTTAATCTGCTCGAGAACACTGTCATCAAAGTGAAGACCTGCCGTTGGAGCGGCAACCGCGCCTGGCTTTTCGTTATAAACCGTTTGGTAGCGCTCTTTATCTGTATCTTCATCCGGGCGATCGATGTAAGGCGGCAATGGCATGTGGCCAACATCATTTAGGATCTCAAGCACTGTCTTGTCAGACTGCATTTCAATTTCAAACAATGCATCGTGACGTGCCGTCATAATCGCTTGGTATTCGTCGTTTTCACCCAAAAATAGTTCAGTACCTGGTTTTGGTGATTTTGAACAACGTACATGCGCAAGAACGCGCTTGTCATCAAGCATACGCTCTACCAGTACTTCTAGCTTACCGCCAGAGGCTTTGCGACCGAACATACGTGCCGGAATAACGCGTGTGTTGTTGAACACAAGAAGGTCACCAGGCTGCACTTGGCTGACGATATCCGTGAAGTTTCCATCTACAACTTCACCCGTGTTACCGGTCAATTGAAGCAGTCGGCTTGAGCTGCGCTCTGCCTTTGGGTAACGAGCAATCAGCTCATCAGGTAATTCGAAGTGAAAATCTGAAACTTGCATAACACCAATCTTCTTTATTAAGCGACTAAAACGGCGAAAAAATTCGCAGCCGCATAGTATAAAGTGACCCGTTGGAATAGCAAGCTGAACCGACGTTTGTGACCAGTTATCCCGTGATTTACCAAGCGCCATTTAAACCACTTTGTAAATAGGGATATTTTGTGAGTTGAACGGCAAAAACCGATGTTAATCTCAGATTTAATCCGTGAAAAATTCTATAGTTAAAGTACACAAACAGCACGAGTTGGAGGCCATATGATTAAGGTCCAAGATATGATGACTCGCAACCCTCACACCCTATTGCGGTCTCACTCACTAGCCGACGCTAAACACATGATGGAAGCGCTCGATATTCGCCATATTCCCATCGTCGATGCCGAACGTCATCTGCTAGGCATTGTTTCACAACGTGACGTTCTCGCGGCGCAAGAATCTATCTTGCAGAAAATACCCAGCGTTCAGTCTTATACTCTGTCGACACCACTTAGCGAAGTCATGTACACCAACATTATGACCGCAGAACCACGAGCGGGTTTGAAAGAAAGCGCCCTATATATGCAAAAACATAAGGTCGGTTGCTTACCTGTAGTACATAACAAACAACTGGTCGGCATTATCACAGACAGTGACTTTGTCGCAATTGCAATCAACCTATTAGAGCTGCAAGAAGATAGCGAGCCAGAAGAGATTCAATCCGAAGGTGATAGCGAAAGCGTCAGTCTGTAGGGTATGGCGTAGCGTTAGGATAAACGTAGAAAAAAGAAGCGGCTGACGCCGCTCAAATCTACCGACATTCTGTGGTCTTATTCGACCACGTAGGGCAGTGCTCAAAACAGGTTTAATATCAGTTTTCATTTGTAGCTTTTAAACAACAGGTGATGAACTGCCGTTTTAGCAGCCTGGCGAACGAGCAAGCAAGCTCTTTGATGGCTCAGTATACAAAGCGCTGCTTTTTCATTGGCCTAAAAACCTCAAAACCGTCTGTTTACATTACCCCACCCCACTTTAGAGTTACAACTCTAAAGTGGGCATTTTTGCGAATTCGATAGTTTCCTCTTTCTGTATCAAGGGCGCTATTTTAAGCCGCTTTCGTTGCAAGTTACGTAAATTAATTTCAAAAAGAACATTGTGACATGCTGAATGTATAAATCAGCCAACGTCGCAAGCCCTCCTCTCCACTTAGCTAGACTAGCTTTGACAAGGCTGATAACACTTTTTCAAAATGTCACAGTGTAAAATTCACATGGTCAAGCCACTGAAATGATTGAAAACTAATTCAACATCCCCATGATTCACTGGCCGAAAATAATTTGAACCTCCAGTAATAAATACTAAAAAAGGCACCTAAACTGGTGCCTTTCACTAGTACAATTTCGGTCGTTTCTTGGAAAACGAGCTATAGCAACTCAGAAACCACATCTGCAAGCTGCAAAAACGAATCTCGTCGCGAGGAGCTTGGTCGCCATACCAAACCAATATCGCGATGAGCCTGTTGACCTGGCGGCTCAATCACGATGAGGTTTTGGTTCTCTAGCAAACCGTGCTCAATCGCCATTTGTGGTATGAACGTGGTTCCCAAACCATTTGCCACCATTTGCACTAGAGTATGTAGACTCGTAGCGCTAAATGGATTGATCTTCTCTTTTTCAGTGAGCTTACACGCAGAAACCGCATGTTCAGTCAGGCAGTGCTCGTTCTCCAACAAAAAGACCGACTCATCGGGTAGGTCGTCATATTTGATTGGCACCCGAATACTGTCGGCTTGATTACGGCTAATTACCATCTTGAATGGGTCGTGGCCAACAATGCAGCTTTCCATCGAACCGATATCCATTGGCAGCGCAAGAATGAGCACGTCCAACTCACCGTGGCGCAGCGCCGCCAGCAAATTAGCGGTGGTATCTTCTCTTAATAGTAAGTTGAGCTGCGGATAACGGGCATTGATTTCTTGTACCAAATCACACAGCAAGAAAGGAGCGATCGTTGGAATGCAGCCCAGTTTGAGCTGACCTTGCATCACGTCACCTTGGCAAAGGTTGCCAAGCTCAATCAGATCCTGACCTTTAGCCAGCAGCTCACGGCCCTGAGACACCACCATTTCACCAGCTTGTGTAAAGACTAATGGGCTTTTCTTATCTTTCTTTTCGTAAAGAGGGCAACCGATAAGCTCTTCAAGATTTTGGATTCCCTTACTCAAGGTCGATTGACTGACAAAACAGCGCTCAGCTGCCTCGCTAAAGTGTCGGGTTTCATGAAGTGTAACCAGGTAATGAAGCTGCTTTAAACTTGGCCATTTATTCATTTCAACCGCCTGTTTTTTAACCAATATCAAAAAAGGAATCGACCGTATGGCTTCATCGCTTTTTTCGATGGAATTAATCTAATATTTTCGCTTTTTTCAATACTACAATGTGTACTATAGTTTGTCTTGTACAAACACGGACCAAACCGAAATGGTTTGAAATTATCCCTATTTAGGAGCAAAAAAAAATGGTACTAGTTGGTCGTCAAGCCCCAGACTTTACTGCAGCAGCTGTTCTAGGTAACGGTGACATCGTTGAGAACTTCAACTTCGCTGAGTTCACTAAAGGTAAGAAAGCGGTTGTTTTCTTCTACCCACTAGACTTCACTTTCGTTTGCCCATCTGAGCTGATTGCATTCGACAACCGTCTAGCTGATTTCCAAGCTAAAGGTTGTGAAGTTATCGGTATTTCTATCGATTCTCAGTTCTCTCACAACGCATGGCGTAACACTGCTATCGAAGATGGCGGTATCGGTCAAGTGAAATACCCACTAGTTGCTGACGTTAAGCACGAAATCTGCAAAGCGTACGACGTTGAGCACCCAGAAGCAGGGGTTGCTTTCCGTGGTTCTTTCCTAATCGACGAAGACGGTCTTGTACGTCACCAAGTTGTTAACGACCTACCACTAGGCCGTAACATCGACGAAATGCTACGCATGGTTGACGCTCTAAACTTCCACCAGAAGCACGGCGAAGTTTGCCCTGCACAATGGGAAGAAGGCAAAGCAGGTATGGACGCATCTCCAAAAGGTGTTGCAGCGTTCCTATCTGAGCACGCAGAAGATCTTTCTAAGTAATTCGACCCTTCACCCTGTGCTCAAACCAGGGTTGATGGTTGGACAACTATAAAGCGGAAAACGCACGCCAATCATTGAAGAAGAAACGAGTTAGCCGAAAAACGAAGCCCGAGTCACCGACTCGGGCTTTTTTTATTTTCAGATTTCCTGGTCAGCGATATATTGATAGCAGTCTTTCTATTGAGAATTAAAATGAGCTACCAACTTGAAGTCTGTATCGACAATATCGAGTCACTCGCTTATGCCATCGCAGGCGGCGCTACCCGCATTGAGTTATGTTCGTCACTCGCTTTAGGCGGCCTTACTCCAAACGCTGGATTGATCAAACAAGCCGTTCAATCGTCGAGTATTCCTATCTACGTCATAATTCGACCTCGCCAGGGCGATTTCTTGTATGACTGTGATGATGTCGAAATAATGGCAGAAGACATTCGCACAGCCGCCAAGTATGGCGCGCAAGGGGTCGTGCTCGGACTTTTAGACAAAGACGGGCACATCGACATGCCACGTTCCATTCGCCTAGTGAAACTGGCACGTGAGCTTGAACTTGGTGTTACATTTCACCGGGCATTTGATCAATGCAAAAACCCACAGCAAGCGCTAGAGGACGTGATTGCTCTGGGTTGTGAGCGAATACTCACTTCTGGGTTAGCATCCAATGCGTTAGACGGCGCATCCCAGTTAGCAAAGCTGGTTGAGCAAGCCGATGGCCGTATATCAATCATGGCTGGTGCCGGAGTTAATGCCGATAACATCGCAGCTATCATTGCCACCAGCCAAGTGCAAGAAGTACACCTATCAGGCAAATCTTCTCGCAGCAGCAAAATGCACTTTATCGCTGAGCAAGCCAAAATGGGAGCTGATGATGTCGATGATTTCGCGATCCCTGTAACCAATAGCGACAAAATCCGCGCAGTAACCAAAGTGCTAAACTCTCTATAAAAGAAAAGCAAAGAAAGCAGAATTGGAGAAGGACTTCTATGGGCAAGACAAACAAAATGGACAAAAAACTCTATGAAAGTGAACTGGCTCGATTGCAGATCGAGCTGGTTAAGCTGCAAGAGTGGGTGAAACAAGAAGGGCTTAAAGTCGTTGTGGTGTTTGAAGGTCGCGACGCTGCAGGAAAAGGTGGCGTTATCAAGCGCATCACTGAAAAGCTCAACCCTCGCGTTTGTCGTATTGCTGCCCTACCCGCTCCAACTGAAAAAGAGAAAACCCAATGGTACTTTCAGCGCTATGTGGCTCATTTACCTGCAGCGGGTGAAATCGTACTGTTTGATCGCAGCTGGTACAACCGCGCTGGCGTTGAAAAAGTCATGGGATTTTGCAGCGATGAGCAGTACCAAGAGTTCTTACGCTCTTGCCCTGAGTTTGAACGTATGCTGGTTCGCTCCGGTATTGTTCTTCTCAAGTACTGGTTCTCTGTATCCGATGAAGAACAAGAAAAGCGTTTTTTAGAGCGAGTAAACACCCCGATTAAGCGTTGGAAATTCAGTCCCATGGATTTGGAGTCTCGCAACCGCTGGGCAGAATACTCACAGGCCAAAGACACCATGTTTTCTTACACAGATACGAAACTGTGCCCGTGGTGGGTAGTGCCCTCCGATGACAAAAAACGCGCACGATTAAACTGCATTACTCATCTACTCAACCAAATCGATTACCAAGAGGTCACCTACCCAGAGATCGACTTGCCAGAAATCAAAAAACAAGGCTACATGCGAACGCCTATTGAAGAACAATCTTTTGTGCCGGATAACTATGACTGAATCAACACAACTGTTTGATCAACTCGATCTAAACCTGTTAAAAACCTTCCGTATTTTGCTGCAAGAGCGCAATACACGTAAGGCAGCGGAACGTCTTTACGTCACACAGCCTGCTGTTAGCCAAGCTCTACAAAAACTACGCATAGTGTTTGAAGACGAGCTGTTTGTCAAAGTCCATGGCGGCCTTGAGCCAACACCTTTTGCTTTGGATCTTGAGAATAAAATCGCACCATTTGTTGATGGTTTAGAAACGGCGCTCAATCAGCTGGAGGAATTTGATCCTGCGACACTTACTGGGACAATACGAATAGCGTTAGCTCCTATCGTCATGACAAGCCTTGCTGGTGCGTTGTTCACCACTTTTAGGCGGCAAGCGCCATTGTTAAATTTGGAGCTACTCAGCTGGAATCAAACCACAGCGGAAAAAATTCGTAATGGCGAAGTATTCTATGGCGTACATTACGATCTTGAGCATCTGTCCAAAGAGCTCGCTCGCGATCCACTGTTTGATTTAGAAGCGCGCATTATCGTACGTCAAGAGCACCCTATTACTAAAGCACTCATCACACCTAAAGATTCCGTCGGTTACGAACTGGCTTCACTTATCTCCCCCGGCTGGAATGATCACTTCACCTATGCCAGCCACATCCTCGAGCAACAAGGCTACACACCCAAAGTGGGGTTTCGCTCAGAGATGCTGTTAGCCCTAATCGATGTGATTGAATCTACTGATATGCTACTTCCGCACTCTAATCTGTTTCCAATCCACAACTACCCTCAACTCCGCTCAATCAAAGTGGAAATCGATGGGCAGATCTATACCAAGCGCCTGCTTGGCTACTTACACAACAAAAACCGTCACTCGGCAAAAGCAGAATGGATAGAATCCATCATCAAAGAAAAATTGCCGCAGCAAGCCAATAATCACGGCTAATCAAAGCTATTAGTGACGCTACTTAGTCAGTATAAACAGGAGCCGCTAACATCGGCGCTCCTCCTGTTTGCTATTAGGTATGATCATGAAAAAGCTGCTACTAACCATCCTTGCTACCTTGCCCTTCACCACCTTAACGCCGGAAGCTCAAGCACAGAGCATCCATCTTTCACCAGATGTCAAGATTGGGGCATTTAACGGTGCTGGCGTTCAGCTTGGTATCGCGGATGCTCTAGGAATGGATGCAGTTTACTTCAGCTATGCGCGCAAGTATTACGATACCGACCGCTATGACGAGACCATCGACTCTTATCGTCTAGGTCTACAGCATATGTTTAGCGATCGTGAAAACTATGGACTGCAAGCGGAGATCGGCCTAGCCAACTATCGTGGAGAAAAGCGAACCAACAGTAAGCTACTTAATCGTAGTGCCAATGGACTTAGCATCAGTGCGGGTTACGTATATATGCTAAACCCAAGCTTCGGCCTAAGAACTGGCTTTGATTATGACGTGTTCGGTGCGAGCAACACCTTCATCTCTATGGGCTCGCACTTCTCATTAAACTTTGGTGTGGTTGGTCGCTTCTAAATAGCAGCGACGGACGACAGATTACAATATGTCCTTGATGGCCTTTTCATCTAAATGGCGTACATCTTTACCCTTTACGAAGTAAATAATGTACTCACAGATATTTTGACAGCGATCGCCAACACGCTCAATAGCGCGCGCTGACCACATGACCTGAAGAATGTTAGGGATATTCTTTGGGTCTTCCATCATATACGTCATTAGCTGACGGACCACCGCTTCGTATTCCGCATCTAACTTATCATCCAACTTGTAGACTTCAGCCGCCGCATCAACGTCCATGCGAGCAAAAGCGTCAAGCACTTGGTGCAGCATAGCAATGGCTTGTCGGCATAGCGGCTCTAAAGACACATGGAATTTTTGGTGCTTAGTTGAAGGCTGTTCTATGGCCACACGTGCGATACGGGTTGCTACATCACCAATGCGTTCTAAATCAGTAATGGTTTTGATAATGGCCATCACCAAACGCAGGTCTTTGGCAGTGGGCTGACGCTTTGCAATGATGCGCGTACACGCCTCATCGATAGACACTTCCATCGCATTGACTTTGTGATCGTCTCTTACCACTTTGCGGGCAAGCTCTATGTCGTCTTTATGCAAAGCCTGCATGGCAAACGACAATTGCTGCTCAACTAAGCCTCCCATAGTCAGAACATGGGTACGAATAGACTCAAGCTCGGCGTTAAATTGACCTGAGATATGACGACCAAAATGCATGTGTGAAAATTTCCTGTTGTAACCCTAAAGCCAGTCAATCAGCCGTAGCGGCCTGTGATGTAGTCTTCGGTTTGTTTTTCTATCGGTGAAGTAAATATAGTATCTGTATCGGCGTACTCTACCAGTTTTCCAAGATGAATGAACGCCGTGTGGTCACTCACTCGAGCCGCTTGCTGCATATTATGGGTCACGATCACAACCGTATACTTGGTTTTCAGGTCGTTAATCAGCTCTTCAATAGTCAGCGTAGAGATGGGATCAAGCGCCGAAGTCGGCTCATCCAGCAGCAATACCTCAGGTTCAATAGCGATAGCACGAGCAATCACCAATCGTTGCTGCTGACCGCCAGATAACCCAAATGCGTTTTCATGCAGGCGATCTTTGACCTCATCCCATAGCGCCGCTGCTCGTAAAGAGCGCTCAACTGCATCATCGAGGTTGCGACTGTTTTTGATGCCTTGCAGCCTAAGTCCATACACGACGTTTTCATAGATGGACTTAGGAAACGGATTCGGGCGCTGAAACACCATGCCTACGCGGCGGCGCAGCGTCGCCACATCGACTTTGGGATGATAGATATTGCCACCATGAAGCTTGACCTTGCCTTCTACCGTGCACCCTTCAATCAAATCATTCATTCGATTAATGCAGCGCAACAAGGTCGATTTACCGCAGCCTGATGGACCGATAAATGCGGTCACTTGCCCTTTGGGGATGCGCATCGATACGTCATCTAGCGCCTGCTTATCACCGTAGTACAAGTTCAAGTTTTCAATCGCGATGGCGGTTTGCTCATCACTAAGGTTATTCACATCTAAAGGCGTTGGATAGCCCAGAGTCTGGTTAATAGAAAACATGATTAATCTTGTCCTAATGTGCGGTATTTTTCGCGCAGGTTATTACGTATTGCTATTGCTGTTAAGTTTAGCCCAACCACAACGGTGACCAACAAGAACGAAGTGGCGTACACCAATGGTCTCGCCGCTTCAATGTTGG
The DNA here is from genome assembly GCF_059412285.1 of Vibrio sp. CB1-5. Taxonomy (NCBI): domain Bacteria; kingdom Pseudomonadati; phylum Pseudomonadota; class Gammaproteobacteria; order Vibrionales; family Vibrionaceae; genus Vibrio; species Vibrio sp. CB1-5. The sequence continues at coordinate 14,681 of NZ_JBJHPB010000039.1, read as the reverse complement.
ATGTCTGAAAACCCACATCGTAAATATGAAAACCGAGATGCATGAACTTACGCTCAAGGTGTAAAAACGGAAACTGTGAATCTACCGGTAGACTGGAGGCCAATTTTACCACGCCAACCAGCATTAAAGGTGCTACCTCACCCGCCGCGCGAGCAACCGCTAAGATTAAGCCGGTAATGATGGCAGGGCTTGCCATAGGCAATACGATTCGCCACAAGGTTTCCGACTGCGTAGCACCAAGCGCCAGAGAGCCATGACGGGCAGACGTTGGAATACGATTCAAGCCTTCTTCTGTCGCCACAATCACCACCGGCAGCGTCAAAATTGCTAAGGTCAGCGATGACCATAGCAGGCCCGGCGTTCCAAATGTTGGCGCCGGTAAACGCTCAGCATAAAATAGAGAATCGATTGATCCGCCGATGGTGTAGACGAAAAAGCCCAACCCAAAGACACCATAAACAATCGACGGTACACCTGCCAAATTGATAACCCCAACCCGTATCATGCGCGTCAGTAAATTATTCTCAGCGTACTCGTGCAAGTACACCGCCACCAGCACACCAAGCGGCATCACCAGGACCGACATGATAATCACCAGCAGTACGGTGCCAAAAATAGCTGGGAACACGCCGCCTTCAGAGTTCGACTCACGTGGGTCATCCGATAAGAACTTCCAAACCTGATGTCCCCAGTGAGAGAGCTTATCGCCGTAGCCCATCTGATTCGGATACCAAAAATCCAGCACACGATTGAGGCCGATTTCTAATTGCTCGCCGCGCATATCTTCGACAACCAAGGTTTTGCTCGCTAATTCAGCCCTTAGTTCATCAAGCTCGATGTCGGTTTGACTTAGCTGCTCACGAATGATCGCGTTTTGCTGCTGATAGCGAAGCGTTAACTCTTCTGTCAGCACGCCGTTCAAGCTATCACGGCGCTGCTTCAAACGTAGCGCTTCAAGTTGGTGATTGAGTCCTTTTAATCGGCGTTCGGTAATGCCATCAATACGATCGCGGATCAGCTCTATCTGCTGAAGTTCAAACGTTAACGTCTCGGCAATCGCTGTCTCTTGCAGCCCTTCAACACCTTTAAGAGCCAGAATACGACCAAAGAAGTTTCCTCCACGAGTACGCTCAATCACCACGAGTTCCGCGGGCGTCTGAGCATCATGAAGCTCAGATGAAAGCAGAGACACAAAGTCGATGCCATACAAATCTCGATTGGCCACTTTGATGCTATAGCGCTCTACCTTACCCTGTTCTAAGATCTCTTTTGGTAGCAGCGACTGTGCGTTGGGAATATTGTAAGTGGGTACCCAAGTCTTTGAATAGACTTGTCCAATCAATGCCCCACCTTGGCCATCTTGCCACTGATAGAGCGGCGCTGGCCAGAAGTACGTCAGTCCTCGCCAACCAATAAGCAGCAATAAGCCAAGAACGGAAATCAAGCTGATGCTGACCGCACCACCTGTGAGCCAAACCCAAGGTGATCCAGATTTGAACCACTTAAACATGTTCCGACTCCCCTATACAATTAAAGCGCACTGTATTTCTCCCGGAGTCGTTGTCTCACCCACTCTGCTAGTGAGTTGACCACAAAGGTAAAGCTAAACAAGATGAGCGCGATCAAGAACAGCAAACGATAATGACTGCTGCCAACTTCTGATTCTGGCAACTCAACGGCCATGGTGGCCGACAGCGTTCTCATACCCTCAAAAATATTCCAATCTAGGATCGGCGTATTACCCGTTGCCATCAGCACAATCATCGTCTCGCCAACAGCGCGTCCTAGTCCCATCATGACTGCAGAGAAAATGCCGGGGCTAGCGGTCAGCAGCACCACATAGATCAGTGTTTGCCACTGTGTCGCTCCCAATGCTAACGAACCATCAGACAAGTGTTTTGGCACGGAGAAAATGGCATCTTCGGCAATGGTGAAAATAGTTGGAATAACTGCAAAGCCCATAGCAAAACCGACAACTAACGCGTTGCGCTGGTCGAAATCAATCCCATGAGTCGCAAGAAATACCCTTGCGTCACCATTGAATAGCATCACTTCCATGTCGCTAGAGAACGTCATTGCTAAGTAGATGGCAATCAAGATGACAGGTATGAGGGTGAAAGGATGCAAACCGCTCGGCAGCTTGGATGTGTATGCTTTAGGGATGGCGTACCACACCGCGCCAGATAGCAAAGAGAGCAGCGGCAACGCCACCAGTAACAGCAAAATCGCCGGTAAATGCGTCTCTACGATTGGAGCGAACCAAAGTCCCGCTAAGAAACCGATGATAACCGTTGGCAGTGCTTCCATCAGTTCGATGGTCGGCTTAACCACGCGGCGCATTTTCGACGACATAAAGTACGCGGTGTAAATAGCACCAAATACCGCAATCGGCACAGAGAACAGCATCGCAAATAGAGCAGCCTTGATGGTACCAAAAGCAATCGGTACCAAACTGTATTTAGCTTCAAAATCATCGGAAGCGGCGGTGGTTTGCCAAATAAATTCCGGCTCAGGGTAGCTTTCGTACCATACCTTTTGCCACAACGCGCTCAGCGAGATCTCTTGGTGCTCATTAGGAAGATATGCGCGATGGATCGCATCGTCGGATAACACCAGCGCATGATGATTGTTGTTCGATAAGGCGAAAGCACGCACGCTGGAGCTAGGTATTTGACTATCCGAGACAGTTTTATCGCTAGTCGTATAAACGCTTTGTAGATGAAGATTGTTGAACGCCGAGCTGGACGACTGTGGACTCGCAAGAAGCACTGTGAAACCTTTGCTCATGGTTTCTGGTGTTAACAGAGCAATATCAGCCTCAAACTGAAATGAGCGAATCGGCGTAAGTTTACGTTCGCCTTCAGTCAATACATCAAACCATTGCCAAACCTGCTGATTGTCATATTGCACCAGCAGCGAATATGCCCCGGACAACAAATGTACAGCACTGACGTTGGCACCATTCAGCGCCGATAAGTCAACCACCTCACGCGCGTGTAGCGAATGTTCATCGCGGTTAATCACCACCAGCTGATTACCGGAGCGAACATACAAGGTGCGACCATCTGGCGTAACCACCAACTCTTTTGCGCCCTCAATCGCGGTTGGTAAGGTAGCTAAAGAGAACTCACCACTGCTTGATTCCGTGGCGTGGCGTGAATACCTAGCTTGCAGCATGCCGCGCTCATCGATACTCGCAATGACAGTTTCACCTTTGTTGACCACCGCATTGACCAGAGTCGCGCTAGGTATCGAGACCCACTGCACTTCATCAAGATCAGGAACAATCAACTGTGCATCACCACTACTTTGATCCAGCTGCAGTTTGGGTTTTAGTGCGGCGTAATGGTCTTTACCATCCACCGCTAGCAGTGTTTTTTCATCGACAGCTTGCAAGCGCACAATATCATCGGACAACCGATGTGAAGTCTGTTCACCCGTAACAAGCGACTTCTGGATATAACCACCATCAGCAAAGAAAAATACGCTGTCATGGCCGCTATCGCTGACTAAGATTAAAACTGGCGTTTCTGCGAGTTCAGTGCTGATAGCGGGCTGCCATGTGACTTCGTTATCGGAAAATAAAGGCAGCGTGACATAAGCTAAGTAGACGAAGATGAAGATAAGCCCAGCGAGTACACTCAAGCCACCAAATGAGACGACCCAACGCACCAAACGATCTTTGATCAGACGTTTTCTATCTTTGGTATGAAGTGAAAAATTGGCCGTTGCCATAATCTACTAATGTTCTCTTATGATGCAGTTTGAGTGTTATCAGGCGTTTGCCTGCAAGGACAAGAGGCAAGTGAATAGCATGCACGAATTGCCTCAACATAATATTTCGTTTAGATGACAGTTATATTACATAGCATCTAAGGTGCTGAAAATAATGAAATGTGCCGCGTTGCACGCTTTTTGAAATAAAAATGTCATATACAATCTCTAAGGTTCACGACAAGATTCATCTTACATTCCGCTTTGCTGCTTCCCAGTAGTGAGCCCAAACGTCGGTGGTTAAGTACATGAGCGCAGAAAAACTTTATATAGAAAAAGAACTTAGTTGGTTATCGTTTAATGAGCGCGTGTTGCAGGAAGCCGCCGATAAAACGGTACCTCTGGTCGAAAGGATCCGTTTTTTGGGGATTTTTTCCAACAACCTCGATGAGTTCTATAAAGTTCGTTTTGCCGACGTCAAACGCCGTATTTTGATCAACCAAGACCGCGGTGGCAATGACAACTCTAAACACCTGCTTGGAAAGATGCAAAGCAAGGCTCTGAAACTCAACCAACGCTTTGATGAACTGTATAACGAGCTGATCATGGAGATGGCTCGTCGACGCATCTTCCTCGTCAATGAAACTCAGCTTGATGACGCCCAGCAAAAGTGGGTTAAAAAGTACTTTAAAAACGAAGTACTGCCGCACATCACCCCACTTATGCTCAAAGACGATATTGACGTTTTACAGTTTCTGAAAGATGAGTACGCGTATATCGTCGTCGACCTTAAAAACAACGACAGTTCTCAATATGCGATCTTAGAGATCCCAACCGATCACCTGCCTCGCTTTGTTATGGTGCCAGAGCAAAAAGGCAAACGCCGCAAGACCATCATTCTACTCGATAACATTATCCGCTATTGCCTTGACGAACTCTTCCGTGGTTTCTTCGACTATGACGAGCTCAACGGCTATGCGATGAAGATGACCCGCGACGCAGAATACGACCTGAGCCATGAAGTAGAACACAGTCTATTGGAACAGATGTCCGAAGGGGTAAGCCAGCGTTTAACAGCGATGCCAGTACGCTTTGTTTACGAGCGCGATATGCCAGAAGACATGTTAACCACGCTTTGTGATAAGCTGGGTATCTCGAACTACGACAGCTTGATCCCGGGCAGTCGCTATCACAACTTCAAAGACTTTATCGGCTTCCCTAATGTTGGTCGGGATTATCTCGAAAATAAACCTCTGCCACCAATGCGCTGCGCTGACTTTGACGGCTATGACAACACCTTTGATGCCATCCGCGCTCAAGATATTCTGCTCTACTATCCATACCACACGTTTGAGCACATTACAGAATTGGTGCGCCAAGCCTCGTTCGACCCTAAAGTGCTGAGTATTAAGATTAATATCTATCGCGTTGCCAAAGATTCACGTTTGATGAACTCACTGATTGATGCGGTGCACAATGGCAAGAGCGTCACTGTGGTAGTCGAACTGCAAGCTCGATTCGATGAAGAGGCCAACATTGAATGGTCAAAAGTACTGACCGAGAATGGCGTCCACGTAATTTTTGGTGCGCCGGGTTTGAAGATCCACTCTAAGCTGCTGCTGATAAGTCGCCGCGAGGAAGGAGAAATCGTTCGTTACGCTCACGTAGGTACAGGTAACTTCCACGAGAAAACGGCACGTATTTATACCGACTTTTCACTGCTCACAGCGGATCAGGAGATCACCAATGAGGTGCGCAATGTGTTCGGCTATATCGAGAACCCTTATCGCCCGGTCAGGTTCAACCAACTGATTGTCTCACCGCGCAACTCACGTAAGCAGCTCTATCGCTTAATTGATACCGAGATTGCTAACGCACAAATCGGCAAAAAAGCAGCGTTGACGCTCAAAGTAAACAACCTCGTGGACAAAGGCTTGGTGAGTAAACTGTATGAAGCAAGCAGCACAGGCGTAAAAATCAATATGATCATTCGTGGTATGTGCTCACTGGTACCGGGAATTGAGGGGGTCAGTGATAACATCAAAATTATCAGTATTGTCGATCGCTTTTTAGAGCACCCTCGCGTTATTATTGCTCACAATGATGGTGATCCACAGGTGTACATCTCCTCTGCAGATTGGATGACGCGAAACATCGACCACCGAATTGAAGTGGCAGCACCTGTGCGAGATGAGCGCTTAAAGCAACGTATTATCGATATCGTCAACATCCACTTTACCGATACGGTAAAGGCTCGTTGGATTGATAAAGAAATGAGCAACACCTATGTTCCTCGCGGTAATCGCAAGAAAGTTCGTTCACAAATTGCTATTTACGACTATCTTAAACAGGTAGAGAAGCAAACTAGAAAAAGCAAACAACAACTAGAACATAATGAGTCAAAACCCGGACACGAACACTAAAGAGCAACCAACAAACGACGTTATCACCAAAGATGTGGCGGCGATTGACCTTGGGTCAAACAGCTTCCACATGGTGGTCGCCAAAGTCGTCGACCAAGACTTACAACTGGTTAGCAGGCACAAGCAACGCGTCAGGCTCGCTTCCGGTTTGGATGAAAATGGACACTTAGATGATGCTGCCATGGAGCGAGGCCTAGAGTGTCTCGCGATGTTTGCCGAGCGCCTTCAGGGGTTTCAGGTCGACAACGTTCGCATTGCTGCAACTCATACTCTTCGTATCGCCGCCAATGCTCATGTCTTTTTGCAAAAAGCTCGCGATGTTCTACCTTTCCCTATCGAAGTCATTCCTGGTGAAGAAGAAGCGCGCCTTATCTATGCAGGCGTTGCGCATACGCAAACCGAGTCCAACTCAAAACTGGTCATCGATATTGGTGGTGGCAGTACCGAACTGATCATTGGTAAAGCGTTTGAGCCGGTACTGCTAAACAGCACTCAAATGGGCTGTGTCAGCTATACCAACAAGTACTTCGCCAACGGTAAGCTTTCTTCCAAGAATTTCACCAAAGCCATTCTCTCTGCCAGACAACGGCTTGAAGCATTGACCCCACGTTACAAGAAGAAAGGCTGGGAAGTGGCACTTGGCTCCTCTGGTACCATCAAAGCCATCAAAGAGGTGCTGGTTGGTATTGGCTATGAGGATGGCATCATCAGCAATAAGCGTCTTTATAAGCTCATCGACAAGCTGTGTGAATTCGACAGTATCGATGATATCGCACTGCAAGGATTAACCCCTGAGCGCAAACCGGTGTTTGCGGCCGGTGTTGCCATTCTCACCGCGATCTTCGAGAGCTTGAAAATCAAAGAGATGCATTTTTCCGCCGGTGCGCTTCGTGAAGGCTTGCTGTATGAAATGGAAGAGCGCTTTGAGCGCTCTGATATTCGTATGCGCACGGCAGAAAACTTAGCCAAAAAACACTTTGTCGATCTTGAGCACGCAGCACGAGTGCGAGGTCAAGCGCATGAGTTTTTGAATCAAGTGTACGAGTCACTCGGGCTTAAAAAGAAAAGCGAATTGTTCAGCTTATTAGAGTGGAGTGCCTTGCTTCACGAAGTCGGACTGAGCATTAGCTATCAAGCCTTTCACCGACACTCGAGCTATATTCTCAACCATACCAATATGCCTGGCTTTAACAGTGAGCAACAGTTGGTGCTTGCCACCTTGGCGCGCTTTCAGCGCAAAGCGCTTAAATTGCAAGAGCTCCCAGAGTTTACTCTCTTCAAGAAAAAGCACATTGTTGGCCTCATTGGTATTTTGCGTTTGGCGATCATCGTCAATGGTCAGCGCAATGAAGAGTTGCTACCACTTGAACTATCCATCGACGATGAGACTTGGACACTCACCAGTATCCAAAGCAACTGGCTAGAGCAAAACAAGTTGCTGCAAGCGGACTTACAAACCGAGCAGGTCTACTGGGAGTCAGCAGGCTGGAATCTGGTGTTCTAAACGCCTGGATGTGACTGACGACTAAAACAGAAAAAGCGGCAAATAGGCCGCTTTTTGTTTGTCCGTTAGAGCATCAGCTTATTCGATGCTCAGCCCTACCTTGGCCAGTTCACCTTTAGCAAACTCAAGACTCACCGGAACATAGCCGTCTTTCTGGACGATCCTTTGCCCTTCTCGAGAATAGATATAACGAATATAAGCCTCTTCAATAGGTGAGAGCGCGCGGTTGGGATCTTTATTTACGTACACATAGAGAAAGCGCGATAGTGGATAGTGCCCGGACTGAACATTTTCCTGAGTCGGCAGTACGTATTGCTCCCCATGATTGGCAATCGGCACCAACTTGACGCCAGAAACCTGATAGCCGATCCCAGTGTAACCTATGGTGTTAATCGATGAAGCAACCGACTGGACTACTGAGGCTGAGCCAGGCTGCTCATTAACATTACGTCTAAAGTCACCGCCACATAGTGCTTTATCTTTAAAGTAGCCATAGGTACCGGATACCGAGTTGCGCCCAAAGATTTGAATCGCGCGTTCATTCCAAGGCGTTTCAATATCTAGCTGCTGCCAAGTTCGCAGATACTCAGTTCCCCCGCAGCGAAGGGTTGCTGAGAAAATTGCATCGAGCTGCTTAAAATTCAGTCCTTCAATCGGGTTGTCGGTGTGAACAAACAACCCAATTGCATCGATAGCAACTTTAAGCGCTGTTGGCTTATAACCATATTGGCGTTCAAACGCCTCCACTTCACGTGTGCGCATCTCTCGGCTCATAGGGCCAAACTGCGCTGTCCCTTCCGTCAAGGCCGGTGGCGCCGTCGACGAGCCAGAAGCCTGGATCTGCGGATTCACATTTGGGTAAAGGTTTTTGAATTCTTCGAGCCATAATGTGGTCATGCCGGAGAGCGTATCTGAACCTACAGAAGAGAGGTTGCCCGATACACCAGAGAGCTTACTATACTTGGGCAGTTCCTGTGCCAAAGCACTGCCTGACAACAATGCACCGTTAAGCCCCAATAACGTTAACCCTTTAACGACACGCACTACAAAAGCTGTCATCACTGAACCACCAATCGCTCTGGCAAAATGAAAGAGAACTTACTGCCCACGCCGACTTCAGAGTGGATTTCTAAGTGTGAATCGTGATGTGATAGCGCATGTTTTACAATCGCTAAGCCGAGTCCGCTACCACCAGTATCACGAGATCGTGCCTTATCGACACGATAAAAGCGCTCCGTCAATCTGTGCAGATGCTGCGCTTCAATGCCATCACCGGTATCTTCAACCTCTAGATGTGCCCCTTGAGAAGACTGATACCAACGCACTTTGACATTAGCGCCAGGAGGTGTGTATTTCACTGAGTTGTAAACCAGATTTGAAATCGCACTGCGCAGCTGATCATCATCACCAAACACGCGTAAGCTGTTGTCGACATCAAAAGTGATCTTATGTTGATCATCACCGCTCAGGCTCACCGCTTCTTTTTCTAGCACTTCTAGCATTGCGGGCACATTTACAACCTCGTCAAGCTCGTGCATTGGCGCAGCTTCAATTTTCGATAGCGTCAGCAGTTGATTGACCAAGCTGTTCATGCGGTTGAGCTGCTCTGTCATGACGCCATGCGCTTTAGTCCACATCGGGCCGACAACCATATCTGGATCTTCAGTCATCTCCAAGTAACCTTGCAACACCGTCATTGGCGTTCGAAGCTCGTGAGAAACGTTAGCAAAGAAATTACGACGCATGCCTTCAAGCTGTTTCAGCTGGCTGACATCACGTACTACCATCAGGTGTTCACCTTCTGTGTACGGCACAATACGCAGCTCAAGCATTCTCTCTACATTGAGGGGGGAGCGCATCTCTAACGGTTCTGAGAAGTCTTGCTTACTGATGTATTTGATAAAATCAGGCGTGCGGATCAAATTGGAGATAGGCTGCCCCGAATCATCAGGCCAACGAAATCCTAGTAGATGCTGAGCGAGCTTGTTACACCAAACGATATTGCCTTCACTTCTAAATACCACGACGGCATCGGGAAGCGATTCCGCACCGTTTTTAAAGCGGCGGATAAGATTTGTCAGCTCTTTACGCTTGCGGCGCTGCCTTTGCTGAAGGCGATAGATGCCGTTAAATAACGACTCCCAATTGCCTGTGCCCGATGGTGGGGTCAGGCGCTTTTCATCCCAGAGCCAAGCAGACAGGCGTAGCTGATTATGTAGATGCCATATCAACTGCAAAACCGTGGCCACCAGAAGCAGCCACGGCATGTATCCAAATATCCACCCAACGACAATCCATGGGGTGTAAAAAAAAGCCAGCTCCCAGGCCAGCTTTTTCCAGGTTAACCTTTCAACCATTTACCTCTCCAGTTCGATGCTAGCCCTTGGTTGAGAATCGGTAGCCCGCGCCTCGAACGGTTTGAATCAATTTATCATGACCTGCTGATTCAAGGGCTTTACGTAGACGACGAATGTGCACATCAACAGTGCGGTCTTCAACGTAAACGTTGGTGCCCCATACATTGTTTAGTAGCTGCTCGCGGCTGTAGACGCGCTCTTGGTGAGTCATGAAGAAGTGCAGCATTTTAAACTCAGTCGGCCCCATATCAAGAGGCTGATCATTCGCAGTCACTCGGTGAGAAACAGGATCTAGCTTAAGACCTTGCACATCAATCACATCTTCGAGTGCTGTTGGTGTCACACGGCGGATCACCGCCTTAAGGCGAGCAACCAGCTCTTTTGGTGAAAATGGCTTGGTGATGTAGTCATCCGCACCCACTTCTAAGCCGCGCACCTTATCTTCTTCTTCACCACGAGCAGTAAGCATCACAACAGGGATGTTGCGAGTCAGCTCTTCGCGTTTCATGTGCTTGATAAAATTAATGCCAGAACCGCCAGGTAGCATCCAGTCTAGTAGAACAAGATCTGGGAAAGGTTCAGCCAGTTTGTTAACTGCTGTATCGTAATCTTCAGCTTCAACAGCTTGGTAGCCTTTCTGCTCTAATACGAAACACAGCATTTCGCGAATCGGTGCTTCATCCTCGACCACCAGGATCCTTCTAGACATATCTGAATAACCTTTTGGAATCTAATCAACTTCATGCATTATCAAGAATTATTATGACACTTTTGTGACCATTGAAAACAATTTTTAATATAACTTTCGCACAAGATCTATTGCGATAATCGAGATTTAAGCTAGGACAATTTGAGGAAAATTGCCTATCATGTTCAGCTATCTATTCTAAAGGTGAGAGTAATATGTGGTTTAAAAACTGTTTGGTCTATCGATTCAACAAGGAACTAGAGTTTAATGCAGATAAGCTAGAGCAGCAGCTTGAAGAGTTTCGCTTTACTCCATGTGGTAGCCAAGACAAGCAGAAATTTGGCTGGGTAACAGCACTGGGTAAGCATGGCGATATGATGACCCATGTTTCTGAAAACCGAATTCTACTGTGCGCCAAAAAAGAAGAGAAGATGCTGCCAGCGTCGGTTATCAAAGACTCTCTCGCTAGCAAAGTAGAAGCACTTGAGACTCAAGAAGGTCGCCCTCTGAAGAAAAAAGAGAAAGACGATCTTAAAGACGAAATCATCATTGATCTTTTGCCACGAGCGTTTAGCCGCAGCAATCTTACTCACCTTCTAATTATGCCAAAAGAAGGCTTTGTGATTGTTGATGCTAGCAGCTACAAGAAAGCTGAAGACGTGATTGCGCTACTGCGCAAGACCATGGGTAGCCTTCCTGTTATTCCAGCATTCCCAGAGCAGCCAATTGAGAATACGCTAACCGAGTGGGTCAAAACCAACGAAGCACCAACAGGCTTTAACCTTCTTGATGAAGCTGAGTTGAAATCAGTCCTTGAAGACGGCGGCGTTATCCGTTGTAAGAAACAAGAGCTGTCTAGCGACGAGATCCTGGGTCACATTGAAGCCAACAAGTTTGTGACTAAGCTTGCGCTTAACTGGCAAGATCGTATTGAATTTGTCCTTGCCGATGACGGGAGTATCAAACGTTTAAAATTCAGTGACGAACTGAAGGATCAAAACGATGATATTCCGCGTGAAGAAGCAGCGGCGCGTATTGACGCTGACTTCTCTCTTCTATGTGGTGAATTCGGTGCCTTCTTGCCTAACTTGTACGACGCGTTAGGCGGCCTACCTAAGCAGTAACCCCTTCTCTATCAAGCTCGCTTCTCAGCAATAACTGCGGCTCATGAGTAGCGAGCCTGATTCAAAACTTGGAAATCTCCTCATACTAGCGTAAAATTTGCGCCCCTTAGTGCCATTAGGTGGCACAACACTGACTTGTAATCAGATTAGAGATATAAAGCAATGTTTACTCCAGAACTTCTGTCACCAGCTGGCAGCCTCAAAAACATGCGTTACGCATTCGCATACGGCGCAGATGCAGTATACGCAGGTCAACCTCGCTATAGTCTTCGTGTTCGTAATAACGAGTTTAACCACGAAAACCTAAAAATCGGTATCGATGAAGCACACGCTCAAGGTAAAAAGCTGTATGTGGTATGTAACATTCAGCCACACAACTCAAAGCTAAAGACCTTCATCCGCGATCTTAAACCTGTGGTTGAAATGGGTCCTGACGCCCTAATCATGTCTGACCCAGGTCTTATCATGATGGTTCGTGAAGCCTTCCCTGAAATGCCAATCCACCTGTCTGTACAAGCGAACGCGGTAAACTGGGCGACAGTTAAATTCTGGGCTGCGAATGGCGTTGAGCGCGTAATCGTATCTCGTGAGCTGTCACTGGAAGAGATTGAAGAGATCCGTGAACATTGCCCTGAAACTGAACTAGAAGTATTCGTACACGGTGCACTTTGCATGGCGTACTCTGGTCGTTGCCTATTGTCTGGCTACATCAACAAGCGCGATCCAAACCAAGGTACATGCACTAACGCATGTCGTTGGGAATACAAAGTTGAAAAAGCGACAGAGAACGACGCGGGTCAAATCGTCGAAGAGTTCACACCAGAAGCTCAACCTGTTGAGGTTGTAGACGAGCGCCCTGAGACCACTATCGGCCGTGGCAAGCCAACGGATGAAGTTGTATTGCTTTCTGAAAGCCACCGTCCTGAAGACAAGATGGCTGCATTTGAAGATGAGCATGGTACATACATCATGAACTCAAAAGATCTACGTGCGGTTCAGCATGTAGAGCGCTTGACGAAAATGGGCGTTCACTCGCTTAAAATTGAAGGTCGTACCAAGTCTTTCTACTACTGTGCACGTACTGCACAAGTTTATCGTAAAGCGATTGACGATGCTGTTGCCGGCAAGCCATTCGATGAGTCACTAATGGGTACGCTAGAAAGCCTTGCTCACCGTGGTTACACTGAAGGCTTCCTACGTCGCCATACACACGACAGCTACCAAAACTACGATTACGGTTACTCTGTTTCAGACTCTCAACAGTTCGTTGGTGAGTTTACCGGTAAACGCCGTGGTCACTTGGCTGAAGTAGAAGTAAAGAACAAGTTTATCGTTGGCGATAGCCTTGAGCTAATGACACCGAAAGGCAACGTTGTCTTCAACCTAGAAGTGATGGAAAACCGCAAGTCAGAAAGCATTGATGACGCAAAAGGTAACGGTCACTTTGTCTTTATTCCAGTACCAGAGGAATTGGATCTGGACTACGCACTACTGATGCGTAACCTAAACTCAGGACAAGATACACGTAACCCAACGGGTAAGTAATCATGGCGCTGCTCATTACCGACAAGTGCATTAACTGCGATATGTGTGACCCGGAATGCCCTAATGGTGCCATTTCTATGGGAAGTGAGATCTTCGAGATCGACCCTGCTCTATGTACTGAGTGTAAAGGTCACTACGAGAAACCAACTTGTCAATCGGTATGCCCAATCACGAAATGCATTATCACCGATCCCAATCATGTGGAAACGGATGAAGAGCTATTAGAAAAGTTTGTGATTATTCAAGGCATGGCCTAAACGCAAAAAAGCCTCCAGATGGAGGCTTTTTTATTACCCAGACTTTTCGATTGGGAACACATTGCAGTAGAGCTCTTTCTCGTACTGTATCTCCAGCTTTTTGCGCCAGTTTTCCGCAGAATTTATGGGAATCAAATAGAACTTCTCTCTGCTTGTATCAGTCACAAAGGCAATGCCATGTTGCATCAATTCGTAGTGAATGTCGTTTACAAACCCTAATGTAAAGCTTTGCCTACCAGATAATTGGTTAATGTCTTCTCTGGTCAGGATCACTCCGTCTTTTTCCGTCGCGAACCTTTCTCTTAGCCATCGGGCAAACTGCCTTGATGATATCATTGTCATAACAGTATTCCTTACCCAAAGTCATAGGGGAACACCCCCTATCAAGCAGTAGAACAGTCCTAAGTAAGACAACCATAAAACCTAGAAAACAACGACTAATCCACTGAAGTACTGATAACAATAGTCAACAACCTAGCACTTCTCCAGTCGCATTTGTGAGAGTGGTACCAATCAGATAGTTAACCGTAATGGCTACCATTGTCGTAATAGCTTGCAGGATCAAGTGCGACGAATATGACGGCAACATCGAGCTCTTTACCCAAAGCAGATCGGATCTGTTCCGTAATAACAGCAGCTACTTTATCCTTCACTTCCTGCCCACGATCAAACCATAACATTTCCACAAACGGATAAGCATGACTTAACTTACCATCGAAGTAAAACGTTGAGCTAACGCGCTCGATGGTAAAGTCCTCTCTTGGGCAATCCATAAGCGGTTGAAGCTCGTCAACTAACGGGCTAGAGAGTGTTTTGACTATCTCTGATTCCAGAGCTCTAAAACGTAAATGAGGCATAATCATATCCATGTATGTAATGATGGTTATGAGTATATCAGTGAACAATAAAATTCGAGAATGTAGAAATACAGAAATGAAAAAGGCCCTAACCTAAGTCAGAGCCCTTGAATACTTCGGATGTAAAAAAGCCCCGTCTTTCGACGAGGCTTTTAAGATGGCAGGGGTGGAGAGATTCGAACTCCCAACACGCGGATTTGGAATCCGCTGCT
>NZ_JBJHPB010000038.1:0-40092 GCF_059412285.1 Vibrio sp. CB1-5 | reverse complement strand
CGTACGTACGGTTCTGTAAGAGGGATGAGGCGGTAACGCCTCACCCTACTTGATACGTTATCAGAGGTGGGTTATTGATTTGCGGAGACGATACGTTTGTTAATAAAGCACAATTGCTCAAAAAGCGCTGCTGTCTTTGGCATACAGACGCCCCCTTGTGTAGCAAGCTCAATCGCATTCTTGTACATATATTGCAGTTCAAGCTCGCGGCCATTGCGCCTGTCTAATAACATACTGGTTAAATACGGCTTCATCTTGGCGGTATTACTTAGCATGGTATCGATGAGTGAGCTTGGGATTTCAGTATCGGTCGTTTGAGCGGCTTGCTGTACTTCTATCATTATGTCTTTTGATAGGTTGACGAGTTCTGGGCAGTCCATTATTTGTGCTGTATCGGAATCGAGGACGGTTGATAAGCCATTAAAGGGTACATTCCAAAGAAGTTTCTTCCAGCGTGCATCCATTATCTTTAGGTCGATATCCACCTCAACACCGCTACTGGTTAGGTCTTTAGCGAACGATTCCAGCGGGGTAATTCCATTCTCGCCGTATACGCCGACGGTAACGCGGCCGTAATCGATGTGGTCTATGTGCCCAGGTGCGACTTTATTTGAACAGATAAAGCACAAGCCACCACCGACGTAGGGGAGATTAAATGTCCTTGCCACTTCTTGCTCCGCGCCAATACCATTTTGTAGCAACATGACTAAGGTGTCTGGTTTTAATAGAGGGCGAATGAGGGCTTCGAGCAGGTGATTTTGAGTGGTTTTTAGTGCGACGAGAATAACATCGGCTTTAGGCATATCTGCTGACTTGTCGTAAGCATTGATATCGCTGGCGGTGATGGAGTAGTCACCGTAGTGAGAGTCGACTCTTAATCCGTTATCACAAACATGTTGGTAGTCGCTATTAAAAAGGAAATGCACATTGTGACCGCCATGATGGAGTCGTGCACCGTAATAACCACCTATTGCGCCTGTCCCAATGACTGCAAATACCTTTTTACTCATCTTATGTCCCTATTTTCAAATTGTGCTCGTATTACTGTACATGAAAATAGTTGGGAATGAAGTGCTACGCTTGAAAGAGTACATTGATAAGGAAATGAACAGTGGCAAACTTTACTGGTGTGATTCTTGTTTTGCTCAGCGTTGTGGTTGGGACGACGTTAGCCTCACAAGCCGGTGTCAATGCGCAGCTTCGTACTGGATTAGGGTCACCGCTTCAGGCAGCGTTTATCTCATTCGTTATTGGCACACTGGTGCTAGGTACATTAGTTATGCTAGAAGGGAAGCCTTGGTTTCCAAATGGAACACTAAAAACTTTGCCATGGTGGGCTTGGCTCGGGGGATTTTTAGGGGCGTTTAATATAGCGATGTCAATCTACCTAGCGCCTAAGTTAGGTGCGTTGGCATTGGCGATAGCGATTGTTTGTGGTCAGGTGACGGCGTCACTTTTTTATGACCAGTATGGACTTTTGGGTTATCCCAAAATAGAACTATCGCCCCAGCGGATCGGTGGGGCGATATTGATAGTACTTGGAGTAATTTTGGTTGCTTATCACCCCAATAAAGACAGTTGAATTTCAGTAACGACTAACCCGCAATAGCAACACGTTTTACATCAATTTTAGCGTCTTCAAATGCATCTTTGTCTACACGACCAGAAATAATCACTTTGTCGTTTGGTGTTACATCAACACCGCGCCAGTCATCGTTATCGATTTCAATCACAATAGTGTTTTGACCGTCGGTGAATTGATACTCTTCATCACCAATCGATTGGGTAATGTTGCCGGTAATTTGAACGGCCGTGTCGTCTTTTGCTTCTAGTGCTTGAGCAACAGTCGTTTGTGCGCCAAGAGCAGGTCCGTTAAAACCGCCTTGAGCAGGCATAGATTTAGCTGCTGCGAAACCAGACGTTAGGATAAGTGCTGTAGCGATGATAACTTTTTTCATAATAACCTCAATTAGGACATCTTTGTTTAGTTGACGATGTCAGTATGCGCTTGTCTAGATTAACTAACCTTGAAACGAATATTCAGAATTCGTTCATATTCGAAAAAAGTTGAAAAAAGTTTGTTTTTTTGGACTTGGAGTAGTGATTGAGGTTTGGTATGCGCTTAAAAAGCCCCTTGCCTTTGCAGGCAAGGGGCTAGTGATGGGACGATTGTTTGTTGTAGTGCAGTTGTCTGCCCTTAGCTTACCAATCGCTTGTCACGTTCACCTTTGGCATCATAGGCAAGGTCGCCATAGATATATGTTTCACAAACGGTTCGGTCATCACCAAGACTCATCAATACAAACAGTTTTTCTTCCAGCGTCGTTGCTTGGTTCATTCTAAAGCGCATTAACTGTGTAGCATGCAAATCGAGAACGACGAAATCTGCTTCTTTGCCTACTTCTAAGTTACCAATTTTGTCTTCAAGGTGCAGGGCTTTCGCGCCACCGAGTGTTGCGAGATATAAAGATTTAATAGGGTGTAGTTTTTCCTGCTGCAACTGCATGATCTTATAGGCTTCACTCATAGTTTGTAATATAGAGAAGCTTGTTCCTGCGCCTACGTCGGTTCCCATGCCGACTCTGATCCCTTTGTCTTCCATTTTATTGAG
The DNA here is from genome assembly GCF_059412285.1 of Vibrio sp. CB1-5. Lineage (NCBI taxonomy): Bacteria > Pseudomonadati > Pseudomonadota > Gammaproteobacteria > Vibrionales > Vibrionaceae > Vibrio > Vibrio sp. CB1-5. Next base: position 37,481 of record NZ_JBJHPB010000038.1, on the reverse strand, counting down.
TTTGAATAAACCAGAGCCGAGAAACAAATTGGATGTTGGACAGAAGGCAATTGCAGATTCCGTGTCGGCTAGACGTTGGCATTCACAATCTGAAAGATGAATGCCATGGGCGAATACCGAGCGTTTATGAAGCAGACCGTAGTGGTCGTAAACGTCTAGATAGCTTTCTCGCTCTGGGAATAGATCGAGAACCCACTCAATTTCCTTTTTGTTTTCAGAAAGGTGGGTATGCATGTAAACATCTGGGTATTCCTCGAGAAGTTTACCCACCATTGCGAGCTGCTCTGGAGTACTAGTAGGAGCGAATCTTGGAGTGACAGCATAGTGAAGCCTGCCTCGATTATGCCATTTCTCAATAAGCTCCTTAGAGGCTAGGTAGCCTGACTCTGGCGTGTCGGTTAAGTAGTCGGGCGCGTTACGGTCCATCAATACCTTGCCGCAAATCATACGAAGGTTACGTCGCTCTGCTTCACCAAAGAAGACATCGACGGATTCTTTGTGTACGGTGCCAAAGACGAGCGCTGTGGTCGTACCGTTACTTGCGAGTTCGTCCAAGAAAAGCTTGGCGACTTTGAGTGCGTAAATAGGGTTCTTAAAACGACGTTCTTCTGGGAAGGTGTAGTTTTCTAGCCAATCTAAAAGCTGCTCACCATAGGAGGCGATCATTCCCGTCTGCGGGTAGTGGATATGAGTATCGATAAAGCCGGACGTGATGAGCTTATCTTTGTAGGTTTTAATTTTCATTGGCTTGGTATGTCTGGCCAATATATCGGTAGCGCTTCCGATGTCGACGATGTGACCGTTTTCTACGACGATCATGCCGTCTTCAAAAAATTGGTATGCGTTTTCCAGCCCCACATCTTTGGGGTCAGCAATGCTATGTAAAATGCTGGCACGGTAGGCCTTTCGTTGTGTTGTCATGACACTTCCTTTCTCCACCTGAATTCCTCAGGCAGTATTATTATTTTAATCCTTTCGCGGCTTTTTAGCCTGCTTGGTGTAGCTCTTGGTGTGAGTGCTCTTGGCGAGTGTGCGCTGGGCGTTTTTGCTCAATAGGGTTACCTTGATAGTGCGAAATCAGCTCGCCGGCAACGGAGACGGCAATCTCTGCCGGATGTTTGCCAGTGACCGATCCGATACCTATCGGGCAGGTCATAGTGTTGATTTCATCTTGATTAAAGCCACGTTGTGCTAAACGGAAGTCAAACTTCTTGCGCTTAGTCAGTGAGCCAATCATTCCAAAATAAGCGCTGTCACTGCGCTTGATAATCGCTTTTGCCAGATCAAAGTCGAGTTGATGATTGTGAGTCATTACTAGGTAATAGCTGTTTGGTGGCATCTGCGCGATTTCGCCCACTGGATCGTCGCTCACGAGCTTGTTGACGCCTTGCGGCAAAGTTTCCGGAAACTCAGCCTCTCGCTCATCAATCCACGTTACTCTAAAGGGCAGGGTAGCGACAATATGAACCAGTGCTTTTGCCACATGACCTGCACCAAAAAGTACCAAATGCTTTTGCGAAGTGCCAATGGGTTCAAAGCTGAGTGTTGCCATACCACCGCAGCATTGACCTAATCGAGCACCCAAATTAAACCTTTCTACTTTGAGGCTTTGCTCTCCAGAAAGAAGCATTTCTCGTGCCATTTTAGAGGCGACATGCTCTAAATGACCACCACCAATGGTCGCGATGATGTTATCGCGAGTTACGAGCATTTTTGTACCCGCATCTCGCGGCACGGAGCCGCGATCTTCAAGTACGGTCACCATGACACAAGGTTCGTGTTGTTCTTCGAGCCTAGCAAGCTCATGAATCCAGTTATCCTTAAACATAGTGACCTCCTGTTAATTGGTTTCCGTGAAGGATGCCGTATTAACGATTTGTCCTCGTGTTACGGCTTGTACCGCCATTAACACACGCTCTGGTGTTGCTGGGGTATCCAGTTTGGGAATCGCACCATCAACGGCGACATAGGAGATAGCGTCTTTTAGCGCGCTCCATACCGACATGCCTAGCATGAAAGGCGGTTCACCCACCGCTTTGGAGTTGAATACGGTGTCTTCAGGGTTACTTCGGTTTTCGAGAAGATGCGTTCTAAAATCGATCGGCATGTCAGCAATGGCTGGGATCTTGTAGCTTGCAGGGCCATTCGTCATCAAACGTCCTTGCTCATTCCAGACCAGCTCTTCGGTTGTCAACCACCCCACACCTTGAACGAAGCCGCCTTCTACCTGACCAATATCGATGGCTGGGTTTAGCGAAGCACCTACATCATGCAAGATATCCACGCGCAAGATTTTGTACTCGCCAGTGAGAGTATCGATGATGACTTCTGAACACGACGCGCCGTAAGCGTAGTAATAGAATGGGCGGCCACGTGCTTTTTCATGGTCATAGTAAATTTTAGGCGTACGATAAAAACCTGTGCTCGATAGTGAGATTTGGTTCATCCACGCTAGTTGTGCAAAGTCGGCAAATGTCATGATCTGCTCACGGATTTGTACCATGCCATTTTTAAACAACACTTCTTCAGGGGTGACTTTAAAGTGAGAAGAAGCAAACTCAATCAGACGCTGTTTAATGGTTATTGCGGCGTTTTGTGCGGCTTTACCGTTGAGATCGGCGCCCGATGAGGCCGCCGTGGGCGAGGTGTTCGGCACCTTGTCGGTGTTGGTAGCAGTGATTTGGATACGGTCAACATCTACTTGAAACTCCTCTGCAACGATTTGCGCTACTTTGATATTCAGACCTTGCCCCATCTCAGTACCACCGTGGTTTAGGTGAATACTGCCATCGGTATAGATATGAATAAGTGCGCCTGCTTGGTTTAGGAAGGTGGCGGTAAACGAGATACCGAATTTGACGGGCGTGATAGACAAACCCTTTTTCAAAATCGGACTGTTTTTGTTGAACTCAGCGATTTCTTTACGTCTTGCGTGGTAATCACTGCTTTGTTCTAACTGCTCAGTGATTTCAGGAAGGAAGTTATCTTCCACTGTTTGGTAGTAGTGGGTAACGTTTCGACCCTCTTCGCCGTAGTAGTTGGCTTTGCGAACTTCTAACGGGTCTTTGTTAAGGTAGCGGGCGATCTCATCCATGATGTGTTCAATGGTCATCATCCCCTGAGGACCACCAAAACCACGGTAAGCTGTGTTCGAAGCGGTATTGGTTTTGCAACGGTGTCCGGTAACGGTCGCATCACCTAAGTAGTAAGCATTGTCAGAGTGGAACATGGCACGGTCGACAATCGAGCTCGATAGATCTGGCGAGTAGCCACAGTTACCCGCGACAACAATATCGGCACCTTGAATCACACCGTTATCATCAAAGCCAATCTTATATTGGTTGTAGAATGGGTGACGTTTGCCGGTCATGGTCATATCTTCATTGCGAAGCAGACGCATCTTGGTTGGTCGACCCGTCAGATGAGCGATGACAGCCGCCATACAAGCCGGAGCAGCCGCTTGTGTTTCTTTACCTCCGAAACCACCGCCCATGCGGCGCATGTCAATCACCACTTTGTGCATTGCAACTCCGAGTACCTCAGAGACCAGTTTTTGCACTTCTGTTGGGTTTTGCGTCGAGGTATAAACAATCATGCCGCCGTCTTCGGTTGGCATCACGCTGCTAACTTGTGTTTCGAGATAGAAGTGTTCTTGACCGCCAATTTCGATTTCACCCTCGATGACGTGCTTAGCGCTCGCAAGTGCTTTGGCGGAGTCACCGCGCTTTTGCTGGTGGCTTTCTGTCACGAAATGCTTTTTCGCGAGTGCTTCTTTGACATCCAGAATGGCAGGTAGCGGCTCATATTCAACGATAGCTGCGTGCGCGGCTTTTCTTGCAGTTTCGAGATCGCTCGCCGCCACTGCAATGACAGGCTGACCATAGTACTCGACGATGCCATCGGCAAGCAGAGGATCACCTGGAAGGATAGCGCCAATATCAAGCTGTCCTGGCACGTCTTTGGACGTAATCGCAATAGCAACACCAGCGATGTCATAACAAGGAGAGACGTCTATCTTAGTGATTTTTGCGTGTGCTTGCGTGCTCAGTAGCGCGTAGACATGAAGCTGGTTTGGGAACTCAAGTCGGTCATCGATATAGACAGCCTCACCCGTCACTTGCTTTGGTGCGCTATCGTGCTTAACACTCTTACCAACACCTGTTTTAAGATCTTGTTTGACGATAGCAACCATCTCTTCGTGAGTCAGCTGCTGATGATTCACATTAGACATAGGATGTTACCCTCGTTTCAATCAGATTGTTGGTGTTATTGGTTTCAATGTAATAGCGTTTGAGCATGTTGGCGGCAGTGAGGCTTCGGTACGCTTGGCTTGCGCGAAAATCTGAAAGAGGCTCAAAGTCGTTACTCAGTGCTTCCATTGCCTTACCAATGGTCTCTTCATTCCAAGGCTGTCCGACTAACGTCTGCTCACAAGATATTGCTCGTTTAGGTGTTGCAGCCATACCGCCAAAGGCGATACGAGCACTCACGACATGGTTATCTTTCACTTCAATGCTGAAAGCACCACAAACTGCTGAAATATCGTCATCTAGACGTTTCGAGAGTTTGTAAGCGCGGAATGTGCTTGATGATGGTTTAGGTATAAAGATTTTTTCAATGAACTCGCTAGGCTGCTGCGCTGTGACTTTGTAGCTAATGAAGTAGTCCTCAATAAGCATAACGCGTGTTTCATCACCGCAACGTAGTTGGATTTTTGCATCAAGAGCGATGAGCAGAGGCGGTGTGTCTCCGATAGGAGAAGCGTTCGCAATATTGCCACCGATGGTACCTTGATTTCTAACTTGTAGAGATGCAAAGCGGTGCAACAGTTCACCGAAGTCGGGATAGTGTTTGTTTAGTAGTGTATAGGCATCGCTGATTGGAAGGTTTGCGCCTATCTCTAGGTTGTCCTCTGTCTCTTGGCAAACTTTCATCTCTTCTACAAGGTTCACGCTGATGAGCGTTTCTATCTCTCGGTGAAATTGAGTGACTTCGAGCGCTAAATCCGTTCCGCCAGCAACCAGCTTGGCTTGTGGATGTGCCTTGTAGAGCTTGGCAAGTTCGTCAGTATTCTTTGGAGAAAATGCGGTAAGGTGTCCAAGACGAAGGCTTGCTTCTTCGTTCTGAATCTTTTCAAGCTTAGCGATGGTGGCTCGCTCAAGCTCTGAAAATTGGTCAACGATTTGCTTTTCCGAACACAGCGACAACGCAGAATCGACGATAGGTCGGTAACCCGTGCAGCGGCAGAGGTTGCCAGCCAGAGACTCCATCACATCGGCTTTGTTAGCATTCGGCTTGTTCTTAGTCAGTGCGAACATCGACATGATGAATCCAGGCGTACAGTAGCCGCACTGAGATCCGTGAAAGTCGACAATGGCTTGTTGAACTGGGTGAAGTGACTTATTACGGGCTTGCAGATCTTCTACCGTGATAAGTTGCTTACCATGAAGAGCAGAAATGAACGTCAGGCAGGAGTTAACGCTGCGATACTTGAGTTTGCCATTGACGAGCTCACCGAGTACCACGGTACATGCACCGCAGTCACCAGAACCGCATCCTTCCTTGGTGCCTGTTTTATTCACATGAGTGCGCAGATAGTTTAGCACCGTCATGTTTGGGGAGACATTTACTTCCTGTCTGATTTCTTGATTGAGTAAAAAGGTAATCAAGAGACCTCCTTGTACAGTGTATTCTTGAAATTATTTTCTGACCTTCGGGTCAATAATTGGCCAAATTGACCGCGGGGTCAACTATTAATTTACAAGTTGGCAACATTTCTAATGGGTTGAGATCGAGGTCAAATTGGAGATTGGGGCTAGGTTGTTGGTTTGAAGGGAGATATTTAGAGCTGTGCTACGTGCGTTAGTAGATCCTCACTTGCGTGAGGATGACGAATTAACTTTGAGGATGACGAAATAACTTTGGGTATTACAGTTTAGTTTTAGGGGGTAAGTTAGCTCGCTTTGTTCTTCAAGACATCTGAGAACACGACATGCAGGTCGTTAGAAGCGGTGCTGTCATCTAAATTGAGCTTAGAGCGAATATGCTCTAGGTGCTCGCCCATTAGAGACAGTGCTTTTTGCTTATCGCCAGTCTCGATTGCGTTGAGCAACTCACTATGTTCATCCTGAGAGCAATTTGAGTGGTTGCCGGTTTCATACATGGCGATAAGCAGAGAAGACTGGGATACGATGCTTCTTTGGAAGGCCAATAGGGGAGCGTTGTCTGCCATCTCGGCGAGTTTGATATGGAACTCACCGGAAAGTCTAAGTCCTTTACCGTAGTCATCTTGTGCAAAGGCTTGGTTTTCTTCTTCTACTAGCTTTCGACATTCATCTATTTGTAATTTGGTTGCATTCTCTACAGCTAGTTCAATGATTGCGATTTCCAATACTTCTCGCGCTTTGAATATCTGTTTCGCCTCTTCTACAGAAGGGGCTGAAACGGTCGCGCCTCGATTAGGTTTGATGTCAATAACCTTCTCAATGGAGAGTCTTAGTAAGGCACGGCGGATAATGGTTCTGCTAACGCCAAAGATTTCGGCCAACGCTTCTTCACTGAGCTTGGTGGCGGGCGGCAATCGCTGCTCGAGGATAGCATCGAAAATATGACAATAGACCACGTCGTCTTGTGTCTGTCCTGCGACTTTGGTTTTGACACCTTTATTGACTGAGTTTTTCAGGTTTCCCATTGGATTACAGCACTCTACAGTTTTCGTTCCTTGTTAAGACAATAATACTTCACTTTGTATACAAATAGCCACTACGACCAGGTTTTGTGAGACGAGCAGCAATATTGGTAACGAGAAGGGGTACTAAGAGATTTGATTAAGTGAGGGAGGGGGCTCTCCCTCCTTCTGTGAAACGAATAGAGTTTGCTTTAGATGCCGAAATCGTAGCCTTGGTAAATATCGGATAAGGTTTTGGGCTTTTTGCTACGTTTTGGCTGCGCTGGGTGATATTGAGTTTCTAATGCTTCAGCATGAGCTTGTGCGGATTTCATGAATTCAGGATTGGCCATCGCTTTTTTACGCAGCTCGTTGATGCGTTCTAGTCTTTCTTGCAACATAACTACACCTCATGAATTGCTGTATGTAAAAACAGTATATGTAGTGTCTGTATAAAGATCCAGTATTTGAAGTCAACCTTTGGGATTTTTGTGCTTAGAAGAGTACGAGAAGGGGATTTTACTAAGTAGGATTGGATAAAGTTTGACTTAAAAGTTGCAAAACCTGAGTACGATATGTGATTTAGATCAAACAATTGTGATTGTGTGAGGGCACATAAATTGACCGCTTTAACAAAAGTGATGCAGTTAGGTGCATTTGGTTGGTTATCTATTTGCTGTGGTTGATTTTGCGGGTTATCAAGGTGTTAAAATCACAGGTGTTTGTACTAACTATATGAAATAAAACGTTAATAGCTAACTGAGGTGTTTTTTTGAACAATGTTTTTCACAAGTTATCATTATGAGCAAAGTATTGCTTAGCCTAATGTCTGGTTAACTATTCATGCTTATTGCGTAAAGATTGTTAAAATTTGTGACGGGCGAGCGTTGTCGGTATAGTCTCGGCCAACTACGAAAATGTGTCTAATTGTTTCAAGAAGACATCAGTTAAGGAGATTTATCGACATGATCGCTAATGATGCAGTCATTATGGGTTTACTAGCCGTTATCTTAGGCGTTGTTTTTATTACAGAAAGCAGCAGTAACCCTCTATGGAAAAAATTCTATTCCGTCGTCCCTGGCCTGTTGCTGTGTTACTTTCTACCGTCATTGCTCAATACTGCTGGTTTGATCGATGGCTCAGCGTCTAACTTGTATTTCGTTGCAAGTCGCTACCTTCTTCCTGGCGCACTCGTTCTACTCATTGTCTCTGCTGATCTGAAGAAGATTTTTGGCCTCGGCTCTAAAGCCATCATCATGTTCCTGACTGGTACGCTTGGTATTATCATCGGCGGCCCAGCAGCGATCGTTATTCTCGATTTCATCAACCCTGATCTTGTTTCTGGTGATGTATGGCGCGGCCTAACTACCGTTGCAGGGTCTTGGATTGGTGGCGGTGCTAACCAAGCGGCGATGAAAGAAGTATTTGGTGTGGGTGACCAGTTGTTCTCTGCAATGATCACCGTTGACGTTATCTGTGCCAACATTTGGATGGCAATCCTGCTGATTATGGCTGGTCGTCAGAAGAAAATGGACGCGTGGCTAAAAGCAGACACTACATCCATTGATGAGCTTAAAGAGACAGTGGCGAAGTACGAGGAAGAGAACTCTCGTCCAATCACAACAACGGATATGATGAAAGTTGTTGCGATCGCATTTGGTCTAACGGGTTTGGCTCACTTTGGTGCGGACATTATTGCGCCTTGGATTGCGACCAATGCGCCAGAACTTGAGAAATACAGTCTTACTTCTGGTTTCTTCTGGCTAATCGTATTGGTTACTACGTTTGCACTTATTGCTTCTACGTTTAAATCTGCGCGCACTCTAGAGCACGCTGGCGCATCAAAAATCGGTTCGGCATTCATCTATATTCTTGTTGCGACCATTGGTATGCAAATGGATGTGACAGCAATTCTTGATAACCCAGGTTACTTCTTCATTGGTATTACTTGGTTGACGATTCACGCACTGCTAATGATTGGCGTTGCGAAGCTGATTAAAGCGCCGCTGTTCTTTATGGCAGTTGGTAGCCAAGCAAACGTCGGTGGCGCAGCATCAGCGCCTGTGGTTGCAGCTGCTTTCCACCCGTCACTTGCGCCAGTGGGTATCTTGATGGCTGTACTAGGCTATGCGCTCGGTACTTATGGTGCATATATCTGCGGCATCATTATGCAGGCCGCTGTGGGTGTTGTCGGATAGTCAACAATCACTTTCAACTAAATGGTAGAAAGCAGTGCCTTTGGGTGCTGCTTTTTTATGCGCAAAAAACCATTAGTAGCATCGTGTTTTCCCTTTTGTGGGCTTGCGTTTCGGCTGTTTTTCAGACAAGGTGTTGAATAGTTATTCAATTAGTTACAGGCAGGAAGCCAAATGAAACCGCAAATTAAACCCGCTAATCCCAATTTTTCATCTGGGCCTTGCAGCAAGCGCCCTGGTTATCAGTTATCAAGTTTAGATACCGCCTCACTAGGTCGCAGTCACCGCTCATCATTAGGTAAAGCGGTGTTGGCTGAATCTATCGCAAAAACCAAATCAATTTTAGGTATTCCTGATGACTACCGAGTTGGTATTGTTGCCGGCTCTGATACAGGTGCGATGGAAATGGTGATGTGGTCGATGCTAGGTGCACGTCCAGTCGATGTTTTCCACTGGGAATCATTTGGTTCTGGTTGGTTAACTGATATCACTAAGCAGCTGAAGTTAGATGATGTGAACAGTTATCTGGCCGATTACGGTGAGCTGCCAGATCTATCTTTGGCTAATCCCAACCACGATACTGTGTTTACTTGGAACGGTACTACATCTGGCGTAAAAGTCCCGAACGGTGATTGGATTAGTGATGAGCGTGAAGGTTTGACGATTTGTGATGCAACGTCAGCGGTATTTGCAATGCCAATGCCTTGGGAAAAACTCGATGTGGTGACCTACAGCTGGCAGAAAGTGCTAGGAGGAGAGGGCGGTCACGGCGTGATTGTGTTGAGTCCCAAAGCGGTAGAGCGTCTTGAAAGCTACACGCCTTCATGGCCTCTACCGAAGATCTTCCGCATGACGAAAGGCGGCAAGTTAATCGAGGGCATTTTCAAAGGTGCCACCATTAATACGCCTTCCATGCTGTGTGTGGTGGATTACATTGATGCGCTCGATTGGGTTGATGGAATTGGCGGTGTAGACGCGGCAATTGAGAAGTCTCAAGCCAATCTAGCGGTTTTGGCTAACTTTGTAGAATCACGAGATTGGATTCAATTTTTGGCGAAACAGCCAGAGCAGCGCTCTAACACAAGCGTGTGTTTGACACTTGATGCAACGGAAGATCAGGTAAAAGCGCTGATTAAGCTACTGGATGAAGAGCAAGTCGCGTATGACATTGGTGCGTATCGTGATGCACCGGCCGGCTTAAGGATATGGGCGGGTGCTACGGTCGAGGCTGCGGATATTGAAGCATTGCTGCCTTGGCTAGATTGGGCTTACGCAGAAGTCACAAAATAAAAAACAAAGCACCTGCTTATCAGGTGCTTTGTTGTCTCTGGCACAACATAAAAACGCCAGCATTGGGACGAGTAAAGTGCACTGATGGGTAGAAAAGGATTTTCAACTTAAAGTGGAACCAATAATGAAACAAATTAAGACCTACAACGCGATTGCCAACAAAGGACTGGATAAGTTTTCTCGTGATAAGTACGAAGTCTCGAGCGAGTTTAGTGCGCCAGACGCGATTCTATTAAGAAGCCAAAAACTGCATGATGAACCGATTGCACCGAGTGTTAAAGCCATTGCGCGCTGCGGGGCAGGGGTGAATAACATTCCTATTCAAGCCTGCACCGACAATGGCATTGTGGTATTTAACACACCGGGTGCTAATGCGAATGCTGTTAAAGAGTTAGTATTAACCGGTTTGTTGCTCTCTGCGCGTGATGTCTGTGGCGGCATGCAGTACTCCCAATCTCTCACTGAACTGTCTGATGCTGCGGCGATGGACAAGCTGTTAGAAAAAGAGAAAAAGCGCTTTTCTGGATCTGAGATCAAAGGTAAGACGCTTGGTGTTATTGGCCTAGGTGCAATAGGCGCGTCAGTCGCGAATACGGCGATTGATTTAGGCATGGAAGTGATTGGGTTTGATTCTGCGTTGAGCGTTGAAGCAGCGTGGCGCTTATCGAGCCGTATTCAACGTGCTGAGAATTTACAATCACTGATTAGCAAATGTGACTTTGTCACCGTACATGTTCCTGCGTTACCCGCCACTATCGGGTTGATTAGCAGCGAGTTACTGGCTGCGGCCAAACCTAGCCTAGTGCTACTGAATTTTGCTCGTAAAGAGATTGTCGATACAGATGCGGTCATTACCGCACTTGAAAACGGTCAGGTAAGGCAGTACGTGACCGATTTTCCGACGCCATCCTTGATAGGCCGAGAGGGGGTCATTTTGATGCCGCATATCGGTGCCTCAACGGCAGAAGCGGAAGAAAACTGCGCAGCGATGGGGGCAATGCAGCTCATTGATTTTTTGGAGAATGGTAACATTACCAACTCAGTCAACTTTCCTCAGATTACCCTAGAGCGTGCCGAGGGCTACCGAATCACATTTGCCAACGACAATGTCCCTAAAGTGCTGGGTACGGTGCTCTCTCTATTGGCCGATCTTAATATCAACGTGTTGGATATGCTTAACAAGAGTCGTGACGAAGTGGCTTATACTATTTTGGATATTGAGAATCAGCCGACGGACGAGTTGCTATCGGCGATCAGTGGTGTCGAGCATGTGTTTAATGTGAGAGCACTATAGTCACACGCGACTGTAAGTAAATTTGACGCCCAGCGCGACGTTAGTGTGACGCTGGGTGTTAATAATAAGGGATTTGATCATATATTTTTGTTATTATTTTCGCTTCAAAGGATGTAAATAACTCTATGGATGGCACACTCAACAAATAGGTGTTGCTATGCAAACGTATCAAATCGGTTCTTCTCTCGTTGGCTTTGCTTTTTCTGATCAATTGGAGGCATCTCGCACTTCAATGATGACCAGCGCGCTTTCTCTCCCTACGTCTGTGTCCGTTGTTGGTGAGCCAATGAATGCTCATAGCGTGGTGGTGTTCTCTTCACAAGCTTCGCTGCAGGAACTTGAAATGTTCGCTGCGATTAAACGAGAGTTTTGTGAGTCTTACTCGTTTTTGGATGTGTACTGCGATGCCACGATTGCCGACTTGAGTGTGTCTCGTCAATCGGCGGTAAGTACTCTGCCAATGGATGTGAATGCATCACACTGTGAAACGGCACAACAAGTTTTAGAGCGCTCAATTGGCCGTAATGTGGTTGTCGTTGCTAGTGATAGCAATATTGAACTATGTGTTCAAGCTTGTGAGTTAGAAGGGCTCAATGTCGTGAGTACAGTTTCTTTGTGCACTAAACGTCCAGATTTCTTGGCACTGCAGTCATAATACTTCTTTAGCTCAAGCTAACATAGTGGATAGTAACAACATCATGACTTACTCATGGTGTTGTTTTTTTATTTGAGCCAACTATTCTTGAAATAACAGTCCTTTAAACTTAGGTGGCGTTATTTCAACGAGCCGCACTCTCTCTTCTTTGCGAAAGTATTCGATTCTGCTAGTCGAAGACGATGCTGTCATGCGTGCGAGGCTGCGTTTACTACTCGAAAAACGTGGCTATGAGATTATGGTGGCATGTGATGGTATTGAAGCACTATCACTGCTTGCAAAACATGAACATATTCAGTTTGTGCTCAGTGATTGGGTGATGCCCAATATGGACGGGGTTGAGCTCTGTCAGTCAGTGAAGTCCAATGACTACAATCGCTATCTGTTTTTCGTATTACTCTCCTCTCAAGACGATCATAAGTCGATAACGCTTGGCATTAACGCTGGAGCGGATGATTTCGTTGCCAAAAATACACCGGTAGATGAGCTTGATGCGCGGATTAAAGCGGGGTTTCGAACGCTTGATTTGCATAATCAGCTGATCGAGAAAAACAATGCCCTCAATTTGGCCTACGCACAAATCAATAGCGATCTTATGGTTGCGAGTGATTTGATTGGTAAGCTGCTGCCTATTAAAAGATCGTTTTCTGATATTGAACTTGCCTATGTTCACCAACCATCAGCGGCTATTGGCGGTGACATGCTAGGCTGCATTGAGTTTGATGACCGTTTTATCGCATTTTATATTTTTGATGTTTCTGGGCATGGTGTGGCATCGGCACTGCTTTCTTTCTCTATTCACCATACCTTGAATACCTTACAGGGCGATTCCGCGACTATGTACACTGATCGGCAAGGAAAACGTCAAGTTAGAAAGGCGTGTGACGTTTTGGCATCCCTCAATCGAACATACACCATCAATGACAACCATGGTTTGTACGCCACTATGGTGTACGCGGTGCTCGATAGAAAAACCGGTGAGCTAGATGTTGCGTTTGCTGGTCATCCGCCATTAATTAAGGTGAACGCGTCAACTGACTCTAGTGAAAAGATAGGAGAAAGTGGGTTTGTGATCGGTATGTTTGACTTTGCAACGTATGAATCGACTTCACTTATCTTAGAGCAGGGTGATGAAGTTTGGTTCTATACCGATGGCATCACTGAAGCGCAGGTAGATGATGAAATGCTTGGAGAAGAGACGTTGGAAACCTTGATTGCCTCTACTCGTGGAGCTGTGATACAGGACAAGCCATCATTGGTAATGGAGCGGGTAAAAGCGATGATAGGAAGCCAAGAGTTTGACGATGATGTCAGTTTGTTGGCCGTGCGTCGAAGTGGGGAAGGTTATGACTAGATTTCTTAGGACGTTTGAATCATCGACTGACGCATCAAGAGAGATCGCTGCTGCGTTGTTGGACTTTTGGGGGCAGCAAGGCATTCAAACACCTGTAATTCATGAACTTGAGCTGTGTGTGGTTGAGCTTGCAAACAATGTTTACGAGCATGGGTATCAAGAGGAAGACGGTAAAGTGATTGAAGTCGGTTGCCGTGTTGCTGCAAAACGAATAGAGATAACGATCAACCATGAAGGTTTATCGTTAGAATCTGATGTGATGGATGAAATGCTCAGTGCATCGCTTCAAGAGTTCGATCTAGATGATCCGCTAAGCTGGGCAACGTCGGGTCGCGGTTTCTACATTCTTAATGCGTTGATGGATGACGTCTCTGTTAGTGAAAACGACGGTGTGACCAGCTTTAGGCTTATCAAACTTCTTCCCTCGCTGCCATAGTTTATGAAATTACGATTGTTATTTTGTGCGCATTGGTTAAAATAGCCGCTTGCTTTGGATGGTGCATCCGTATTTGCATCAAAAAACGCAACCATTCATATGAAAACGCGGCAATTATTACCAATTCAATTGCCAGACAATAAAGCATGTCTTGCTTGGTGTGCAAGACCACTGTAATAGGACTTTATATGCCTGTAATTACTCTTCCTGACGGTAGCCAACGTCAATTTGATAACCCAGTATCCACAATGGATGTCGCTCTATCTATCGGTCCTGGTCTTGCGAAAGCAACCATCGCTGGTCGTGTAGATGGTGAGCGTGTTGATGCGTGCGATCTGATTGAAAATGACGCGAGCTTAGAAATCATCACAGTAAAAGACGAAGATGGTCTTGAGATCGTTCGTCACTCATGTGCTCACTTGCTTGGTCACGCGATTAAGCAGCTTTATCCAGACGTCAAAATGGCGATCGGTCCAACGATCGATAGCGGTTTCTACTATGACGTTGATTTAGACCAGTCTCTCACTATGGAAGACGTGGAAAAAATCGAAAAGCGCATGAAAGAGCTAGCAAAAACCAAGTATCAAGTTATCAAGAAAAAGGTTAGCTGGCAGGAAGCGCGCGACACATTTGAAAGTCGCGGCGAAACATACAAGATGGAAATCCTTGACGAGAACGTTTCTAAAGACGACCGTCCAGGCCTATACCATCATGAAGAATACATCGATATGTGTCGTGGCCCTCACGTGCCAAACATGAGCTTCTGTCAGCACTTTAAACTGCTGAACGTTGCTGGCGCATATTGGCGTGGTAACAGTGACAACAAGATGCTTCAACGCATCTACGGCACTGCGTTCCACGATAAGAAAGCACTGAAGGCGCACCTAACTCGCCTAGAAGAAGCAGCAAAGCGTGACCACCGTAAAATTGGTAAGCAGTTGGATCTATTCCACATGCAGCAAGAAGCACCGGGTATGGTGTTCTGGCACCACAATGGTTGGTCTGTATTCCGTGATCTAGAAGTATTCATCCGTGAAAAGCTGACAGAATATGACTACCAAGAAGTAAAAGGTCCGTTAATGATGGACCGCGTTCTTTGGGAACGCTCTGGTCACTGGGACAAATACGCTGACGCGATGTTCACAACCTCTTCTGAGAACCGTGAATATGCTATTAAGCCGATGAACTGTCCAGGTCACGTACAGATCTTTAACCAAGGTCTAAAATCGTACCGTGATCTACCGCTACGTATGGCTGAGTTTGGCTCATGTCACCGTAACGAACCATCAGGTGCACTGCATGGCATTATGCGTGTACGTGGCTTTACTCAGGATGATGCTCACATCTTCTGTACTGAAAGCCAAATTCAAGATGAAGTAACATCTTGCATCAAGATGGTGTACGATACGTACAACACGTTCGGTTTTGACAACATTGTAGTAAAATTGTCAACTCGCCCTGAAAAGCGTGTTGGTAGCGATGAAATCTGGGATCGCTCTGAAGAAGCACTTAAGCAGTCTCTTGAAGCGATGGAAATTCCATACGAGATTCAAGAAGGCGAGGGTGCGTTCTACGGTCCTAAGATCGAATTCACTCTATATGACTGCCTAGATCGCGCATGGCAATGTGGTACAGTTCAGCTAGACTTTAACCTACCGGGTCGTCTAGGTGCAACTTACGTGGATGAAAACAACGAACGTCAAGTTCCTGTCATGATTCACCGTGCAATCCTAGGTTCTCTTGAGCGTTTCATCGGTATTCTTATCGAAGAATACGCTGGCTTCTTCCCAACGTGGTTGTCGCCAGAACAGGCTGTTATTATGAATATCACTGACAAACAGTCGGATTATGTTCAAGAAGTAACACAAAAACTGCAAAAAAGTGGAATTAGAGCCAAAGCGGACTTGAGAAATGAGAAGATTGGCTTTAAAATCCGCGAACATACTTTGAAGCGTATCCCGTACATGCTTGTTTGTGGTGACCAAGAAATGGAAGCTGGCGAAATTGCAGTACGTACACGTAAAGGTAAAGACCTCGGTAAATTTAAAGTGGATGACCTCATTGCATACATCCAAGCCGAAGTTTCAAGCCGTAAGCTCAATCTGGAGGAATAAGCTATTAAAGGCGGAAGACGTGGCCAACAACCGGCCAAACAAAACCAGCACCGTTTAAACGGTGAAATTCGTGGCGTTCGTGAAGTTCGTTTAACTGGCGCAGATGGTGAACCTGTCGGTATCGTATCGATTCAAGAAGCACTAGATGCCGCTGTAGAAGCTGGTATGGATCTCGTAGAGATCAGCCCTAACGCCGAGCCACCAGTTTGTCGTGTGATGGACTATGGCAAGTTCCTCTTCGAGAAGAGCAAAGCTGCGAAAGAGCAGAAGAAGAAGCAAAAGCAGATCCAGATTAAGGAAGTAAAATTCCGTCCTGGAACTGATATTGGAGACTATCAGGTAAAACTACGCAACCTGACGCGTTTCCTAGAAGACGGCAACAAAGTGAAGGTAACAATTCGCTTCCGTGGCCGCGAAATGGCTCACCAAGATATTGGTGTCGACGTTCTTAACCGTCTGAAAGAAGATACTGTAGATTTAGCTGTAGTAGAATCTTTCCCGACTAAGATCGAAGGCCGCCAAATGATCATGGTATTGGCCCCTAAGAAGAAGTAATTAACGGCTTTACAAGTAAGAAAACCTAGCCGTTCTTAAATGGCTGGGTTTTGTTCGCCCTAATTACTATTGTTTAACAACTCAACAATGCGGAGTTATTCATCATGCCTAAGATGAAAACCAACAAAGGTGCTGCTAAGCGTTTTAAGAAAACTGCTGGTGGTATTAAATTTAAGCACGCTACAAAACGTCACATTCTGACTAAGCGTACTACTAAGAACAAGCGTCAGCTACGTCCAAATGCAATCCTTCCTAAGTGTGAAGTGGCTGCAGTTGTTCGTATGATGCCATACGCTTAATTCTTTTTAGTTTATCAATCGTTTAGTTTAGGAGAGACATAATGCCTCGCGTAAAACGTGGTGTACAAGCTCGTGCACGTCATAAGAAAGTTCTAAAACAAGCTAAAGGTTACTACGGTGCACGTTCACGTGTTTACCGCGTAGCTTTCCAAGCAGTTACTAAAGCTGGTCAATACGCTTACCGTGACCGTCGCAACAAGAAACGTCAATTCCGTCAACTGTGGATTGCACGTATCAACGCGGCATCTCGTCAAAATGGTCTATCTTACAGCCGTTTCATCAACGGTCTTAAGAAAGCATCTATCGAGATCGACCGTAAGATCCTTGCTGACATCGCGGTATTCGACAAAGCTGCATTTGCAGTTCTAGTTGAAAAAGCGAAAGCTGCTCTTTAATTAGCAGTTTAGGTCTATGTAAAAGGGGAGCGTAAGCTCTCCTTTTTTGTGCCTACAGAATACTGGATAGTGGACTGGTTACACCGTTTGCCCCTCTATTTAATACATGCGTGTATATTTGTGTTGTCTTCACATCGGTATGGCCGAGCTGTTCTTGGACAGTGCGAATATCGGCTCCGCTTTCTAGTAAGTGTGTTGCGAAGGAATGACGCAGAGTATGACATGTGACGGTTTTCCTCAAGTTCGCTTTTTTAGCCGAAGCTCTGACAGCTCTTTGCAAAGTCGAAGGGTGTACGTGCTGTCTTCGAAGTAAGTTGCTTCGTGGATCTTGACTTAATTTGGTCGAAGGAAATAAGTAGTGCCAACCGAAATCAAGATGTGCATTGGGATATTTTCTCGTTAAAGCATGTGGCAGATAGACACCACCGTAGCCTTGGGTGCGATAGTCCATCTGATAGTAGCTTCTAGCCCGATTAATTTGCTCCTCTAGCGAGCCACGCAACTCGTTGGCTAGGGTGACCACTCTGTTCTTAGCGCCTTTTCCTTGCCATACGCGCAAGGCGCCATAATCGAAATCTACATCGTTGATTCTTAATCGAACACATTCCATTACGCGTAATCCGGAACCATACATAAGTTGCATCGGTAGCAAAAAATTAGGATTAGTGCATTTCATTAGCTGCGATACTTCTTGCTGAGTTAAAACTACTGGCAGCTTGGTCTCTTGGACTGAACGCTTAAACTTCAGCTCCTTATCTAAAGGTGTTTTTTGTATTTCTTTGTACAAGAAGTGCAGAGCATTTAATGCGAGCTTCTGTGTCTTTGGAGCAAGGTTTAGCTTTGTCGCCAGAAAGGTAAGGTAAGCTTCGACTTCCTCAGAGCCCATATCTCTTGGGTGTTTCATGCCATGGAAAATGATGAATCGCTTGATCCAATATAAATACGCTTCAATCGTTCGCTTCGCGTACTGCCTGGTGTACATGTATTCAGAGATGTGTAATAGGTAAAGTGATTTCATAACAAATAAAGCATGTATAAATGAACAGTGCCTTTGATTTTAGGGTATGCTGGAAGTTATATAAGCATAATGTTGCTTATCGTGAGTGGTGTCACATAAAGAAGTAACGTAAGGTGCTGATTGCATTGGATGTTCATGTTAGATTGGTGTTTTACTGTTCTGAGGCAGGGGCGGTAGCGTGGGGGAGTTATAGGCGCATGGTGCGGACTAATATATGTTATGCACCAAAGATAGGGTTTACATCCATGCTTTTGTGTAGAATTCTTATGACTCTAATGCTCTGACTACCAATTTGTTGATAAAAGATTACGTGGCTGCCTTGAGGGAATTTTCGATAACCTTCCCGAATTTCGTTGCAAGCTTTACCAACGTCAGGGTTCTCTGCAAGCAACCAGAATGAGTCGTCGAATTGCTTGATGTAAATGTTACGTTGTTCGCGACCCCAACGACGGGAAGTGAAAAGGGCGATGTCTTTTAGGTCAGACTTCGCCTTTTGGGTTAGTTGAAATGGTTTCATTTTCTTTCTTCACCGTCTAACTCGTTGATAAATGAATCAAGGTCGTAGTCTGCTAGTCCGCTTTCTTCGCCTTCAACAAGTAGTTGACGTAAAGTGTTCATTTTGGTTTCTTGCGTTTCGAGTAGTCTCAGAGCAGAGCGGATAACTTCGCTTGCTGAACCGTAGCGGCCACTTTGTACCTGACTTGTGATAAAACCATCGAAGTGTTCACCAAGAGTAACGCTTGTGTTTTTTGCCATGTAGCACCTCCTAAGTACCAAGTAATACCCAATTATGGTACTAAACGGAATCGCTAGCAAGTGGTGCATAACAAATTGCTCAAGTCGACAGCTAACAGTTGGGCATTTTTGGTTTGGTTGGGTTTTGTGATTAAGGTGGCTTTGCTTGAGTGTCGTGGCGGTTAGCTGCAACTTAGCAAGGCGTTAGCGCACAATCATACAACTAGGAGGTATGTAGTTTGATTAAAGGTAGCTGCCAATGTGGTGCGGTTCAATATGAGTTGTTATCTGAGCCTTTTCGAGCTTCTCATTGTCACTGCAAGATGTGTCAAAAGCTACATGGATCAGCATTCGCTACTTATGTGACCCTCCCTAAAAATGACCTGCGTTACATCTCAGAGCTGACTGAAATTACAGAATACAGTTCATCTGCACATGTTACTCGTAAATTCTGTAGAACGTGTGGCTCAAATATAGAGTGGTCTGATAGCCAGAGATATCCAAATAGAGTATCAGTAACACTTGCTACATTGGATGGTAGCTATTCTCCTAGTGAGATTCACGACATTTTTGCAGAAACGGCGGTGTGTTGGTCAGTGCGCTAACAAATTGTTCAAGCAGACAGCTAACAGTTGGCGATTTTGGTTTGAATTGAGTTTGGTGATTACGGTGGCTTTGTTTGGGTTCGGTGCTAGTTAGCTGCCACTTAACAAGGCGTTATGCATCAGTGGGAGTATGGCTTATAGAAAGGTACTACCTTTGGTTTAAAGGTTGTCATTGACGGTATGATAGAGCTACACACGATGTCATGGAGGGTTTCTGATGGGAACGGTAATTGGTTTAGCAATTCTAGCTGCTATCGATTTTTATCTTGTTCGTAAAACTGGGCTTCATATTCATCAATGGATTTCTAGCAGGTACGAGGAGTACTTGGAGAGCAAAAAAACTAAGAAATAGCACTTGCTTAGTATACGAATCCAAGAGGCATAACAAATTACTCAAGTCGACAGCTAACGTTCGGCGATTTCGGTTTGATTGAGTTCAGTGATTACGTGGCTTTGCTTGGGTGCTGTGTTCGTTAGCTGCAACTTAGCAAGGCGTTATATTCTTTCGGCTGAAATTTGAACTGTCTCGCTGAACTTGCTTTTTGGTTCCGAACATTGGAATTCATGTTGCATACTCATTTCCGGAGGGAAATTGTATGAAAACATTGATAGTTAAGAATACGCTATTTACGCTTTTTGTTGGCTTTTCCATAGTGTGGTTAATCTCGTTAGGTAAGTTTTTGGAGACGGCGTCGCAATACCCTGTGGATTATTTATATCTGGTTTTTGGTGTAGTTTTAGCTATTTTTGTATCTGTTTATACCATCCGAGACTTACAACAAAACTCTTGGCACAAGTCGTTTGGGATTTACCTTATATATTATTTTGGGGCATTGGGCTTGTTTGCTGATGGACATCAGGCAGGGTGGAGCCATAGTGATAGCTTTCTGGACAAGTTATTCATGTCGGGTATTTATATTTTTGTCTTTTCGTTCTCGTTTATAGTTCCACTAGTCATTGGGCTACTTGCTTTCATTCAAGCATACTTTCTCTCGATTGCAGTCGAAAATAGACGAATATAACAAACAATTTAAGAGGGATTCACAACGCTCGGCATTTTTGCTTCTACTTCAAATTTAGTGTTTATACCACAATGCTTTAGGTTTGGGTGGAGGCGTCGTTCACCCCTTAATTGGGCGTTATGCGCTAATAGGAAAAACGATGAAAGGAGTTCAATAAATGGTTACTTGTTACCTAAGATATATCATTGATCCATCCAAGGTTAGTGAATTTGAAGAATACGCGAAAATGTGGATCCCACTCGTAGGGAAGTTTGGTGGGCAGCATCACGGTTACTTCTTACCTTCTGAAGGCGCTAATAATGTTGCCTTAGCTTTGTTTTCATTCCCAAGTCTCGCAGCTTACGAAACATATCGTATTGATTCATTTAGAGATAAAGAGTGTATTGCGGCTTTTCAATTTGCTGAAGATACAAATTGTATCATTAGCTATGAACGTAGCTTTTTCAGACCTGTGCTCGACTAACCACGCACATAACAAATTATTCAAGCAGACAGCTAACAGTCGGCGATTTTAGTTTGGATTGAGTTTAGTGATTATGGTGGCTTTGTTTGGGTGTAGTGGTAGTTAGCTGCTACTTAACAAGGCGTTAGCTGCCATCAATGTTCAAAGGAGGAACTAATGGATTATCCACTTCAAGGAGCATGTCAGTGCGGACAAGTTACCTATGAATTACATGAAAAACCATTAATGGTCTTTGCTTGTCACTGTACAGAGTGTCAAAAGCTATCTACTAGTCCATTTAGCATAACTGCGGTTGTTGATGTATCTAAAATAGAGTTTTCGGGTCAACTGAGAAGCTGGGAGCGCTTAGCTGATAGTGGTAATCGAAACTGCGCAATGTTTTGTCCAAGCTGTGGAAACAGAATTTATCACTTCAACCCAGATGCACCGGAAACAGTTAAGTTAAAGCTAAAACCAATTGATCTATCTTCAACTGATATTTTCGAACCTCAAGCGCATGTTTGGGTTAGTGAAAAATTGGATTGGTATCAGATACCAAATAATGTAAAGGTCTTTCTCAAGCAGCCGAGCTAGCAGCTAACAAATTGCTCTAGCAGACAGCTAACAGTCGGCGATCTTGGTTTGAATTGAGTTAAGTGATTACGGTTGTTCTTCGATAGTGCAAGCTATTAAAGATAAGGTCAGTGACGCGATAGATGAAAACTTAATATTCATTAGCGCTCCTTTCAGGTTTTGGTGTGTAGCCAAAACGTATCACTGTTGAAGAGTGGAGCAAGTTATCAAGACTGAATCTCGACTCGCTTTAGTTCTCAAGTAGGAGTTTCACAATGACATATTTGCCCTTACAAATCTCGGTTGAGGAGTTTACTGTTTTTACTTTGAAGCTGATTTACTGGAAGAATCAAAATACTGTATAACTACACACAAGCTACACACAAACTACACCCATAAACTGTATGGATATTGTCTTTTGGTATTAAAATCATTTAAATCAATTGGTTATATTTGTTCTTCGGATTTCAAATACACTAGAAAAGGTGAAACCCCGATGTTGGTAGCATCGGGGTTTCGAATTTTTTAAAATTCTTGGTTGGTAAGACCGAGAATCTTTCTATGCATAAGGTTTGGATTAAATCCGATTAATTCCTTGGTAGGGGAATTAGATGCGGATGAAGTCCATGTGCTCAACTTTTGGCTTGAACGCGTGACGTTGAACGTCTTGTGGCTTAACCTTAATTTCTTCGCCAGCAACCACTAGAGTGATGCCTTCGTAGAATTCTGGCTTGTCCATTTGGTTTACGATGTCATCGTGGTTTAGAGCAACTGATACAGGTGCTGCTTCACCACCGTAAACGATTGCTGGGAATTGACCAGCGTGACGTAGGCGGCGGCTCGCACCCTTACCTAGTTCAGTACGTACTACTGCTTCGAATTTCATAGTTTTTACTCTCAAAATAGTAAAATTAACAAATACGTTTTGACATAGCGACCTAGTCAAAACTTAAATCGTTTTAAGTGATCGTAAAGATACTCTCAAAACGAGCGCGGATACTAACATTCATACTGTGGCTCGGCAATAGCAAATTGCTTATATCTCTACTATTTTTCGCCCTTTAGCTTAAGAACTGCGCGCAATCCACCCATTTTACTCTCTCCAAGCTCCAATTGGCCACGATAACTGTGTGCCATTTCAGAGACGATATTGAGACCAAGACCCGTGCCAGGAGTACTTTCATCAAGGCGAACACCACGCTTGGTTACCTCACGGCATTGTTCTAATGGAATGCCCGGTCCGTCATCTTCGATAATCAGTTCTACTTCCGAGTCATCAAGATCATTGGAGTGAACTCGGATAAAGCTGTTACCCCACTTGTAAGCGTTCTCTAGCAGATTGCCAAGCATCTCATCTAGGTCGGCTTTTTCTACAGCGACTTCCAAATCGGTATCGAGCTCGTTAATAAGAGCAATCTCTCGTTCGGCAAAGACCTTGTCAAAGGCGAGTGAGATAGCATCGACGCGCTCGCTAGGGGAAGATTTGACTGCGAGGATGTTCATCGCACCAGCCATGCGTGCACGACCTAAGTGGTAATCAATCTGCGCTTGGATTTGAGCGATTTGGGGCTCCAGCTTAGCACGGTCATCAGCAGATAAGCTTTCAAGCTCGTTCTTGAGCACAGATAGCGGCGTTTTAAGTGCGTGTGATAGGTTGCCTGCATGATGCCTTGCTCGTTCAAGAAGCTCCTGGTAGTGAAACAGTAGGGCATTGAGGTCTTTAACCAGCGGCGCGATCTCTTTAGGGTACTGCTCGTCTAATGAGTGCTGTTCCGCCGCTCTTAGACTTTGTAACTCACGTTGCATTTTACCGAGTGGACGCAAAGACCAGCTTACCTGACCAATGATGAGCGCTAATATACCGAAGACCATAACACCGAGAATAAGCCAAAGTTCTCCGGTGAGTGATTCTAGCGTGTCATCAATAGGATCTTCATCTTGGCCGATAATAATGGTGACTCCGTCACTGACCTCTGGTAGAAACAAAGTGCGCTTTATCGTGATGAGCTTTTCATCTTTAGCACCAAAGTAATGGGGCTGTTTGTCTTTACCTTTAGTGCGCAGTGTTTGATCCCAAAGCGAACGGGAGCGCTGGATGCCTTGTTTGGTTTCAATTTGCCAGTAGAGACCACTGTATGGCTGATTGAAGCGAGGATCGGAAAGTTGAGCCGAAAGAATAAGCTGACCTTTGTCGTCGACCTCTAGATTGGCGGCAATTTCATCCATGGCATGGCCAAGTTGAACTTTGAGATCACTGATTAAGTAATCTCGAACTAATCCTGGAATCGACACGCCGGCGGCAATTGTCATGGCGGAGAGCCACAGCGTCGCAGCGAGCAATAGGCGTGTTTTGAGACTGAGCTTCTTGACTCCTTTGCGCAGTCTCTCTTTAGAAAGGTTAGGCATTCAACTGATACCCTAGTCCTCGAACGGTTCTTATGACATTCGGAGCGATCTTTTTGCGGATTCGGCCGATGAATACTTCAATCGTGTTGGAGTCGCGGTCAAAGTCTTGTTTGTAAATGTGCTCAACCAGTTCAGTACGGGAAATGACTTTGTCGGCATTGTGCATAAAGTAAGCGACAACTTTGTACTCAAGTGCCGTAAGACTCACTGCACTGCCTTGCCACATGACTTTAGACGTTCTTGTATCCAAGCTCAGATCGCCAATTTGCATCAATGGAGAGGCGTTACCGGAGGCGCGGCGAAGCTGTGCACGGATACGGGCTATGAGTTCAATCATTTCAAAGGGTTTGGTGAGGTAGTCGTCTGCACCTGCGTTAAGGCCTTCAACGCGCTGTGTGAGTGTGTCACGAGCGCTAAGGATTACGACTGGCGTGTTAATGCCTTCATCTCGAATACCTTTTAACACTGTTAGACCATCGATTTTAGGAAGCCCTAGGTCGAGAACAATCGCATCCCAATCTTCAGACGTAGCGCGATAAAGTGCATCAATACCATCTTGAGCAAGCTCAGGTACCCAGCCTGCGCTTTCAAGAGTCTCTAAGATCTGTTCACCCAATCTTGGTTCATCTTCAACAACAAGAATCTTCATTATCTTTCTCTTTTATTTATAGTTGCTTGCGATTTATTTTTTGATAACTCGTTGTAGATTATGGCCTTTGATCTCCATCATCTCCAGTGTCGTTGCATTGTATTCGACTTTTATAACGTCTTGGTCGTGCAAGAGCTTGAGCTCGTAGATCCATTCATTGTCATCTTCTTCTAGCTCAACTTTTATCACGCGACCGTTGAGATCGTTTTCAACCGTCGCAAATAGCACTGAGAAAGGTTTGATAAGACCTTGTTGAACGGCATCAAAGACTTCGTCCTGATCTTCATCGAACTCTACGCGAGTATCACCCGTCTCTACATCTTGGACTAACTCGTGACCGCTCTGTTTATTAGCCGCTTGGTCGTCAGAGAAAAAGCCTGCGTTTGCCGTTAAAGGCACGACTAGCGAGGCTGAAAGAACGAGTGCGGCAAAGATTTTATTTACTGGGTAAGGCATAGCAAGATCTCAGCGTTATCAAACATGGTATTAATATAAAGGGCGAAATATGAATCAAACCTGAACAGGTTTTCAGTTTAATTCATCATCGAATACTTTATCGCGCATTTTCCAGAAACGGCCACTTTTACGAGCAATGACAAAAGCGGGCAATCTAAATCTGTGCTGATTGTTTACCACTTTAGTTGGCGAGGTGGCGTCAAACTCACGATGCTTATCCGCCAAATGCGGGCGCACGAATTTAGATAAAAAGGTCTGCTTTTGCTTTTTGGTGCTCAAAGACCAAAATTCACTCACCTGAGCATCGTTGTCGCCAATGTAATTAACACGCAGACTGCTTTTGCCTTTATCATCCTTATGAACTTGCAGGTTCATGTCGACGCACTCGAAGACTAATGCGTCTTTAAGGTTGAGCGCCTCTTTTAGTTTTTTATCTGGATCGACCAAGGTAGCGTCGCACTCGTGACAAATTCGAGCGGCAATGTCGTTATCTGCGCCACATTCAGCACAGTATTTGGCTCTAAATCGATAGTCGCAGTGTTCACGTTCACCAGTCTCTTCATCGGTAAAGTAGCCTTGGCATTTGCGGCCAAAGTGCTCAATCAAAAAACCGTTGGCATCGAGTTTGCCCCAAAAATCATTGTTAAACCCGCAAGCCGGGCAGGGGATGGTAATGATTTCTGAGTCTGAATCGGGCTTTGGATTGCCAACTTCAGGCTGATAGAGATCGTATGTGTTACCGGCATAGTCGAGCACCAAACATTCCGTTTTGCCTTCAGAAAGGCGAAGGCCACGGCCAACAATTTGCTGATACAGGCTGACGGATTCTGTAGGGCGCAGTATCGCAATTAAATCGACATGCGGCGCATCAAAGCCTGTGGTAAGAACGGAGACATTGACCAAGAATTTGATTTCTCGCTGCTTGAATCGGTTAATGATGTCGTCACGCTCAGGCGTTGGTGTGTCGCCTATGACGATTTGACTGGCTTGTTCTGGCAACAGAGATAGGATTTCCTGAGCGTGACGTACTGTCGCGGCAAAAATCATCACGCCCTGCTTATCTTCACTGTAGCGGATGATTTGCTCAACAATCTGGGGTGTCGCGCGTTTAGACTGCTCAATCACCAAGTCCATCTCCGACTCTTTGTATTTGCCCATGCTGGTGGGTTTTAACTGAGAGAAGTCGTAGCTCAGCACGGGAGCATCGATGAGTTTTGCAGGGGTTAGGAACCCTTCATCCAAAAGGTACTGAATAGGGAGTTCAAAAATGCAATCTTTGAAGAAACGTGGCTCATCGCTACGCACTAAACCCTTGGTGTGATATTGGTAAATCCAGCCCACACCAAGACGATATGGGGTCGCGGTCAGTCCAAGTATTTTTATGCCAGGGTTAATCTCGCATAAATGGCTAATGACTTTCTGGTAGCTTGATGTTTTGGTCTCTGGCACGCGGTGGCATTCATCGATGACCAGCAGTGAGAATTGATTGGCGAAGGCATCTAGGTTTCTCACCACAGATTGTACTGAAGCGAAGACGACTTGTTCGGAAGTTTCTTTGCGTCCGAGACCCGCTGAAAATATCGACCCTTTCAGACCATAGCCTTCATATTTTGCGTGGTTTTGCTCTACTAGCTCTTTAACGTGGGCAAGCACCAGTACTCGACCGCGTGCAAGGCGAGCGAGCTCAGCAATTACTAAGCTTTTACCAGCGCCTGTTGGGAGCACAATGACAGCTGGTGTGTCATTTTTGCGGAAATAATGAATAACGGCTTTCACGGAGTCGGCTTGATAAGGTCGAAGCGTGTACATACGGCTCAGTTTTACTCTACATTTTGAAAAACCCCTCTATAATACCCCACGAAATGAAAACGAGGTATTCATGCGTTTAGATAAGTTTTTGTGTGACGCGTTAGGCGCTACACGTAAAGAAGCCACAAAGATCATCAAATCAGGCGACGTCACTGTGGATGGCGTGATTCAAAAGAGTGGTGCATTCAAAGTAACAGAAGAGAGCAGTGTCGAGTGGCAGGATCGTGAGGTTCGTATGCAAGGCCCTCGCTACATCATGCTATTTAAGCCAGATGGTTTTGTTTGTTCTCATGAAGATGGATTTAACCACACGGCCTTTATGCTGCTTGATGAAGTGAAGATGGAAAATCTCCACTTTGCAGGTCGATTAGATGTGGATACTACCGGTCTTGTTTTGATTACCGATGATGGTCAGTGGTCACACAGAATTACATCGCCAAAACACAAGTGTGCTAAGACTTATCGCGTGTGGTTAGCCGATCCTGTTCAGCCAAACTATCAGCAAGCGTTTGAAGAAGGTATTGAGCTAAGAAACGAGAAAGCACCGACGCTACCGGCTCAACTTGAAATCATCGATGATAACGAAGTGCTACTGACTATTCACGAAGGCAAATACCATCAAGTTAAGCGCATGTTTGCGGCACTTGGTAACAAGGTTGAAGGTCTGCATCGTGAGAGTGTGGGTGAAATTGTTTTGGATGAGATGCTTGAGCCTGGCGAGTATCGTTATCTCACTCAAGAAGAAATTGACTCAGTCTGGAAAAAGTAATACTAATAGACTGATTTATAAGTTTAGATTCATTTTGTGAATAGAATGGCTGCGAGCCTCAAATTTAATCAGTACAAAGCAGACGTAGCTCTATAAAACATAGCTCTGTAAAACGTAGCTCTATCAAACATAGCTCTATCGAACTTAGCTTTGTACTGACCACCTTCCTATTCTCGCGGCCAGATTCATAACCAATCTCACTCAACGGGACGTTG
The DNA here is from genome assembly GCF_059412285.1 of Vibrio sp. CB1-5. Lineage (NCBI taxonomy): Bacteria > Pseudomonadati > Pseudomonadota > Gammaproteobacteria > Vibrionales > Vibrionaceae > Vibrio > Vibrio sp. CB1-5. The sequence continues at coordinate 9,528 of NZ_JBJHPB010000038.1, read as the reverse complement.
AGTAAAACATGAGCATAAAAGCAAGGAATGCGGCTCATCGACGTTTTAGGAGCGATATGAGTTCTCAAACCACATCGCAGCCCAATACACCCCAACTTGGTTTGTTACTGTTTTTAGTGCTTGGAGCTATTGGTTCATTGACGCCGCTGGCGATTGACATGTACCTCCCTGCGATGCCAACGATCGCGCAGGATATGGGTGTCACGGCCGGGGCTGTGCAAATCACGTTAACCGTGTATACCGCTGGGTTTGCTATTGGTCAGCTTTTGCATGGCCCACTTGCGGACAGTTTTGGGCGTAGGCCTATCTTGTTATTTGGCGTGTTCTTTTTCGGTGTTGCTTCCGCGGTGTGTGCGACCACGAGCAGTATTGAGTCGCTTACTTTGGTTCGTACTGCGCAAGGGTTTGCCGGTGCCGCAGCGGCAGTGATTATCCAAGCCGTTGTTCGTGACATGTTTGATAAAGAAGACTTCGCGCGCACCATGTCGTTTGTCACCTTGGTCATTACTTTGGCACCTTTGGTGGCACCAATGATTGGTGGTCATCTTGCCGTTTGGTTTGGGTGGCGCTCAATCTTTTGGGTGTTGACGGGCTTTTCGGTGATCGTGATTGCTGCTGTGCTTTGGAAAATTCCAGAGACGCTGGCGCCAGAAAACAGACAACCGCTTCGATTTAGAACTACGATTAAGAACTACCTGCGTCTATGTAAAAATCCCGTTGCGATGGGGCTTATTTTCTCGGGCGCATTTTCATTTGCAGGCATGTTTGCTTTCCTAACCGCTGGCTCGTTTGTCTATATTGATATCTATGGTGTGTCACCGGATCAATTTGGTTACCTGTTTGGCCTGAACATTGTGACTATGATTATCATGACCAGTTTGAACGGCCGCTTTGTAAAAAAAGTAGGCTTGCACGGGATGCTGCGCTTTGGTATCGGTATTCAGTTGTTTGCGGGCATCGGACTTTTGGTAAGTGGCGCGCTTGATCTTGGTATTTGGGGTATCGTGCCTTTTGTGATGCTGTTTGTGGGCACGCTGTCTACGATTGGTAGTAACGCAATGGGCCTGCTACTCAGTGGTTACCCAACAATGGCGGGCACGGCATCGTCTCTTGCGGGCACGTTACGATTTGGAACAGGGTCTGTCGTGGGGGCTATTGTAGCGTTTTTACCGAGCGGCACACCGTGGCCAATGATTGCATTAATGGCGATTTGTTCGGTATTATCCGCCGCCTTGTATTGGACGTTTGGAAAAAAAGCATAATGTCTGCATATTATTCAGAAATTCAAAAAGTCGTGAACTCAGCATTAGAAGAGTTGGCGGCAGAGCACGCAACAGGAAAGCTGATTAACTCGCCTGTATCGAATAACCTCTTTTTGTTGAGATGGGTAACACGTACGATCAAAACACAGCGTTTTGACAAAGCGACCAGTGCTAACCTTATTCAATGGCAGAAGACTGGGCGTTCTAAGGGCAATGACTCGATGCTAGAGCCAACGTTCAAGCGCATCTCTGCTTATTACGAAGGCTTCTTTGGTGGTGAAATTGCACCGGTTACAGACGCTAAGATTGAGCAGTTCATTGATGATATGGAACAAGCAGGTTGGGGCGTGTGTACGTCGGAAGTATTAACCGATGGCGGCAAAGTCCAATTCTTTACCGATGGCGCCAACTCGTTTGCTGTGTGTGCTAATCAATGTGATGACTGCTTTGATGGTGAGAACCTAGTAAAACCTATGAGTTGGTTTGTTCGTGGCAACCATGCTGAGTTCATTACTAAAGCCTATGAGGCTGGATTTATGCTTCACAAAGTGACTGATTATAAGTCGAAAGTGAAGTATCACGGTGAGTACCTTATTTACCCACTTAATCAAGGTACGCAACTAGCGGAAATTCCATTGTCATTTAAAGCGTAAATGCCTAGTTTGACAAGAAAAGCGTAGCCCCAGTTTTAGGGTGCTACGCTTTTTTATGTTTGAATCTAGGTGATTTTATTTCAATTAGCCTTGCGAGCTGCTGATTTAGCTTTACGAACGATAGCTCGAACCATGCCTTTAAAAATGAACAGGTGAGCTGGCATCATCGCAAACCAATACAGCAGTCCTAAAAAGCCTTTAGGATGCCACCAAGCGCTGATGTTTATCTCTCGTTTGTCTCCATGGTCTGTAATGGTGAATTCCAGCCGTCCAAGTCCAGGCCCTTTCATCCCAAATAACAAGGACAGAAAGTGGGGCTGTTCGCAGCGAATGACTTTCCACGAATCGATAAAGTCACCTACCTTTAGTTCTGGGCCTTCTGGCGAGCGCCTTACAGGACGGCCGCCACCAAAGAAGATGTCGAGCCACTCTCGGGTTCGCCACAGTATATTGGCGAAGAAGTAGCTGTCCTTGGGATCGCCTATCGTTTTCACCACATCCCATAACTGCTCAGCGCTTTTACTCGTTGTAAAGCTTGATCCAGTTTTCTTAGGATAATAACCATACCCGGCTTGCCAACGGCTAAGAGCAGCGGGCTCAAACCCCCAAACGTTGCTGCGAATAAATTTACCGTCCTGCTGAATGCTGGACGCCACAGATTGTTGGTAAGAAATGAGCTCTTGCGGGAAGCGCTGCCTAATCGATTGAGAGTCGGCAATAAAATCATGCTCAAGCCCCGCTATCAGGGCACGGCCAATACTTGAAGGCACTGACGTGACAACGCCAAGCCAGTAAGAGGCGATTTTAGGTGTGAGCAGTGGTGTTGCCCATAGGCGTAGCGGTTTACCTATTTGCTGACAAATCACCTCGAATTGTTGGCGATAGGAGAGTACATCGGGTCCGCCGACTTCATAGATTTCGCTATTTGGATCAGTTTCTTTTGATAGTTCAATGAGATAGTGGTTGAGGTTTTCCAATGCGATAGGGTTGGCTTTTGAGTCTACCCACTTTGGCGCGATAAGTACCGGAAGGTTATAAACAAAGTCGCGCATGATTTCATACGCGGCGGAGCCCGGACCTATTATCACGCCCGCACGCAGCTCAGTAATAAGGACTTTACTCGTACGTAGTAACTTGCCAGTGGCTTTACGAGCCGCTAAGTGCTCGGAGTTGCCTGTTTGCGGCTGGATGGCGCTGAGGTAGATAACATGCTCGACTTCGCTGATCTCCAGCGCATCGCGAAAGTTCTGTGCGAGCGACAGTTCATAGTCTAGGAAGTCATGACCGTGCGCCATTCCATGTACTAGGAAGTAGACCAGATCAAATTGCGGAACGAGCGCAAGAGTGGCTTCACGATCGGCTAAGTCGAGATATTCGAAGGTTAAATGTGAGTGTGGGATAATTCGAGCTTTAAGGTAGTCAATCTGCCGTGCTGCTGCGGTTACGTGATAACCTTGAGCGAGTAAAATAGGGATCAACTGTGAGCCGACATAACCCGATGCGCCGAGAACCAAAACTCGTTTCATTCTTATCCCTCGATTTATTCCAAGAAAAACTATCTCTCTAAAATTTAACACATTTTAGAAAATTTTCAGAAAAGCTGCTCTTCATAGTCCCTGACTTTTTATTGGAGGAAAAGCAAATTATTGACACCTTTTTTTATCATTAAGCGACAGCATATTTTATAAGAATAGCGAACTCGTAGAATAGTCGCGTGATCTGGGGGTTTTTCCTTCCTTGTAGGTCAATTTTAGTGTAGATTCGGTGTCCAAATTTTCGTTTTCGTAAAGAGTTTCAATGCTTAAGTTGTCTGACCTTAGCAAGGGCTATATTGACGGTGGTGAGTTCCATCCTGTACTGCAAAGTGCAGAGTTAACACTGGCACAAGGTGAACAACTGGCATTAATGGGTGAAAGTGGCTCAGGAAAGAGTACGTTACTAAATTTAATTGCAGGGATCGATAAAGTGGACTCTGGTGAAATTTGGTTCCCTGACTTTGCTATGCACGAAGCGAAAGAGAGTAAGCGCACTGCTTATCGCCGCAACAATATTGGCCATATCTTTCAGCAATTCAATTTGCTGCCTACGCTAAACATCGCCGACAACATTCGTTTCTGCCGTCAGATCAAAGGCCTGCCTGAAGATCGTGGTTTGTGGCGCCAAATTCTCTCTGCACTTGATTTAATGGCGTTGCTAGGGCGTTATCCAGAAGAAATTTCCGGTGGTCAGCAGCAACGAGCGGCCATTGCTAGAGCGTTGTATATGGAGCCGAAAATCTTGCTAGCGGATGAGCCGACAGGAAGCTTGGACGAGCGAAATGCTGAGGCGGTAATGCGCTTGTTGACGTCTCTTACTCGACATCTGGAATGTACCTTGTTGGTCGTTACTCACAGTGAGAAAGTGGCTTCTCACTTAGATGGCTCGATACGCCTTCAAGGAGGGCAATTACATGTTATGGCCCGTAGTTAAGGCGCTACTGGGACATTATCGTCGCCATCCTTTACAAATTCTTCTCGTTTGGCTTGGTCTAACACTAGGCGTATCACTGCTTGTTGGTGTGACCGCAATCAATCATCATGCTCAGCAAGCCTATGCCAGTGGCGAGCGACTGTTCGCAAACCCAGTACCTTATCGCATTCGCCCTAAACATGCGGAAACCAAAATCCCGCAAGGTTTTTATATTCAATTGCGCCGTGATGGCTTCAAGCAATGCGTTCCTTTTGATATACAGAAAGTGACCACTAATGATGGCTTAGAGCTGAATTTAGTGGGCGCCGATCCTATTTCTCTCTTGCAATTGAAGAACAAGATCACTATCAGTGATATTGCATCACAAGATTTGATTAAGGTACCAACAACGATCCTTGTCAGCCATGATTTGTCTGAACTGAAGGGCTGGAAAAATGGCGACTCTATTACCTTAGATAATGGTTTGGTACTTGGGCCTGTAAAGGTAGATAGTAAAGTCGGCATCAAAGGCATGCAAATTGTCGCGGATATGTCCTTAGTTCGTGCGCTCAAACGCTCTGCCGGTTTATCTGTTATTGCTTGCGGTGAAATGAGTTCAGGTCAACTAGAACGACTTCGCAAAATGATCCCAAATGGGATGACACTGTCACGCAGTTCACAATCTGAGTTGGAATCTCTGACCGCCGCCTTTCACACTAACTTGTCTGCTATGAGTATGCTGTCGTTCGTGGTTGGTCTATTTATCTTTTATCAGGCAATGTCACTGTCATTGGCTCAGCGTCAGCCGCTTGTCGGTAGCTTGCGACAAGTTGGGGTTTCTGGTTGGCAATTGGCGCAAGCGCTCTGTATGGAGCTTGCGGTATTAGTCTTCCTAAGCTGGCTGTGCGGCAACGTGTTTGGTCTTGTATTAGCAAACCAACTTATCCCTGCAGTTTCGCAAAGCTTGAGTGATCTTTATGACGCCAATATTGGCTTGAGTATCGAGTGGAGCTGGCAGTGGAGCTTGTACAGCTTTGTGCTTGCGATGTCGGGCGCGGTGATTTCTTGTGGCTGGCCTTTGATTCGTTTGTTGAAGACACAGCCAGTCCGTTTGTCAGCGCGACTTTCTTTAATGCGCTTTACGGGGGCAGAATTTACTTGGCAGGCATTTTTAGCTTGTGGCCTGTGTGTGGCGGCGGTTGCTATTTATCAGGCGCCTAAGTCTCAAAACTCCGGTTACGCCATTATTGTACTCATGTTACTTAGCGTGGCATTGATTACACCGTTTATTACTTGGAAGATCTTTACCCTGTTTTCTTACTCACTTCGCTGGGTCAAACTTCGCTGGTTCTTTGCTGACGCAGCCGCGAGTATGAGTTATCGCGGTGTAGCGAACATGGCATTTATGTTGGCAATGGCAGCGAACATGGGGGTTGAAACTATGGTTGGCAGTTTCCGTGATACGACGGATCGCTGGCTAACTCAGCGATTAGCTGCGGATATTTATGTGTATCCGACCAATAACAGTGCGAGTCGCATGAGTAGCTGGCTAGAAGAACAACCAGAAGTTGAACGCGTGTGGTGGCGCTGGGAAGAAGAAATCCCAACCGAATCTGGATTGATGCAAGTTGTGAGTACCGGTAATTCAGTTGGCGAGATGGAGGCATTGACGGTGAAAATCGCGGTGCCAAACTATTGGTATCATCTTCACCACTCTCGCAGCATCATGATCAGTGAGTCTATGGCGCTAAAACGTGATTTACGCCCGGGAGACTATGTCGATTTGGGAGCGCCGCTCGGCGGCAATTGGCATATTGTTGGCGTCTACTATGACTATGGCAATCCATATCATCAGGTATTGTTGTCGGAAAACCGTTGGCTTGCGAATTTGTCAGGCTCTGGTGATGTCGCCTTGGGCGCGGTGTTAAAAGATAAGACACAATCGCTGTTTGTCGAGCAGAGGCTTCAATCACGCTTTAGACTGAGTAGTGAGCGTATTTATGACAATACCTCTATTCACAATAAAGCGATGACCACGTTTGATCGCACCTTTGCTATTGCCGATACCCTTGGCAACATCACATTGGTCATTGCCGTGTTTGGTATCTTCTTTGCGACTATTGCAGGGGAGATTACTCGTCAGCGACATACTTCATTGCTGCGTTGTCTTGGCGTTTCAGGTAAAGAGTTGGTGATGATTGGCGGCCTACAGCTATTAGTGTTTGGCTTGATCTCTGCAGCGATTGCAATGCCGCTGGGTGTAGCGCTAGCGCAGCTCATTGTCGATATTGTGATTAAGCAGTCCTTTGGCTGGTCACTTGAGCTTCAAATAGTTCCTTGGCAATACCTAGGAACGTGTTTGTGGTCGTTGGTAGCATTGGTTATTGCGGGGGCTCTTCCTGTATTGAAGCTTATTCGTAATTCGCCGATTCATTCACTCAGGGATGCGCTATAAATGAATCGAATGCAGAAACTCATTTTCTCTTGTTTGCTGATTGTTGTGGTTGCAGCAACGGTTATCTGGGCGACCAAACCGGTACACGACGCGATTACCGTCACCAAAACCAGTCAAATTAATGCGGTATTTGGTTCCCCCGGCAAAAAGGTATTTGAGCCGGTTTTGCCGGATAGAGAGATCAAGCTACCGCAAGATTTTCGTTTTCATCCAGAGTTTCAGCATGAGTGGTGGCAGTTTGTTGCTCAATTAGAAGATGAAGCAGGGCAAACCTATTGGCTTCGAGTTCGATTCTTCCGTTATGCCAGTGATGATCGCGTTGCTACGGGATGGCAAGATCCTCAAATCTATATTGCTAACGTGGTGCTTAATAGCCATCTCGGCATGTTTACGGACCAGCGCATAGCTCGCGGCGGTATCGGCCAAGCGGGTGGATTAAGTCGTCCATTTCGAGTGTGGATTGATGATTGGTCTTGGCGCTCTCTATCAAGTGAGCCACTGCCAGGTAATTTAAAACTGGCCACTGAGCAATTTGCAGTGAATCTTCAGCTTATGGCGGTCGGTCATTACGCACTGATTGGTGAAAATGGTTACCACAAGAAGCACGACTTATTGCCGCGTGCTTCCTATGCCATCGAATCCCCATTTGTAAAAACCGTCGGTACGCTGGCGCTCGCGAATGGAAAGGTACTGACGATTAAAGGGCGAGCTTGGCTCAGCAAAGAGTGGGGCAGTGAGTTAGTAGGGGCGAGCTATGTTGGCGAAGACAACTTTGTTCTTTGGCTTAACGATGACGAGGCTCTACTAGTCAGTCGTTATCGATACAAAGATAATATGCCTTACACCAGCGCTGCGATATTGGATCGCCAAGGTAACGTCAAGAATATTCCTACAGGCGATATCTCTATTCGAGCCGTTGGTTATACCGAATTTGATTCAGGACGGCGCGTCCCGCTTAGCTGGCGATTGCGAGTTCCTAGTCATGATATAGACCTTGTCATTAAAGCGCGTAAGCGAGACAACTGGGTCAATTTCGTTGTGCCCCAGTGGCAAGGAGCTATCATGGCTAATGGCTCCCACCAAGCTCAAGGGTTCATGCAATTAAGCGGCTATTAAGCCGCTTTTTTTTGTTCGTCACTTAGTTACATCTGATACTTCTTGTTACTCAATTGCGTCATATTGTGGTTCTAGAATGATATTGACATTGAGTAGACTGAGCTAAGCCATTCATTCATCGCATCTATCTTTGCTCTATACTGTTACTAGTGGTGCTGAATTGGTATACATATCTCGAATCTTGTAAGAGTATTATTCGGTTATTCCTACATTTAACATCCGTAGAATCGATTTTTTATGGAATTTAACTAGATATACAATTTTTAACATTCAAACAATGTGAATAAATATTAAGGGCTTTACATTATGAATGACGTCATTCGTAACTTTTTTAAGATGGAATCTGCAGGGGGCATCATCCTAGTTATTGCTGCGGCAATTGCGATGGTTATCGCCAACTCTCCTCTCAATGAAATGTATCAAGGCGTGCTTCATACCTACGTTTTCGGTCTATCTATTTCACACTGGATAAACGATGGTTTGATGGCAATCTTCTTCTTCCTAATTGGCTTGGAAGTTAAGCGCGAGTTACTTGAAGGCGCTCTAAAGTCAAAAGAGACAGCCATCTTCCCTGCAATCGCAGCTGTCGGTGGTATGGTTGCTCCGGCACTTATCTATGTTTTGTTTAACATGGGCGATGCACAAGCAATGAGTGGCTGGGCTATCCCAGCAGCAACAGATATTGCCTTCGCTTTGGGTATCATGGCATTGCTTGGTAAGCGTGTACCTGTCGCTTTGAAGGTCTTCCTACTGGCGCTTGCTATCATCGATGACTTGGGTGTTATCGTTATTATTGCGCTTTTCTACAGCAGCGACCTTTCCACTATCGCATTGTCGCTTGGCTTTATAATGACGGCAATCTTGTTCGTACTTAATGCCAAGAAGGTGACTAGCATACCAGTCTACCTTGCAGTCGGTGCGGTGCTCTGGGTAAGTGTACTGGCTTCTGGTGTTCACGCGACGCTAGCTGGGGTAGTACTTGGATTTGCTATTCCGCTTAATGGTAAGCCGGGCGAGCATTCACCACTTAAGCATTTAGAACACGCGCTGCACCCGTACGTTGCATTTGGTATTCTGCCTATCTTCGCATTTGCTAACGCTGGTATCTCGCTAGAAGGTGTATCAATGTCTGGATTGACTTCAATGCTACCTCTAGGTATCGCAATGGGTCTGCTAGTTGGTAAGCCTCTGGGTATCTTTACCTTCAGCTGGGCAGCAGTGAAACTTGGTATTGCGAAACTACCTGAGGGTGTGGATTTCAAACAGATTTTTGCAGTATCCGTGCTGTGTGGTATCGGCTTTACAATGTCTATCTTTATCGCGTCATTGGCATTTGTAGGAGTGAGCGCAGAGTTTGATACTTACGCAAGATTGGGTATTTTGATGGGCTCAACAACTGCAGCGGTCCTAGGTTACATCTTACTGAACCTATCGCTTCCAAAGGAAGCCGCACCAGAGCCAAAGATTCAATATTAAACACTCAGGTATTAAGTGCTCAATCATTGCTTTGAGAACAAGACAAACCCAGCTTCGGCTGGGTTTTTTTGTTTGCCCAGCGAAGCTGGCAAACCCGTCAGGTTGAAAGAAACCTGAA
>NZ_JBJHPB010000037.1:0-42463 GCF_059412285.1 Vibrio sp. CB1-5 | reverse complement strand
ATTCAGGTTTCTTTCAACCTGACGGGTTTGCCAGCTTCGCTGGGCAAACAAAAAAAGCCTTGGTGATACACCAAGGCTTTATGAAGGGATAACCATTAACACAAATTATTAGGATTTGAGCTTATAAATAATGCCCGGATTGCAGCGCACCATTTCAAATTGGTCAGTCAAACCCGTCAGCGACTCTGATGCACCAAGCAGCAGATAGCCACCAGGGTTTAGGCTACGTGCCATTTGGTTAAGTACTTTGGCCTTCATGTCTGGCGAGAAGTAAATCAACACGTTACGACAGAAAATAATATCAAACTTACCCAGCAACGCGTATGAGTCCATTAGGTTCTGCGGCCTAAAGTTGACCAAACGTTTAACGTTGTCTTTGACTTTCATCTTGCCGTTACCAGCATCTTCAAAAAACACCCGGCGACGCTCCGGCGACAAACCGCGCCCGAGAGCTAGATTGTCATATTCACCGACTCGGCACATGTCGAGCATGGTGCTCGATATATCTGTGGCAGTAATCGACACATTTGGCAATAAACCAGGCTTTTTGGTTTGCGTTTCTAAAATGGTCATGGCCATCGAATACGGCTCTTGGCCTGATGAGCTTGCCGCTGACCAAATTTTTATTGGTCTTTTGTTTGCCGCCGCTTCAGGTAGGAGCTTATCAGCCAGCACCGTAAACGGGTAACCATCGCGAAACCATAGGGTCTCGTTAGTGGTCATGGCATCTACTGCGGCAATGCGCAACTCGCGGTTACGGCCAATGACGACCTCTTTTAACAGCTGTGACAAAGTGCCTAAACCAAACTTTGATACCAATGGGCTCAAACGGCTACGCACTAAATATTGCTTGCTATCACCAAGCACAATGCCGCATTGGGATTCCAAAAAGCGGCTAAATTCACGATACTCTTGATCGCTAATGGTTATCGCTGTCATTCAATTCTCTATACTACTTTACTAAAGGCTTGCTTTTTACGGCTGCACGCTACACAGCCGACAAGCTCTCATTGTTTTCTTACTTTTAGTCAGCGATGACTGCCGCTTTTACAGCGCCTCCAAGCTCTTCTGGGTTGAACTTGGCGATAAACTCATTGGCGCCCACTCGCTCAACCATCGCTTGGTTAAATACACCACTCAGAGAGGTGTGAAGGATAATGTGCAAATCTTTCAGCTCAGCGTGACGGCGAACCTCTGCCGTTAACGTGTAGCCGTCCATCTCTGGCATCTCAATATCAGAGATAAGCAGCGAGATTTGGTCGTGAATGTTACCTTCAGCGGCCATTTCCACCAGCTTGTTGTACGCTTCTTTACCATCTTTAACCAAAATGGCTTCAAAGCCAATAGACTCAATAGCTCGTTGTACCTGTTTTCTTGCAACAGCCGAGTCATCGGCAATCATAATGCGTTTAACCATTGGCTTCTGCTTTTTCTGCTCTGCCACGGCAATTTCTTCAACAATGCGATGATCCATTTCCTCACGCACCGGTGAAATCTCCGCAAGGATCTTTTCTACATCGAGAATTTCAACCAGCTCATTATCAATATTGGTAACGGCGGTCAGGTAGTTTTCTTTGCCCGCGCCTTCTGGTGGCGGCAATATCGACTCCCAGTGCATGTTGATAATGCGTTCAACAGAGCTGACCAAAAAGCCTTGAACACTTCGGTTAAACTCGGAAATGACCACAAAGCAATTTTCAATATCGGTGGTGGGTCTACCACCTACTGCTAAGCTCAAATCAATCACTGAAATAGTCTGACCACGGATGTGCGCCACCCCTTTGACTAACGGATTGAGGTTGGGCATACGGGTGAGCTTTGGACACTGCAGCACTTCTTTAACTTTGAACACGTTAATGCCGTAACGCTGGCGGCCCATCAAACGAAAGGTCAACAACTCTAGTCGGTTTTGACCTACTAGCTGCGTTCGTTGATTCACCGAATCCAAGATACCGGTCATAAGTTCATCTCCATCTCAAACTTTTAAGCTAAAAAAGTGATAGTCTATCTCGGCCTCAGAGAATCCGAGAAACAGAATGCTGTATTATAAGACATCTTTTTTGCATACTTCCAGCCGCACTTTTGGGCAAAAGTGTCACTGGCTTTGCCTCTTTATCGTCTGGCACGCGATATTCTTTAGCGTATTAACGCACGCAGCAACGCCTGAGCAAATAGAAAACATTCAAAAGGCTGCCCAAGCTCATGTTTTAGAGACCATTGAGCAACCACTTGGCGGTGAAATCGTGGCAACCCCTGGCCGGATCGACAGTCGCATCCATGCAACTGATTGCCCCTCACCACTCGAAACCTCGTCGTCGACAACGAGAAATACCAGTAGCAATGTGACTGTTTTGGTGGAATGCCCAGAAGATAACTGGCGTATCTACGTGCCGGTTAGAATGTCCATTTCGATGCCACTAGTGACAGTAACAAGACCACTCTCTCGCGGCAGTTTGGTGGAAGCTCACGATGTGACCATGACCATGGTGGACAAGAACCGCGCACGACGTGGCGGTTTTAGCGACATGAACAATGTCGTTGGTGCTAAACTGAAACGCAATGTGAAGCTTGGTGACGTTATCGAGCGCAACGATGTCTGCGTAGTTTGTCGCAACGAAAAAGTCGTGATACGTGCTGTAAAAGGCGAGATGACCATCTCCACCAAAGGCACCGCATTGTCCGATGGCGCTAACGGTGATCAAGTAAGAGTGAAAAATGATAAGTCTCAGCGTATAATTGAGGGAATTGTCACCGGTGTTGCAGAAATTACCGTTAATTTCTGATTTTTTTCTAAAGATTTTGATTTACTCGTCGATATGGACGGTATACACAAATACATTGTGTGATATTCAGGGCTACAATAGGTAGTCACAACCAACGCAAAATTGAGCAATTTAATAAGGCGAAACTATGGCAGGCATTGATAACATTCGATCTGGACAGACGCTAACGACGACAAGTCGCGCACCTGCTCGTTCGGACGCCAGCAAAGAAAGCGTGTCAACTCAAGTTGGTCAACCTTCAGCAAGGCAAGATGCGGTAACATTAAGCCAAGGCGGCAAAGCCATTGGTCAAATGCATCAGCAGATGGCGAGCCAACCTAGCTTCGACTCGGCAAAAGTCGCTGCAATTAAAGACGCTATTGCAAACGGTTCTTATACTGTCGATGCAGAAAAGCTGGCTGACAACATGATGAAGTTTGAAGACGAACTTGGCGGACTACGATAATCACATCCGCAGACTCACTAAGTTTAGGTATAGGTAATGGCAGCACTTGTTGATTTGATTGACTACCAACTCAAAAACGCAAAAGCCCTGTCTCTTCTTCTTTCGGAAGAGACCAAAGCCATCGCGTCGCGTGAATCCAGCGAGATTGAACGTATAGCAAAAGAAAAGATGACGCTGGTCGGCCAATTACAGCAGACCGACAAACGTTTAAGTGAACACCAAGATGTTCACCGTCTCACCGATGAAGCACCACTAGCCCAAAAAGTGGCAGACATTAAGTCAATCGTACTCGACTGCCAACAGCTTAACGATATTAACGGCCAAAGCTTGCAGCGGGCCCAGCTAAGCTTTAATAAACTCAACAACCTAATGCAGCAAAGCCACGGCAAAATAGGGATGACCTATAACGCTGGCGGGCAAACGCATACCTTATCGACACTTGGTACCAATCTAAAAGCATAGAGCTTAAAGCAACCTCTTAGACTGATTCTTTATCCTCCATGAGGCATTGGCTCTGCGGCCAAATAAAAACCCGTCGACACTCGATTTTTTCCATCTTGTTTGGACTGATATAAGGCTTTGTCTGCTCGCTCAAGATTGTCTTGCAATGTGGCTCTCCTATCGACATTCGTCACCCCCACCGAGCACGTCACGCGCAAATAAAGGCTTAACTGGCTGTCGGCAATCGACTTTCGAATACGCTCAGCAATCCGAGCGGCAACAGTGTGGTTTTTAGCACTGCAGATCACTACAAACTCTTCCCCACCCCAGCGTCCAATCACCGCATCCTCTCGTAAATGCGCCCTCAACGTGGTAGCAAGATTCACCAATATAGCGTCCCCTTCGTTGTGTCCATAGGTATCGTTAATGCGTTTGAAGTTATCGATGTCCAACATAATCAAAAACAGTGTCTCTTTATTATCCAGTTGCTGTAAGTAACGCTCCTGAATACCTTGGCGGTTGTAGAGACCTGTAAGTTTATCTAGCGAGGCCAGTTTTCTATACTTGTCCCGCTCTCTATTGGCATGGGTTAAACTCATGTCCAGAAGTGACGCCCTACTTTGGTTTACCTGAAGCGAGCGTTTAAGCGCAACAAGACGCGCTAACACATCAGCAGTGACAGCAAGCACCCATGCTGCGACCAGCAAAAACTGCACTTCAAATAGCGTCAACCATTTGCCGACAAACTCTACAGAGCGCACCGTTATCGTGGTGTTTTTTCTGGCGTGACTGTCGCCAGTCGCAATTTGAATGTCAGTGACATTGTCAAGCCGCGCCGAGTGGTCAGAGATTTTGGCGTGCAAAAATGACCACCATGAAGGCACGTAGAAGTTGGCAATCGGTAGCGAGTAAGAATAAGTAGGCTGATTAACCGGAATAATGGTTTGCAAATTGGCTCTAGAAATGGTCGCGGTTGATATCGCATCATGCTCGGCATTGAGCAAATAAACCAATACCGAGTCCTGAAGATCGGAGGCTTCTGAATAAGACAGCTTGATTTGCACAGAGTGAAAACGCCGCAAATCCAGCCCTTGCAGTGCTCGTGGAGACGTTGGGATCACCACACTACAAAAAGGAAACGTATTGGAACGGCGAGTCTGACACGAAAAACTCAAGGTGCTATCACGCTGAACAAAATGTCCAAGGGAGTTACCTCCGTTGATGGCATCATTCATCATTGAGACTCCAGGAACATCAAGTTCAATATGCTGGGTGATGTTCATTCCCCAGTGATACCACGCCAGAAAGCTCAAACTTAGAACGGCCAGCACTGCATAGCCATTCTCCCTTCTAATAATACGCCGCCAATGCACTATACTTCCCTCCCTGAAAGAAAGCGCTTACTAGATGTAGGGTATCTTAGCTTCTTGCAAATTGCCCGTAATCAACAAAAACGGATCGTGAAACCGTGTTTTCAATCACACCTATAGTGACTAGATTGAGATGAAAAACAACCTTTCCCACTCCTTATTAGCGCCGTATTGATACCTTACACAATCCCATATATTTTTCTTTTAATTAGATACTTAAGCCACTTAATTCCATTGGATCACAAAACTGAATCTCAATACTAGCCAGTCGACAAAGCCTATTGCTAATGTTGTCGATATCACCATGATTTTATAAAGTCACTATTTACCACAATACATGGAAGTGGGATTACAAAATGAAAGCGCTTACTAAAAATACCTCGAGTGAGCTTAGGGAACACCCTCGCTTTGCTATGCGTTACGCAAAAGGCTCTATCAGGAAAATGGGCCTATTTTCAGGCTATACCGCTATGAACATTATCGATATATCCAAAGGCGGTATCGGCGTGGAATGTCGAAAAATGCTAATGGTCGGCGAACGTGTCGAGGTGAAGGTCGGTAACAAAAGGTACACTGGCCAAGTGGTGTTTGGTAGTCAGATCCTAGGCACCCGTCAGCTTCGGGTTGGCATACAGTTCACCGACAAGCTTGGCATATCAGACATGTTGTTTTTTGGCGCCCCTATGCAAATTGCGATGGCTTAACTCATAAACAAACAGGGCGGCAATGGTTTACATTGCCGCCCTGTTATATTCCAACTGCCTTGAGCAAAGCCTCTATATTAGAATAAGGTTTGACGCTTCTTCTCTGGAACGCGGCGAATTTCACCGTAATCACGCAACCTGTCCATTTTTTCAATATCCAGTATTAGCTCGGTGACGTAGCTATCGCCCACTTTGTAACTACGTACAACTTCTGCGCCTCGGATAACGCCATCCACTGCACCCGTCGTCGACTCGACACCTAGGCGCTGATCTTGAAGATCCGCTCTTGCTGAGACGCGCAGGCCATAGACTTGCTCTGCCAGTTCACGATACGCATCAATCTTTGAAGCGCGCATTGCGCGAACTTGCTTCTCTTCATCATTACGACCAGTCTGCTCACTGATGCTGGCATAGCCCACCGCGGTCAATGTGTTCTGATCCATCGCGCCAATTGGAGTACAACCAATCATGACCATCGCGATTAAGGCGGCAAAAATTACTCTCATCTTCATTTCCTATGGGCGTAAAATCACGGTAGTCGGTGTTGTCATGGTTGGGTCTGAGCGAATCAACACGCCATCTTCCGTACGCATTTGGTTGAGCGTATCTAGGTCACGGCCAATTCGATCCGCTGGCAAGAAGCCTTGTGCCGATGCAACAACAACCCTCGACTGCATACCAATCACGCGAGCATTCACCAACACCCCCCCCTCTTGACGAAGCATGGTGCCAGTAAGGACAAATTGAATTTGCTGTTCTTGAGCAAGATCTTTCCAATCTCGACTCAATGCAAAATCACCCTGACTTGTCACTTGAATAGAGCCGGTCGTTTTAAAGTCCACTACTTTAAAACCGCGACGCTGCAACTGATGAATAAACCCTTCTGACACTGAGTTACCTAACCAGTTGGTCGCATCCATATTCTGCAAATCGACAAAAGAGGCCACGGCAACCGGTGTGCGTGATGACACGCTGGTGTTCGACGCCACCAACTCTTCCGTTAAACTCTCTACAAAGTAATCCATGGTATGACGAGGACTCTCCATCAGCATAAACTTGCTGCCCGAGTACGACTCTTTACCGTTATAGATTGGTGAGTAGGCACAAGCGGTCAGCGTTAACACTGATGCCATCAGTAGCCACTTTTTCATTTCACACTCTCCAAAAGTTATTAATTGGGTCGATTGTGGCAACCTTGATTCAGGTTGGAACAATCTTTGCTTTTCTCATTCTGTCCTAAATAAGAAAGCCCGCTCCAATATTCGCTAGAAAATAGTAAGCAAATATTGTTCCGTATTTGGAAAGGTTGTATGAAAAAAATCGTTTCTTCTTTAATTTCAACAGCATTACTGACATTCAGTGTCAATAATGCCTATGCCGAGTGGTATGAAGTCACAGGTACGTCGACCATTGTCTCCTCTGAGAAGGCGGCAAGGATCTACGCGCTAGAGGATGCCGTATACAAAGCGGTCGACTTCTCTGGCGCCGACATCGGTAGCCTTTCGACACTGGCACCAATGCTAGAAGACGATAAGGAGCAGTACCAGTTCATCGACTCCGAGGTTCGCCACATTGTCATCGACGACAAATACGTAAGCGGCAACCAAATGGTGGTAAAAGCGCGTATCGACATCTACCCGACGGCAAAGGCTTGCCATAAAGAGCAATACAAAAAGACCATTGGGGTTGCCATGTTCGACATTGTCGATCCGCAGCAAGCGGTAATGGGACAAATTTATAAGCTGGGTGAAGATTACAGCGCTGTCATCGATAAGCAGCTTGCCGCACGCTCTTACAGCTTTGTCTCTGTCGGCACTACACGCTACGAAATCAACAAACGCCAACCTGAACGAATCAAGATGATCGCCGATGATCTCGGCGCGCAGTACATTGTCACTGGCGCGATTAGAGATCTTACGGCAACAATAGAAGCAGGTGGCTTACTAAAAGACGATCGCATTAATCGCCAATTCGCCATGGACATGGCCATCTTTGACGGCAAAACCGGTCACGAGATCTTCCAACATACCTATCGCGAAATTGCTCAATGGCCATTTGCGAAAACCAGTAAAGTCGATACCAAGAGCGCTCGTTTCTGGACATCAACCTATGGAGAAATGATGCAGCGAGTCAGTCGTAACATCATGCTCGACTTAGAAGCAGAGATTTCCTGCAAGATGACGCTACCTGAAGTAGTGGCCACCTACGGCAACAAAGTGACCATCGACCTTGGCCGCGTACATGGCGTGCAAGCTGGCGATAAACTACGTCTATGGCACACTGGTTCCTTCATTGACCAAAATGGCCTACCACGCAACAAAGTCAGCCGCAGCGACATTACCTTAACCGTCTCACGTGTTTATGAGCGTGACGCTGAAGCGACTGTCGATCAGCCAACGTTAGCCAACAGCATTCAGATTGGCGATGTAATGCACAAACAGAACTAATAGTGAAAAATCGGGCTTAACTTATTCATATTATTGAGTAATATAAGCCCTAAGCTCCCGTGGCACAGCTGGATAGCGCGGCCCCCTCCTAAGGGGCAGGTCACAGGTTCGAATCCTGTCGGGAGCGCCATTTTTAAAGGGCTAGCAAGTTAGTGATCGCTAGCCCTATTAAATTCCCCCCGTTTTTAGTCAAACAATTAGTCAAACAAGAAAAACGTTACTGTCTTGTCTAAAATCAGCTAACTTCGATGCACTTAAAACCAAACTAGACTCATTTCGCTGCGCCTTCAGCACACTTCAACACTTTTAGTCAACGTTCAGACGCTATTTTTTAGACGGCGTTTGCAACTCTATGAAATGCCCTTAGCTGACACCTGCTGCTTTCTCTAACCTAACGACTCCTTTATACGAGATCAGGAAGCCAAGAAATATGCATGATTCAGCACCACCAGCTGAGTGGTTCGCTATTAGCAATGCTCAACTTAGAGATGAAAATAAAGACGAGATTATCGAGGGTCAAGCTAAAGGGTCTTTTTGTAAAGCTGTACACCTGCTTTACCAGGCGGACTTAGTGCTCAATAAAGCCCTTATAAGGACACACACCTCAAAAATCTAACGCACTCAAAATTGAAGCATTAGCAGATAGCCCTCTCGTTCAGACAAAACATGGCAAATTTGAGTATGTTAGTACGTGTAGGAGGTAACTGGATGAGAGTAAAGACGTTTATCAGGCACACATAAAGCAAGCACTGAGTAGTACTTTGAACTGACTTAAAAATTGACTCGAAACTTTAAGCTTACTCTAAACGATACATGTAGAGCTTCTGCTTGTTCAGCACTGTTTTCGTCTGTTCCGCCAACATGGGCGCCCCGAGCGCGGTTGCCCGTGACTTCTCCATCTGCGTGCATACTTTTAGCCAATTCAATTGCTTGATATTTAGACGCCCCAATATTGGTGGAGTTTTGTCATTCATGGAAGCTTTCCCATCCCGAAGTTGACGTGCGGTCCAATCTACTAATTCAATGTAGTCAATTAAACGAAACGGGATACCATCCAACATACGATTGCTTGGATTGCCCACAAAAGGATGAAGACAAGGTGCTGTTTCTAGATTTCGATTGAGTGCGTCAATTCTAACCTGTATGGAAGTATATTCGGAATCTTCTGGTGTTGTCGCTATACCAGCTCGTACTGGGTTTAGATCGACGTAAGCCATTGCGGCCGCCAATGCTTTTTCGTCTAGTAACGCTTGGCTTTTGAATCGGCTTTCCCAAAAGTGACCTGTACAGTTATCCTCTCGGTTTGCTCTACAGGCGATGTCATAATTAAGCTCTTTCATGAACCAACTGAGGCTCCACAGCCTTTCTCTCCACGTTTCTATTATTTCTAGACACTTCTCCTCCTCAGCGTGAGACGAGAGCTGCTGAGTCTGCCAACGTTGAATTAGACTTGGCAGTTTATGCTCCCGGCCCCAACGCTCAACTACATCATCAAGAGAAAGTGCTTGGGCGGATTCCCTGTTGAGATTTAGAACCAAGTGATAATGATTACTCATGATGGCATAAGCACAAATATCAATGCAGTAAATTTGAGCAAGCGTATAAATCTTTTGTTCAATCCATTTACGTCGGTGTTCATAACTCGTGTTGGTTGAGGCGTCCTCACCACATAGGAAACTACGACGAACACAGCGAGAAACGCAGTGGTAATAAGACGTTGCATCTATGGAAACAAGTTGTTTTCGAGCCGTTGTCAACGTTTTATCCTCCGTTTAGCCTGAAGGAACTCTAGCAATCAATCGCTAGAAACACCGTTGACAGACCGCCAAATTAAGCAAAATCATACTATTTTCATACTTTTTGGTGTGTGTCCTAGCAAGTTTCGCAAGTTTCTATTCGATTGGTTTGAGTAGACTAAATTCAAATTAGGATAAACTGCTCCAAAAGTATGCATAGTACCAGAGCAAAACCGCACTATTGTGTCCTCCACACATTGGAGGACACACATCTCACATGCACCTACCCCGCCAACACCCGTGATTCTGCTTCCATATTTGCAATAAATCCTCGTTATTGACCATCTTGTTATTAATTTATTTATCACCTACTCCCGTGATAGGTACAACAACGTCAATCGATGTAAATCGAGTTATGTCAATGAGTTTCAACCCGCTTGAAGCTTATTGATACCAAACACAAACATGTAGAAAAGGATAACAACATGAAAGCTAGGAACTATTTTTCAAGGCTAGTCCTTCCACCTATTCTATTCTCTCTGCCAAATATAGGGTATGCCTTTGAGTGCCCAGAAGGCGCTCCGAATATATGTGCACCCGCTACGGTCATCGAGGCTACAGTCCCCAATCTGTTGTCGACGGTTGCTCCTGGTGACGCTCCTATCGTCCTTCGTACGACAACCTTAATCACCGCGGCCTGGTTCGATGCAATTGCGCCGTATAGCACACAGAGTCAAGGCGTTCACTCAAACTTAGGCCGCCTTGATGCCGGAGATGGAAATAGCAAACGAAACATCGCCATTATGTATGCGAGTCACGAAGTATTGATGAGTTTGATGCCGCAATTTGCCAACGACTGGGATCAGATGCTGAGTTCGGTTGGGCTGGATCCACAAAATCAGACTTTAGATCTCAACCAACCCGCCGGCGTTGGGAACAGGGCAGGTCAAGCGATTGTCGCGGCCCGGGAGACTGATGGCATGAATCAACTGGGTACCGATTGTAATGAGTACTTTCCTAAACCTTACGCCGATTGCACTGGCTATAAACCACGGAATAAGGCAGAAGCACTGAAAAATCCAAGACGATGGCAACCAGATACATTGAGCTCTGGAAATGGCCTGTTTTTTTCACAACAGTTCGTTGTGCCACAGTTTGGTCAAACCACGCCATTTAGCTATCAAACACCAACTCTAAAAGCGCCGTTTCCTAGTAAGTCTTACGCAGTTTCGTTCTCTGGAATCCCCTTACCAGCATCAGGCGGATGAAGTCATTGAGGCGCAAATCAACTTAACCGATGAGCAGAAACTCCTATCTGAGTTCTATGACAATAAAATCATTAGCTTAGGTTACTCAACTCTCGCAGCTAGTTTTTATCACGGCTTGTCACTTGAACAGTTTGTTCAACTCGACTTTCTAGTGAACGTAGCAGCATTTGATACAGGAATTACCATCTGGGACAACAAAAGAAAATACGATGCCGTCAGACCCTTTAGCGCCATTGGCTATATCTATGGAGAAGAAGCTATTAGTGCTTGGGGTGGTCCTGGCTTTGGCATCGTCAGCAATCTAAAAGGCAATGAATGGCGTCCTTATCTTCAATCGGCGAATCATCCCGAGTACCCTTCAGCCAGTGCGAGTTTCTGCCGAGCACATGCCACGTCAACTAAGCGATATTTGCATGAGGAAATGGGGTTATCGCCGCAAGAGGCAAACGACCTAAGCTTTTGGGTTCCCGGTTTTCTACCACCTCAATTTGCTGTGTTGGACAAGCAGCCGGGAACATCCATCGTCGAACCTGGTGTGACACCACAATCCCACACCGTTTTGGGATGGAGTACATGGGATGAGTTCTCCGATGATTGTGGTATCAGCCGCCTTTGGGCTGGGGTGCATTTCTATGACTCTATACCAGCGGGTCAGGCGATTGGCGATCCTATAGGTTCACAAGCCTATGAATGGTTGAAAACCTATATTGAAGGTAGCGCCTATTAACGGCACTTGACACTGCGGCGCAATAACTGGGAACACAGAGTAGCCTCGACGGAGTGGTCTACCTTGTGTTCCCTAAAAGTTGTAAAACACAATCATTGTTAAATTAATGTTAATGCGGTAGCGTGGTACTACAGCGCCTCAATGATCTCACTGAGCGTTGTAACTTCTCACCCTCACTAAATGGAATGACTATGACAACAGAGAAAACACTCCGACGAATCTCTCCAGATTTGAGCCAGCAACAAGCCACCAGCACTGATCCGAAAAAATGCCTCTCAGGCAATCCTATGCAACGAGTTCACAATCAATTCGCCAACAGCAAAGAAAACTTTTTCTGTGGCACTTGGGGCTCTACAGAAGGTAAGTGGAATATCAGCTACAGTGAAGATGAATTCTGTTACATCATAAAAGGTAAAGCCATTATTACCGATCAGGCAGGTCATAGCGAAACCGTCGTGCAGGGTGATGCATTTGTTATCCCAGCTGGCTTTGAAGGGACTTGGGAAACCATAGGCGAAGTGGAGAAGTTCTACTCAATGTATGAGGAGTAATCCTCAGCCAATTAAAAAACGGCAAGTCACCGTTATCCGCCTTTGCGTTATTTAGCTTAGAATGCATCATGACCTATCATGTTAAGGGCTTTAACTATGCAAAACATCTTTTTAATCAACGGTGACATAACCAAGGCTAGCGTCGATGCTGTTGTGAACGCCGCCAATACAAGAATGCTGGGAGGCGGAGGTGTTGATGGTGCGATTCATCGCGCAGCGGGACCTGAGCTGTTAAAAGCTTGCTATGAAGTGAAAGAAGTGGACGGCAAGCGCTGTCCGTTTGGCGATGCGCGTATCACTAGCGCAGGAAACTTGAAGGCCCGCTACGTTATCCATACCGTGGGGCCAATTTACGATAAGTTCGCCCATCCCGAAAAGGTGCTAGCCTCAGCATACAAACAATCACTCGATCTGGCTCTAAAGTACGACTGCAAGAGTGTTGCCTTGCCTGCTATCTCGTGTGGCATCTATGGCTACCCACCCCAAGAGGCGGCGCAAGTTGCCCTCGAAGTTTGCCAAAGAGAAGAGTATCAATCACTAACGATGACCTTTTATTTGTTTGGTGATGAAATGTTGGCTATTTGGCAGAGCGTGTTCGATCACTGAATCAAAAGGATGCACACCAAAAGAGTGTGAGATTGCTTTTCTGTCAAATTCCGTCACCATTAACACCATCAAAAGCACCACATAAGAAAAATAATGAAATCACTACCATGGAACGCCTGGTTGCTCGCGCTAGTGCAGCCTTTTGTCTTGTCTGTTGGCGCACTGAATGTGTTTTTAGGCGGGATTGTCGGCGCGCAGCTTCATTCTGATCCTACGTTCGCCACCTTGCCAGTCACGGCGTTGATTGTCGGTGTATCGCTGAATGTTTTTCCTGCTGCTCGAATTCAAAAAAAGCTTGGCAGAAAACGTGCATTCGTTTTAGCCGCTATCGTAAGTAGTGTCAGTGCTCTTGGTGCTGCTTGGAGCATTGAGGGTGGCAGTTTTTGGGGATTCTGCGCGAGTGCATTCTTGCTTGGCACTCAATTGGCGTATGTGGGCCAGTATCGTTTTGCCGCGATTGAAAGCTGTGAAAGTCCCGCTCAGCACCCAAGTGTTATTAGCTTAGTTTTAGTCGGAGGCATCGCTGCGGCGTGGGTTGGGCCTGAGCTACTGAATATAGGTCAGTCGATTACTCTATTCGATGCTGAATATGCTCGCGCCTATGCTGCGCTTGGCATTTTAGAGCTGATTGGCGCTGCTATTCTTGCTTTAGCAATGAAGCCGCTCAATGTTCAGGAGAACACAGCAGAAGCGGGGGACGCTAGAAGCTTATCCATACTATTTCAGCAGCCCATGCTGTGGCTAGCGATAGGCTCTGGTCTCACAGCATACGCAGTCATGGCTTTTCTTATGACGGCAACCCCACTGGCTATGTCAGGACATGGACACGATATTCAAAGTGCCAAGTGGGTTATCCAAAGTCATGTTATGGCAATGTACCTCCCTTCACTCATCACCCCACTTATCATTAAACGTATTGGTGTCTATAAGCTTATTACTCTCGGCTGTGTGGTCTTCCTCGCTTGTATCGCGGTAGCCTTGCTAGGCCACTCTGTTCATCATTATTGGTGGGCATTGGTTGCACTAGGAGTCGGCTGGAACTTTCTGTTTATTGGTGGAACCTCGCTATTGCCGCAAACCTATAAACCTAGTGAGCGCTTTAAAGTGCAAGCAGTGAACGACTTTTCAATCACAGCCTTTCAAGCCTCTGGTTCGCTTGGCGCTGGGATCGTGCTCTTTACTCAAGGCTGGACATGGATGCTGCTTGCCTCGCTATTCCCGGTAAGCTTGTTGCTGTTGCTCAACTTGGTGATGAAGAGGCAGCAATAGATTGGCAAACGAGTATCTAAATACGTAATCAAACTTGCATAACCCAATAAACTCATTATTTTAAATAGGATTAGGCCATACAAAGCACCTATTATTGCAGAGAAGGTGCATAGGAGAATCACTTGACCAAAAAAATACGCTGGGGCATCGCAGGCTTGGGCAACATTGCCCATCGATTTGCAAAAGATCTAACCGTTCACGTTGAAAACGCAGAGCTTTTTGCAGTTTCAGCAAGAGACCTCAGCCGTGCCAAAGAGTTTTCTAAACAATATGGCTGCGAAACAAGCTATGGCTCATACATGGAGCTCGCCAGCGATAGCAATATTGACGCTGTCTACGTGGCGACCATCCATCCATTTCACAAAGAGCTAGTAGAGCTTTTTCTAAACAACGGCAAACATGTGCTGGTTGAAAAACCCGCTCTCACTAATTTAGCTGACTGGGATGCGATGGCTGCGCTCGCGAAGAGCAATGGTCTGCTGCTCGCTGAAGCGATGAAAAGCGTGACGTTTCCGGCGTATCGCGCAATGAAGCAGTTTATCCTCGACAATAAGGTTGAAATTACCTCAGTTGAAGCGTCATTTGGCAACTGGCACGAGTACGACAGTGCTTGGCATCTGTTTAACCCTAAGCTTTGTGGTGGCGCTACGTTAGATGTCGGCGTTTATGGTCTTTGGTTATACGCGGATTTATGTCGGCTTGCGGGTTGTGCGATTGACACACCTACAGTCGAGTACGTTCAAGACAATGAACAAAGTAAAGTCGACGAGAACGCTACCTTTTCATTTGATGGTCCATTGAAAGGCCGCATTTGCGCCTCAATTACACGCGACCTGCCACGAAATGCCATTATTCGAGGGCCAGAGCTAGAAATCGTTATGCACGAAAAATGGTGGAGTTCTTCGACCATAGACATTACCTACCAAGGTGAAGTGACCCAAATCGCTATGCCAATCAAAGGTGGCGGATTTGCTAACGAAATCGAGCACTTCTCATCATTGTTGCAAAACAATGTCCACCACTCGGACATCCTAGGCCATGAAACAAGTAGAAGTGTCATTCGTGTTATGGAGGCCTGTTTGACCCATGGCGGTTATGCAGATTTAGTTAGCAAAAGAAACTAACAACTATCGCACAAGGGGCTACCCAAAAGTGCATTCTCATACTTGATCGGTATCTCGAACGCTTCATACCGATCAAGTTGCCACTTTCAAATGCTTCAGGCTTACGGCCTTAGTTAACAGGAGCGATGCTGTAGAATTTATTGAGTGTACTTTGACTCTCTCAATTCAAGACCTATTATAATAGTGAAGCTTTTTGAGTCACTAAAGGTGTTTCTATTGGACAATACAGCAATCAACCCGGAAGCATTGTTAGAAGTATTTGAAGCCTCTCCCGTAGCCGTGCTTATAATGGATGACCACGGTAATACAAAATACAGTAACCGTGCCGCTACACACTTATTTGGTTATACTCACGATGAACTTTCCAGTATCAACACAGCGCTTATTCACCCACAAGATATACAAAGGCAGTTGATTGCCCACCAATCTCTTCACAAACAGCCCAAAAACACCCAAATCATATCAATTCGTTACATAGATAAAGCCGGCCATTTAATTGTAGCTAACCTATATATTACAGCTAATTATGACGACTCAGGTAAGGTAATAGGTTTTATACATCAAATCATCAACCTTTCGACCGAAAGGCAACTTCATGCCGATGAGGTACTGCAAGAAATGCTATTTTACTCAGGTGATGGCATATATGTGGTTGACGCCGAGTTTGGGCATATTCTTAGTTGCAACCATGAAGGGCATCAACGGCTCCAGTACTCTAAGCAAGAAATCCTCAGGCTTAGAGTCTCTGATATCAGTCCACACTTTAATGATGACATCGATGAAAAAATCCCAGATAGCGCACCAGATTTTGTACAAAGTTTTACGTGGCAACAATATACATCAACCATAAAACAAGCCAAAACAATGTGTATTGAAAGCAATCACAAACGCAAAGATGGTACGATTTTTCCAATAGAGATAAACGTAACTTACGTAGAGAAAAGTGGGAGAGAGTATATTGTAGCGGTCGTACGAGATATTTCTAAGCGACGACTACAGCTGGAAAATAAGCTAGCAGAAATGAATCTAGACCCATTAACCAAGCTGGCTAATCGACGACTTTTCAACCAAAAGTTAGAGTCTCTATTCAGAAAAAACATCGGTCGCAAGGCAGCATTTTTGTATATTGATGTTGATAAGTTCAAATCATTTAATGACTTATATGGCCATGCATGTGGGGACCTTGTGTTGAAACACGTTGCTGATAGTTTGAAACGATATACGAGGGAAGATGATATTGTTGCTCGGTTTGGTGGGGATGAGTTTTTGGTTATGCTTTTAGGTATCAAAGATGACCATCATTTGCAGGGCATAGCTAATTACCTTATCAAAGCACTATCAATTTCTCTTCAACTACAGAATGGAATCACCTTCCAATGCGAAGTGAGTATAGGTGGAACGATACAAAGACTGCGAAGTAAGGATTGTAGCTCTGCTATTGAAGTCGCAGATAAAGCCATGTATCACGCGAAAGAACTTAAAGGCAGCTCATTTATTTTTATTGATAGTTACACGTAACTCGACTTTGTTTCTTGATACTTCCCGAGTTAAAGGAACGCCACCCCATAAATGCAGTGCTTCTACCGTTTATGTACCAAGAGAGTACCCAGTAATCAAAAAGAGGTAATTTTGGCCAGCGTTATCCAAGAATGTAACCGTGAGCTTAATAAAGTTGTCCATTATTACCCGGAGGAAGCGCGCAATAGTGTGGATTGCCTGATGGCTCAGCTATTGTGCTGCGAAATTTTTCTGATCCAATTTCCAATCCTTAACCATTTTAGAGGCAAAAGTTCTCCTTGGTATCATGTGCAGAACTTGCGCCATGCCCTGCTCACTAGCCCTCATCAAGGTGCTGTAAAGTGTTATGAAGAACCGATATTCCAAGGCTGGTCGATGGCCAAAATTGATGACGCTCGAGTCTATGAAAAACCAATTCCAGACAGAGTACGTAAAGCTTATCTCGACTATCAAGGCTTTCTTGAGCAGCTAAGAGCTTAGGTCACAAGACAGCAATACTCGTCCTAGTGAATAAATCGATTCAACCAGTAACTATCGAGCTTCCAGAACCCCCTCAACCATGTCATACCACACTCATAGCAACAGCTTGAGCGCTCAAAAAACTTCTGAACCTGAATACGCTTTGTGTTAGGATGCTCGACCATTTTATGATGTAGGTCACATTTTTACTGCATGGCCACATTTAAATCCACAGCGCGATAAATAAACTGCGCTCCGTGAACAGTGATTATTTAATGTCAAATTCCAATACGGTTGAGGCTTGCTCAGCCGCATCGATATCCGCGTATGATGCGATTTATCCACCTGAACGCATCAAGAGCCTTGCTGAAAAACTAGAAATGAACAACCCTGTATTCTGGCTCAGCGGCTCTTTCCTAACGCTCTTTGTCCTCCTTGCATTGACACACCCTATCGCCCTTTCCAACGCCGTAAATTCAGGCTTTGACCTTGCCACCCGTTATTTTGGTGCCTTTTGGCAGCTGCTTTTGCTGGCTAACTTCATTATTGGTCTCGCGCTTTGTTTTGGCCGCACGGGTGATGTAAGGCTTGGTGGAATCGCACGCCCTGATGTTGAAAGCTTCAAGTGGATGTCGATTGTACTTTGTACTCTGCTCGCAGGTGGCGGCGTCTTTTGGGCCGCAGCCGAACCTATCGCTCACTACTTATCTCCACCACCACTATTCGGCTCTTCTTCACCAGAAAACAACGCTATCAACGCGCTGTCACAATCCTTTGTTCATTGGGGCTTTCTTGCTTGGGCAGTGTTGGGTGGACTATCATCGATTGTGCTGATGCATTTGCATTACGATAAAGGCCTGCCACTTAAACCTCGCACTCTGCTCTACCCATTGCTCGGACAGCGCGCTATTGAAGGCTGGGTCGGTAATACCATCGATGCCTTGAGCATCATTGCAGTCGCGGCAGGCACCATTGGTCCAATTGGTTTTCTTGGCCTCCAGATCAGTTATGCGATGCAAGCGCTGTTTTCTATTCCCGATACCTTTGCCACTCAGGCCACTGTGGTCGTCATTGCGATGCTGTTTTATACCTTGTCGGCATTGAGCGGCGTAAATCGCGGAATTCAATTGGTCAGCCGCTACAATGTCATTCTTGCTGCGGCGCTCATCATTTTCATCTTAGTTGCAGGGCCAACTGGCTTTATCATCGACAGCTATGTTCAAGGTCTTGGGACCATGATCGATCAGTTTGTGCCGATGGCAATGTACCGCGGAGACACTCAATGGCTAGGTTGGTGGACCGTGTTCTTCTGGGGCTGGTTTATTGGTTATGCGCCAATGATGGCCATTTTTATCGCACGAATTTCACGTGGCCGCACCATTCGACAGTTAATTCTCTCCATAAGTATTGCCGCTCCATTAGTGACGTGCTTTTGGTTCACCATCGTGGGTGGCTCTGGACTGGCCTTTGAGCTAGCTACTCCTGGTATCATTAAAGCCGGTTTCGAAGGGTTCAATATGCCAGGCGCGCTGCTGGCGATCACTATGCAGCTTCCCTTCCCGATGCTGATTTCAATCCTGTTCTTAATTTTAACCACCACCTTCATTGTGACCACGGGTGACTCAATGACCTATACGATTACTATGGTGATCTCCGGCGACAAGGAGCCGAATGCTTTGATCCGCGCTTTCTGGGGAGTAATCATGGGCGCGGTGGCGATCGTGTTGATTTCAATGGGCAGTGGCGGCATTTCTGCATTGCAATCTTTCATTGTGATTACTGCGGTACCAGCATCATTCATTATCGCCCCAAGTCTTTGGTATGCCCCTAAAATCGCGAATAGCATGGCGAAGGCACAAGGCTTATAAATCACGAAGCCGACCTAAAAGGTCGGCTTACTTTTTGTCATTAACGTCGAATCCAAACAACTCAAACTGCGTTGGGTTATTTGGTTTCTAATCCAATCACGGTTTGTTGATTATCGAGTGTTAGGTGAATGGTTCCACTCCCTTTCGACTGTGCTTGATTTTGGATGTCCACAATTTCCGGCGCTAATTTCACCATTGCACCGCTGCTCATTTTTATCAAATAGGCTGTGTTGTTAACGAATGCACTATTTCCAATCACTGGAAAGTAGAGTACGGCGAACTCTTGTTTATAATCTTCGTAGATATTAAAACAGCGCTTAGACTCGGACTGACATTCTGCTATCTCTGCTGGTACCGTGGTGCGGTATTTATCTGTCGTATCGCGCAAAATATGAATGTACTGCGCTTGATTATGTGGCGGTCCGTAGAAATGGTCATCATCTTGGCAATAAAGCCTAGCCAGCTCACCTTTGCTGCTGTGAGATACCGTGAGGTGTTTATCGACTGCATGATGGGCTAACGTACTCTCACTAATCCAAGGAACATCGTAACCGCGATACTCCATTTCTGATAGCAAATATACCGCTTCCATATCGCCATATAGCGTATCGAGAAACGTGTATTGGTAGCTGCCATTTTGTGCCTGATACTCTTGCGCAGCGCCTTTGGAATAGCTTTCACTCAATGTGAGCATAGAACCTGGCTTTTGCTCCGCGATTTCCCGTTTCTTAATTCACAGCCAGCAACACGCTGCTCCTCAGTCATACATAAATCGTTTGATTGCACCATGGTCGAAAATAAACAAAGCGCGGCAGTTCCTAGGTATTTCAATACAGCTTCCTTATCGTGAACATCCACCTATTATGCGCGAAGTTTATCGATTTAGATTCATCAAGCCAAGTCTAGGCTAAAAAACAAACCGACCTCTTGGGCCGGTTTCATTTATTCTCTATGAAGACTACTTCTTGAGCAGTTCTGACATAGTCCAGCCACCAAATGACGGTAGGATTTTCAGTTCTGGATGACTCTGTTTAAGCTGCGCGAGTTGAGCAAAGTACCCTTGATAATTAACATCAACATCGACCTCACCAAATTCCACTTCTAGTGCTAATTTTACTGAAAACAATTGTTTTTACACAACAATTATCGACAGTAATTAGAAGGTTCGCCGCGCTGAGTTCGCTTAATAAAGCGATGATTGTCAATAGGTTGGAAAGTTTTCGAGCGAGCTATCAGTAAAGCTAAGAGACAATAAAGACCCAGCATTCTTCATGCCTACTCACTCACAAAATGTCACTGGCCTATCACCGCAAAAAGTCTCGGTCATTGGGCAATGTCCGAGTATCCCGCTTTGATTGGTAACTGGTCCTACGTTTATTGACTCTCACTCAAGCGCCTTCTTTTTAGTAAGGCGCTTTTTCTTACCTCAAATTAATCGTAACGCGATGTCGCTCGGCAGAGGGACATAATGATCCCAAAACACACCCCCTGAGTGATCATTGCGGTGCCACCATAGCTAAAAAACGGTAGCGGGCTGCCCATGACAGGTAATAGACCACTGACCATACCGGTATTGATAAACGCGTACAAAAAGAAGCTGAGCGCTAGTGCGCCGCATACCAAACGGCTATAAGCATGGTGACAATGGCAAGCAAGCCACAATGCTCTTAGCGTAATGAACAGATAGAGCGACAGCAGCAAAACACAACCAACAAACCCCCACTCTTCCGCAAACGCAGAGAAAATGAAGTCAGTGTGACTTTCAGGAATAAAACCTAATGAGCTTTGAGTAGCGTTCGTCCAGCCTTTCCCTATCACCCCACCAGAACCAATAGCAATATGGGACTGGATAATTTGATACCCCGAACCGAGCGGATCGCTTTGCGGATTCAAGAACTGCAAAATGCGTTTCTTTTGATACGTTTCTATCACAAAGAACCATAGCAAAGGCGCAGAGGTTGCTACTAAAGCGACAAATCCTCCGATGATCTTCCAACTCATGCCAGCAAAATAAAGAACAAACAGCATGTAAATCACGCCAAAGATTGCCCCATCCAGGTCTGGCTGAATAAAGATTAGACCCGCAGGGATGGCCGTCATCAAAATAGCCGCAATCAGTCGCAAGCCACTTGGCCTAGTACCTTCCCTTTGAATAAACCAAGCCACCATCATTGGAATAGCAAGCTTAACCAACTCTGAAGGCTGAAAGCGAACCCCAGCAAGACTGAGCCAGCGCTGAGAGCCATTGCTGCTGTCTCCTGCCAGCACCACGCCGATTAACAGGATAATAGTGAGTAAGTAAAGGTGCGGTGAGAAACGTCGATACTGTTTTGCCGGGATCGAAGCCATGATCAGCACGCAAGTCAGTGCAATGCCGCAACGCATCAAGTGATTGGTCATCATCGCTTCGCTGTAGCCACTGGCACTCCAAATGGTCAGCGAGCCAAGCATCATGATCGAGATAATAGCCAGCAAGATACTAAGGTCGAGCTGAGGAGCCTTAAGATTTTTCAACATGGGATTCTAATCAGAGGTGCTGCCAACGCCTCTTGTGTGTTAACTAGGAAATAGGACGCTATTAAAAGCTTGTTGAGACGACGTTTCTTGTCACCGATAAGCCTGCGCAGGCGCCAGGTCGCAAAGGTGAAGATCGCCGCGCTGAGCGTCGCGACAGGCGCAGCCATCAACACCATAGTGGCAAAACGGCTAATAGGTTCAGGTAAAGATGGTAAGAGGAATCCTACACCGGCTAGCAGAGCAATCCACAAGCTGGCACTGAACCAAGCAAAGTAGTGGAAGCGCTGCACTTCATGCAGTCGAATACCCATCACCATCGGCACCAGACAGCGAACACCAGGGGCAAATCGAGCCATGAACAGAGCAATAAGCCCATGGCGACCCAAAAGGTTATCCACCATCTTCATGTTGCTCTCGGGGACTTTGTTTACCCAGCCTTGGACGACAGGCAGGCGGTTTAACCAGCGCCCTTGTAAATACGCAAGCCAACTGCCCACAGAAGCGGCAATGGTAAGCAGCGCAAATGCGAGAAATGGATTGAGTACACCCACCGCCGACAAGGTACCCATCAGAACCACTATGCTGTCGCATGGCAAAGGCGCAGCCGGCAAAAAACTGCTCTCTAGAAAAATAAATAAAGAGACCAAAACATAGATCAGTACGGCACTGCTAGGCGATAGCAGTGCGTCGAAGTCTTGATGCCAAATTGCTATCAAAACCTCTTGAGTCGCATCCAACATAGACACTCCAAAAGCTTAACAAAATTAGGAAGTTAAATCTTTGAAAGTGTGACTAACGCGAGTGAATGAAACGAAATTGTAGGTTGGACTCTTGCCAACCACCGAGCCTAGGACTGGCAAAGGCAAGGTAGCTTCGAGGAATTGTACAATGAGAGGCACAGAACACAGACCAAAGTGATAACGGCAATACAACAAACCAAGGCAACAACGGCTCATGATGAGACTGTACTTTTTGAGTTGGCACTCTTAATGTCGATACCCGTAGCAGCTGATTATCACCAGCAATATCTGGACTGCGTTCAGGGACGAGCGTCACCGACGGATACAAAGATACACGTTCACCAGAACACTCCACGATGCTACCAAGCAGCAATATCATCAGTAATGTCATCAGTAACGGAGCAAAAAGTATCGGTCGCTTCACGCTAAAAGCCTATGTGTGGGATCTGCTTATATGTACTGCCAAGCGGAGGAAAAAGCAATCAGAAAGTGATTCCCGCTAACCATTGATCATGGCTAGGGGTTCTCTTCTAGTTTAGACGCCATGGCATGACAGTAAAATATAAAATCGGCAATAGCTATAAGCAACTGGCCTATTGATAGGAATAAACTATCAACTAAATAGGAGTAATTTACTTCTGTTACTGAGAATAATTATCAATAATAATCTCATCAACACAGATTAACGTTCATGAGGGTAACGTAATGATCAAGACACTCACTTTTGCAGGTATCCACTTCTCTATCGCGACTATGGTTGCGTTTGCTCTGACTGGAGACTTCTTGCTTGGTAGTCTGGTCGCTATGGTGGAGCCGACGATCAACACTGGTGCGTTTTATCTTCATGAGAAGCTTTGGCAAAAACTGCCTTACCTAAAACGCCGTGAGTCAAAGACTCAAGTGAAAACGGCAAGCTTTGCTGTCATTCACTTTAGCGTTGCGTTTATTGTTACTTATTTACTGACTGGCGATGCCTTTATTGGTGGTCTAATGGCAACCATTGAACCCGCTATTAACTCGATTGCTTATTTTTTCCATGAGCGAGTATGGCAGCGCAACAAACACAACATGGCACCCCTTAGCATCACTAAAGCGGTAACCGCATAAGCCGAAAAATCTTTACCATCCAATAGTGTCAGCACACTCCTATCAAAAGTGCTGACATATTGGACAACGCATCACGAGCAAATCCAATAGGGGTCAAGTCTTGCATTTTGCCTTTCGAAGCTGATCCTTTATAGTAGAACGTTCATACACTTATGAGACGACCCCCACCGTTATGAGCAGACCACTACGAATCGAATACCCAGGCGCCCTCTACTATGTGAACTCGAAAGGCAACGACGGACAGTCTGTTTTTCAAGATCGCGAAGATTTTGAACTGTTCCTTCAAGTGCTCGATCACACCGCAACGCGCTACAACTGGGTGGTTCATAGTTACTGTTTGATGAAGAATCAGTATCACCTACTCCTTGAAACGCCAGATGGCAACTTAAGCATTGGCATGCGCCAACTTAACGGAGTCTACACACAACGATTTAATCAAAAGCATGGTCGCAGTGGACACCTATACCAAGGTCGTTTTAAGTCGATTCTTGTTCAAAGAGACGCACACTTCCTCGATGTCAGTCGCGACATTTTGCTCAGCCCAGTGAAAGCGAATATGGTCGTCGATCCAGAAAGTTATCCGTGGAGCAGTTGGGGCTACCTCAACGGCAGCAAAACTGCACCAGCATGGTTTGTCAGTAAGCCCACACTCGAATCATTTGGCACAGATCGCGAGCAAGCATTAGGCCACTACAAGCAGTTTGTTCTCGAAGGGAAAGAGTGCAACCCTTGGCAGCACCTAAAGCGTCAAATTTTCTTGGGCGATGAGGCCTTTATTCAGCGCCACCTGGCATCGCTTAACGGGGAACTTGGAGAGATCCCAAGCGCCCAACGACGCGCAGCACCGCTTAGCCTGAAAGAATATGAGCAGAAAGCCAACAGCCGAGATGAAGCCATCAGCCTCGCGTTTCGCAGCGGTGGCTACACACAAAAACAGATCGGTGCCCACTTTGGCCTGCACTACTCACGCATCAGTCGAATTGTGTCTAAAGGCCAAGATTAATACCCTCTACCTATTAGACATCTCTGCATTCGCCTTAACTCGACTCTGAAACACAGTTAAGGCGAATGGTCACTACTGACTATCTGGCCTCGCCTCCTTTTTGCCTGCAAGCCGTCATTGGCATTCGAGTTGATTTCCCGTCAATGGTGCAATCCACCAAAAAGCCAATTTTTCCGCTACCTTGACCAGCAACGCTGGCATTTGAGAGCAAGAGTAGCACTCCTATACCAGCTGCAATCATCCATTTCATAACATGTCTCCTTACTTACAAAAGACATATTTAATTATGTATGAGAATGGCAATTTCGCCATGAATGTCACCGCCGGCTACTGGATAAGGCTAGGTACGATCGGAAACGAATTGTGCGATACAGCGCACTTACGACATTTAACTATCTGAATAAATGAACAATTTGTGCATATTGATGGAAGAGTAAGTTAGAATCGGCAGCCTAATAGCAGAGAGTCGGCATTAAGACTGACCCAAAAGGCATATCAGAGTAACAATAGCAGTAAGGTAAATAAATGAATCGAATCGTTCATGTACCCGCGCATTTTTGTGAAGTGGGGAAACATGAAGCTGTCGATTATAGCGATTCTCCCGTTTGGCGAAAAACGGGGTATTCCAAATCGGTAGTGGATAGCGTCCGTCTAGCAGAAGACTTGCAGAAAGCGGTCGCGACACTCAATCATGACGGCTTTGAGGTGGTCTCTATTACCCCAATCACGAGCGGTGACTACGATTATAAAGCGATACTTGAGGCAGGAGGAAGAGGTGAGAATGGTTACGGCGGTTATGGTTATGGCTACGGCTTTAGTTATACCCAAGGATTGATTGTTACCGCCAAGCGCATTCAAGGTCTCTAAACCTTATTAAAAATGTCCAAACACGACTAAGTGTTTCTGCAGAGAAGATTACATACCGAATTTTACATTCTGCCACGCTCTGCTCATCGCGCTTTTTGAACAATGTGTTAACATCTTTTTATACCAATTCGCTCCTTTCCGCATCCTATTAATTGGTAAAAAGGCCGACCGGGATCAGCACCCAGTCGGCCTTTTAGTTTGTTCGTGTTTTATCTAGCTAAGCACATTAAGAAGCTGTCGCGTACTGCTCTAGCTCTTGGTGTGTCGCTGTTGTCACGTACTGACCATCTAGATAGAAATCAACGCTGTCTTGGCCGCTAACGCCGACTAGAGTACGAGCTTTGCTCTCGTCATCCAAAAACTCCATTTGCATTGTGCTGTCGTCCAGCTTTGAAAGCTTCACTGGCGCTGTAGAAAACTTCTTACCTACTTTATGGTTTACTTTAATGTAAGCCTCAGCCGGTGTGTCAGCGACGGCTTTTTTCTTAGTGATAGGGTTCGTACCCGTCCAGAACTCAATAGAGTTCACAACAAATAGGTCAGCAGCCGCGGTGATCGCGTACACTGGCGACATCAAAGTATATAGACCTGCACGCGCGTAACGGTTGTCGACACCTTTTAGGTTCACTTCGTACATGAGTGCACCTGTGGTTGCCATTTGGCCGATACAGCCTGTTAGCATAGTAGACATTAGCGCCGCAGCAATTGTTGTTTTGATCAGTTTCATCACTTAAACACCTATTGCCTGTCCACATATTCAAAGACAAGCAAGTTGATTGAAATCATTAGAAAAACACCAGCCAATACCACTGACGTTTTCATTCTCACCACCAATAAATGGCGCGGGATTATAACTCCAATCCAACAGAGTGCTAGATAGGCAAAACCGGAAAAATAGACGCGTTAACAAAGGCGATCAAATTCGCCAATATCTGGATTAAAACGAGGATAAAACTAACTTTTTATTCAATGATTTACGTATGATTCGTTTTTTTGTAGGCCAGCTGATGAGATCACCAGCTGGTTACAAAAAAGCAAACTAGGCCAGCCTTTCCCTACAACAGCACCAAACTTGCCGTACCTAAGAAGGCGAAAAAGCCGACGACATCAGTTACTGTGGTTAGGATAACCGAACCTGCCAGAGCCGGATCAAGGTCGAGTTTATCGAGAATTAATGGAATCAACACCCCAAACAAGGCTGCGGTGATGATATTAACGACGATCGCCAGAGCAATCGTGCCGCCGAGCAGTGGCGATTGAAACCACAGCCCAGCTACGGCGCCAATAACCAAAGCCCACAGCAGGCCGTTAATCGCGCCAATACCAAGCTCATTTTTAATTAGCGCAAACCGGTTTCCTGAGGTGATCTGATTAAGCGCCATAGAACGCACCATCAAAGTCAAGGTTTGGCTGCCTGCAATGCCACCCATAGATGCCACAATAGGCATCAGAACCGCCAGTGCGACCACTTGCGCGATCACATCTTCAAACAGACCGATCGTTACAGAGGCAAGAATAGCAGTGAGCAGATTAATACCGAGCCACACACCACGTTTTTGTGAGCTTTTTAGAATCGGCGCAAACAGGTCATCGCCTTCGTCCATACCGGTACCCGCCATAAGGCGCGTCTCATAGATTTCACGCTGAGTACTTAGTGCAAACTTCCAATCGATCTCACCTAGCAATCGCTTACGCTCATCAAGGACAGGAAGCGAGGTAAACGCAGAGCGCTCCATTGCATCGACAGCCTCAGCGAGCTCCAACGTGGCACTTAACGTACTCACATGCTCCAGCACTAAGGACTTAATGCGTGTCGATGGCTCTGCACCGACCAACTCAGCGTATTCGACCATACCGCGAAAGCGGTGTTGCTTATCAATCAGATAAACGTAACCCGATGGCTCATGGGTGTACTTATCCACCAGCACTTTGGCACGGGCAACGGAAATATTAAATGGCAGTGCCACTACTTTACGCTCAACCCAGCGACCCAACTCTTCTTCTTGGTATTCATTCGCAAGATCGTAAAGCTCTAGCTCTGCAGGCTCTAGGAGGGAGATGGCCTCTTCGATGATCTCGTCAGGCAGTGAGTCTGCCCATTCAATCAAAGATAAGTTGTCGAGCTTAGCAAGGGTAAGCTTTAACTCGGTTTCTGATAGAGCATCGAGGATCGATACACGCACTTCACCACGAGACTCGGTAAGGACATCAATGTGGCTTTCGAGCGGCAGTTCACGCCAAAGCCTAACCCTCTGTTCAATGGGAAACGCTTCCAGAATAAGCGCAATCGATGCGGCGTCTAGACCTTGCTCGATATATTGATTGAGGATCTGTGGCTGCTGCGTGTCTTCGGCCTGTGAGATTTGATCGATGTGAATTGAGAGATCTTGAAATTCGCTCACTAAGGGCTCCCTGAAACCATTCGCGTTAATAGAGTACCCTCTATCATAGCGAATAGGTCATAGAGCCACATTCACAATATTGATAAATATGAGCAATTGTTCGTCGAACAAACCATTTTGATTACTGATCAGTCCATTGAAAGACGATATCGCCCTGATACAAAAATTGACTCTCAACCTGTCACTCTCATTAGAGTGAAACGCAGTTTATGGCACAAACTCTCTAACATCAAAGAGCTTTACCGCTCCCAAGAATGCGGCGAGCCGCTTGTCGTCCACTAATGTTGGGATGACAACATTACCAATAACGCTGCCTAGGCTGAAACTCAGGCGGCGTTTTTTTTCTTAATGCACTTTGCATCCGCCCAAAGTTCCTTCCTAACATAATGCGTATTTGACTGTAGGTTTCATAGGCCAATAGCTTCCAGGCGGGCGCTGTCCAATATCGAGTGTACATGTGCTTCATCGCTGCGTTTACATCCGGAGACATACGTTTTACTTTGTTTGCTAGCGCTTGGGCTGCCTCTAATGGCTCTTCGCAGACCTCTGTTACCAATCCATATTTTAACGCTTCTTTCGCTGACAACTCTTGACCACAGATAGAGATAAGCATCGCTCTGTCCTTAGGCATTACTTCACGCAGGGCAATAGAGCCAGCCATGTCCGATGTTAACCCCATCTTTGATTCCATAATGGATAGATTCGCCTTTGGCGAGCAAATACGAAAGTCAGCTCCAAGCGCAATTTGCATCCCTGCGCCCCAGCAGTAACCGTCGATTGCCGCAATGACAGGGACTGATAATTTGCGCCAGTTACTGCTCACCTGTTGAGCTCGATTGGACTGACCCGGCCACCATTTGAACAACAATTTCGCCGCATTGCTTTTATTGGTCATCATGGATTTAAAGTCGAGACCCGAACTAAAGTTGTCCCCGGACCCCGTTAAAATCACCGCTCTGAGCTGGCGATCTTTACGTAGCGCACGACTCACGTGAATCAGCTCTACGAACATCTCCATATCGACACCATTAAGCTTATCAGGGCGATTCAACGTCACAGTCACCACATCCTCTGTGCGGCTGACTTTGATCCTTTCGTAGTCCATCGTTATTCCTTTATTTTGCTGACTTTTTCATCAGTGTAGTGAGGGCTGGCAGAAGCGTTAGAATATTTACTCAATAATGAGAACCCCATCGTGTATAACACTGGCCTTATTTACGCATTATGACAAAACCCCAACCGAATGTGATGTCTGACCAAAACTGATCATACAATCTCTTATTTTTTCGATGTCGCTTACGTTATTGAGCTGTGTTACTTGTTTTGAGCATTTCGCGTGATTGAATGAAAGCGTTAGATTGGATGAATAGGAAGTAGAATCCATGATTAAGGAAAATCAGCAAAAACCTCACAACCACTCGGCCACAGTGATCAAATATCAGGACAGCGATCCATGGTGGTTTAGTGTCTTGTTAGTCGCGTTTACCTACCTATTGCTAGCCTTTGTGCTCCCAGATCAATTGTCTAAAGGTGATCAAGATACCGCTGCCTTCATTGACACTGTAAGTCGTTTTGCACTCCCCATTGCGATGACATGGTATATTCCTTCACTGGTAACACGAGCCAAACAACTTATCATTAGCAAAAGACAGTACGCTTAAGAATTAGACATTTGTCACTTTTAACGGAGGATGCTTAATTCATCCACCAAAAGTTTATTTTTTCACCTAATAGGCAGAACTTCTCAGGTTTACAGACAGTTAGCTCTAGCACGTTATATACACCTATAAAATGTGAGCAAGATCACCTTGATCGTGCTTTTTCATGGTGTTATCGTGGCTTTGATGACGAAAATATGACCACAAAGGAGTGTGCTTTGCCCAATATTCAAGTGAGCCGTTGGCGTGTTGAATCTTGCCCTAAAGCATTAGAGCAAAAAATCATCTCTGCCGTCGCCTACAAGGAAATGAAGGGAACTATTTCTGATTTTGAGTTGTGTCAAATATTCGGAGAAACCGTTTGGAAGAGCGGTGAGGATTACCATACTCATGCAGTCTCGGTGTTAATTAACGAAGCCGAAAAGTGCTGCAAAGTGATACCTAGACAGTTTGCTTAACTGTTTTAGTCGCAATACAAAGGTCTACCCTTGGGTAGACCTTTTTTGTATCTGGCTTTGTTATCTCTGATACGGGGCTTAGCTCTGAGAATAAATCGTTTCTAGTGTCTCATCTTTACGCTTCCAGACATCATTGAGCCAATTGTGGAAACGGCGCTTGAATACTTTGTCATTAAAGTAATCACCATTAAGATTTTCATCCATTTGATAGACATCTATCTTAACCACTACTTTAGTGAGTTTACCTTTCAACAAGTCCTTAAACGGATCTTCGCGGTTTTCTGGATACGCTAGTGTAATGTCGACGACACCATCTAAAAGGTGATTCATTGCATTAAGTGTGAACGCAACACCACCTGTTTTTGGCTTCAACAGATGTCTATAAGACGTTTTAACCGTTGCCAATTTTTCTTCGCTGTAACGCGTACCTTCAACAAAACTGATCATAGTGGTAGGTACATGTTCAAACTTCTTACACGCCTTGCGAATCGCATTGAAATCGTCGTTGCGGCGATCTGGGTTCTTGACAAGGTAAGCTTGCGAGTGCCTTTTCATGAATGGCATATCCAGTCCCCAGCACGCGAGGCCAACAAACGGGACATACAATAGGCTCTGCTTAAGCAAGAACTTACACATCGGCATTCTGTTTTTCATAACCGAGGTAATGATAACGATGTCCGCCCAACTGAGATGGTTAGATAGCAGCATGTACCACTGCTCTGGTGTCAACTCGTCGCCACCTTCTATATCCCATTCAATATCGTTGTTCAGGTTAAGTAGCCACAAATTAATCGTTGCCCAAAGCCACATCTGCTTATTCGACAAACTCGTCATCAGAGTCTTAACAGACGCGAGAGGTAGGGCTAATTTAATGATCGAGAATGTGCAAACCACGACAGCCGTGATAGCCGTATTGACCATGACAAGAAAAGAATTAATGAAAAGACGTAGATTGCTAAACATACCAATTGTTACAGAGCGTAAAAGAGGCGGCAATCATAACAACTTTTAACCAAACGTATAGTAAAGCTTTGTCATTCAGATATGGGTTTGTAAAAACCACGAAAATAAGAACTTTAATTACAATAACTTAGCAAGTTACCGAACAACAGTCCTCCGACCAGAAATGAAGAAGCCTTGTGAATACACAAGGCTATACGAGAACGTTTATGCTAGCCAACCAGCAAAATGACCTACTAAGTACAAACAGAGCCCTGCCATAATACCGGCAACGATGTCATCAATCATAATGCCGAGGCCGCCATGCATGCGCTTGTCGAGCCAGCCGATAGGCCAAGGTTTTACCATGTCAAAAAAGCGAAACAGCACAAAGCCTGTGATTAACCACTTCCAATCATCGGCGGGCAGTTTAAGCGCAGGTACAATCGCCATAGTGATCCAAAAGCCAGCGAACTCATCCCAAACAATTGAGCCATGATCATGTACACCCATGTCTTGAGAAGTGACGTCGCAAATTTTGATGCCAATGATACAAGCGATAACCACGGCTATGAGGTAAACGCTTAACGGCAGCTGAACCAGTAACAGGTATAAAGGGATCGACGCGAGTGTTCCCATGGTGCCGGGGATAATCGGCGACAAACCGCTTCCAAAACCGGTTGCTAATAGGTGCCAAGGGTTTTTAAGTGAGATTAAGTCGAGAGGATTGCTCATTGATTTCCCTTAAAATGATCAAAACCGTCGAGTTGCCAGTCAACTGGCGCATCGTCGTTGTGAAGCTCTAAATATTCGGTGCCTGTCAGTTGCCCAATACAGGTAAACGGCGTATTACTTAACGCCACTTCAAGTTGACCGCGATTGGCCTCTGGTACCGTAAAGCATAGTTCGTACTCTTCACCACTGGTCAGTGCATATTGCTGAGCAAGTGCCCGGCTACCGACAAACTGCAGCAGTTCTTTTGATGTCGGAAGCGCTGCAACATTAAGCCTTGCGCCAACCTTAGAGCGTTTCAGAATATGCCCTAAATCAGCCACCAGCCCATCAGAAATGTCGATGGCTGCTGAAGCAATATCTCGCAACGCTATACCCGCTAGTACGCGTGGCGTGGCTTCAAAGTGACGTCGTTGTAGCTCTTGATTGAGGCTGGTATCCGCGCTGATGTTGTTCTCTAAAATCACATCAAGTCCCGCTTTGGCATCACCAAGTTGTCCGGTGACATAGACCCAGTCTCCTGACTGGGCACCATGGCGAGTCAACGCCTTACCTTCAGGTAGTGTGCCTTGAACAGTAAGAGTGATAGTAAGTGGACCTTTAGTGGTATCGCCGCCAATCAGTTGAATACCATAGTAATCGGCAAGCTTAAAAAACGCATTGGAGAAACGCTCTAGCCATGCCGTATTGATTTCAGGTAACGAAATACCCATAGAAACCCAAGCAGGGGAAGCGCCCATGGCCACGAGATCACTGATGTTTGACGCGAGGGCTTTGTGAGCAATTTGCGCAGGATTAGCGTCAGCGAGAAAATGAGTGCCCGCCACTAAGGTGTCGGTACTAATGGCAATATGAGAGCCAGCAGTAGGGGCGACAATCGCACAATCGTCTCCTTGAGCGAGGATCACATCCTTTCGGTTTTGCTGCTTATGAGCAAAGTACTTATCGATTAAACTAAATTCACCAGACATCTTGTCGACTTGGCAACGAAAAGGTGAACAGAGTATATAAAAAAGGCCAGCAAATTGCTGACCTTTTTACGAATAGACAAACGTTGTTTGTTACTTCTTACGAACGTGTGGTGCTGCTTTATCTAGTACACCGTTAACAAACTTGTGGCTGTCTTCTGCAGCGAATACTTTTGCAAGTTCGATCGCTTCGTTAATAACCACTTTGTAAGGTACGTCTTCACGGCGTGTCATCTCGTACATCGCTAGGCGAAGTAGCGCAAGTTCCATCATGTCTAGATCTTGCATTGGGCGAGAAACAAATGGACGTAGCTTGCTGTCTAGCTCCGTGTGATTCAACGCGACACCCGTGAGTAGGTCACGGAAATATACAACGTCAGTCTCTGGCGCAGTCAACGCAGGCTCAGCAGCATGATGTTCTTCTTCATCATACTTACCACCTGATAAGAACTGTTCTTCAACAGTGGCAACATTTTCTTTAGTAATTTGCCAAGAATAAATTGCTTGCAGAGCAAATTGACGTGCATTACGACGTGCGGCTGGTTTCACACTGGCCCCCATTAGGAATCGATTTCAGAAAGAACGTTGATCATTTCAAGCGCGCTTAGTGCAGCCTCTGCACCTTTATTACCAGCCTTGGTTCCTGCACGCTCGATAGCTTGATCGATGGTATCAACAGTCAATACACCAAAGGCTACTGGTAGGCTATACTCCAGAGACACTTGTGCAAGACCTTTATTACACTCACTACAAACATAGTCGAAATGTGGTGTACCGCCACGAATGACTGTACCTAGCGATACGATTGCATCAAACTTACCTGTTTTCGCAACACGTTGAGCAACAAGTGGTAGTTCAACTGCGCCTGGGCAGCGTACAACCGTGATGTTGTCTTCGCTCACTTGACCGTGACGTTTCAAAGTATCGATAGCACCCGATAGTAGGCTTTCATTGATAAAACTATTGAATCGTGCAATTACAATAGCAATCTTTGCGTTCGGTGCTGGGAAGCCACCCTCGATAACTTTCATATGCTTTCCTTATAAACTATGTTCATCTCGCGAGAATCGACGGATTCTAGCACAAGTCATTTATTAATATCTACCGCTAACTTCGTCCAGACAAGGCTTTAGCAAGGTGTCCAAAAGTAGGGCGCAGTCTTGATAACAAAAAGCCTTTGCTTATCAGAAGCAAAGGCTTGATAGGTTACTCTGTGACGTATTCCGTGACCGTCAAACCAAAACCACCGAGGGCATGGTATTTTTTGTCTGCTGATGACAGCAATTTCATTTCATGCACGCCAAGGTCAGCTAGAATTTGAGAGCCCACACCTACGCGGCGAGATGTGCCCTGCTTTTTCGCCATAGTAGGTGCTGTGCCGCTATCTTGCTGTTCGAACATTTTCATCTTGTGAATCAAGAAGTCAGTGCTCTCTTCATTACCCAGTATGACCAGCACACCACCTTCATTGCCAATGCGCTTCATCGCTTTTTCCAGTGTCCAGCTGCGATCTGAGTTACGGTTTGAGCGCAGAATGTCAGTGAACGTGTCTTGCAAGTGAACACGAACCAGTGGCGTGTTTGCCGTCAAGTCACCAGCACACATAGCGTAGTGGATTTGGTTATCGATGGTATCGCGATATGTGACCAGCTCAAACTCACCAAATTCTGTCGGCAAGTGACACGCAGCAACGCGTTCAATCGTTGTTTCGTTGTTGTTGCGGTACTCGATAAGGTCAGCAATCGTACCTAGTTTGATGTCATGCTTTTCAGCAAACACTTCAAGATCTGGGCGACGCGCCATAGTGCCATCGTCGTTTAAAATCTCAACGATCACCGATGCTGGCTCAAGTCCCGCCAGTTTTGCTAAATCGCAGCCCGCTTCAGTGTGACCTGCGCGAGTTAGTACACCACCATCTTGAGCAGCAAGTGGGAAGATGTGTCCTGGCTGAACAAGATCGGCCGCTTTGGCATCTTTCGCAACAGCCGCTTGCACAGTGCGCGCGCGGTCGGCAGCAGAAATACCGGTAGTCACACCTTCAGCGGCTTCAATCGATACGGTAAAGTTTGTGGTGTATTGCGCGTTGTTGTCTTGCACCATAGGAGGCAAACCTAGGTTTTCACAGCGCTCTTTGGTCATGGTTAGGCAGATAAGGCCACGACCATGGGTTGCCATAAAGTTGATAGCTTCAGGGGTAATTTGCTCAGCGGCCATAATAAGGTCGCCCTCGTTTTCACGATCTTCATCATCCATTAGGATGACCATTTTCCCTAAACGGATATCTTCAATGATTTCTTGCGGCGTACTAATTGGCATTTCACGTTCCTGTTATTGCGCTTGTTTTTATCTGGGTTTTGCAATTCTTAGATTTTCGAGAACTAGATTCGCGAGATTAGGCAAAACCGTTTTGTTGTAAGAATTCCATCGTCAGTCTCGACTCAGGCTCAGAGTGAGTCTGCGCTTGAAGTAATCGCTCCATGTAACGAGCCATAACATCGACTTCAAG
Organism: Vibrio sp. CB1-5; assembly: GCF_059412285.1. Taxonomy (NCBI): domain Bacteria; kingdom Pseudomonadati; phylum Pseudomonadota; class Gammaproteobacteria; order Vibrionales; family Vibrionaceae; genus Vibrio; species Vibrio sp. CB1-5. Next base: position 7,250 of record NZ_JBJHPB010000037.1, on the reverse strand, counting down.
GTTTACTTTTCGCCCTACCTGGAACTGGTCGATGGTGGTCTCTTCTGACGTATGTGGCACGACAGTTAGCTTAAACGCATCTTTGCGAAGATCGTTCACTGTCAAGCTAATACCATCCACAGTAATCGAGCCTTTTTGGGCGACATACTTAGTGATTTCCGATGGCATCTGTACCCAATACTCAACTGCACGACCGACTTGCTGTCTGTCGACAATCTCACCCACGCCATCGACGTGACCAGAGACAATATGACCACCGAAACGCGTGGTCGGTAACATGGCTTTTTCAAGGTTGACCTTGTCACCCACGCTGTAGTTGGCAAAGCCGGTTTTCTTTAGCGTCTCTAATGATAAATCCGCTTGGTAACTACTGTCAGTGAACGCCACCACAGTTAGACACACACCATTGGTCGCAATACTGTCGCCGAGTTTTACATCGGCCATATCCAGTTTGCCAGCATCAACGGTAACACTGATGTCTTCCCCTTTTGGCGTAATCGCTTTTAGGGTACCAACGGCTTCAATAATTCCTGTAAACATCTTCTATTTCTTTTTTAGCTGTGGCGTGGCAACGATTCGAATATCACTACCCACCATACGAATGTCTTTAATATCGAGATCGATAACCTGTTGCATCGACTCAAGCCCAAGCGCGCCGATCAGTCCTCGGCCATCAGCCCCCATAAGCTTAGGTGCTAAATAGACGATAAGCTCATCGACAAGCTGCTGCTCTATCATAGAGCTCGCCAGAGTTGCGCCCGCTTCCACCCAAACATGGTTAATTTGGTGCTCTTCGGCTAGTACATCTAGCGTTTGGGCAAGGTCTAGCTGCTCGCTTGAACCTGCTGGGATGTTAAGATCGCCACCTTCATGAGCCACTCGGAGGATAACGCCTTCGGTGCTGAACAGTTTTAGATCAGAGCTGAGCTGATTTTGTCTGTCCAATATGACACGAACTGGCTGACGAAGCTCTGTGGAGTCAATCACCGAATGAACTTGGCTTGGCAGTTCATTCCAGCGAACATTTAGAGATGCATTGTCGTCAATAACGGTGCGGCTAGTAGACAAAATAGCGCCAGCTTCAGCACGATACGCCTGTACATCGCGGCGCGCTTCAGCGCCTGTGATCCACTGGCTTTGACCATTAGCAAGTGCGGTTTGCCCATCGAGACTGGCCGCCATTTTAAGCTGAACGAAGGGACGATTGGTTTCCATTTTCTTTAGAAAGCCTCGATTTAGTGCTCGCGCATCTTGCTCCAAGATGCCAACCTGCACTTCAATACCCGCCTCTTCAAGCATGGCAAAACCACGCCCAGCGACTTGCGGGTTTGGATCGGACATGGCACAGACGACTTTCGCGACACCCGCTTTAATCAGCCCTTCGGCACAGGGTGGCGTGCGCCCATAGTGGGAACATGGCTCTAGGGTGACGTACGCCGTCGCGCCCTTAGTTTGCTCACCCGCCATACGCATTGCGTGCACTTCGGCGTGCGGCTCACCCGCTTTCTTATGGTATCCCTGCCCCACAATGACATCATTTTGCGTTATCACGCAGCCGACATTCGGATTTGGAGCAGTGGTGAAGCGGCCTTTCTTGGCAAGGTCAATCGCTAAACTCATCATCTGATAGTCAATAGCGCTAAACTGACTCATAGTAATCCATACCTATCGCTGATTTTGGGGTGGCAGTTAGTCTTCCAAGCGAGCGATTTCTTCACCGAACTCGCGAATGTCTTCAAAACTACGGTAAACAGATGCGAAACGGATATAGGCCACTTTATCCAGCTCTTTCAGCTGAGTCATGACTAGGTTTCCTATCATTTCACTTGGGACTTCACGCTCGCCGGTAGCGCGAAGTTGAGATTCAATATGACTGATCGCAAGTTCAATCGAGTCAGCACTCACCGGACGCTTTTCTAAAGCTCGCTGAATGCCACCGACCATCTTATCCTTGTTAAAAGGCTCACGATTACCATTGGATTTAATCACCTTTGGCATAACCAGTTCGGCGGTTTCAAAGGTGGTGAAACGCTCACTGCACGCCAAACATTGACGACGACGACGCACCTGATGGCCATCGGCTACCAGTCTGGAATCGATAACTTTTGTGTCATTTTCTGAACAAAATGGACAATGCATAACACCTCCTATGGTTTAGACCACAGTTTAGCGAAAATTCACCTATTAAGAAATCCACTATTTAGTCCGTAAAGTAACGTAATTAGGTGTAATCTTGGATTGCGTCACACTCTTGCCAGCCAAATTCACTCATTAGACTCTGCCAAACCGAATCAAACCCTGCTTGAATACGTATTGGCTCGCCAGTAATTGGGTGGTTGAACGCCAAACAAGACGCATGCAACAGCATACGATGGGTATCGTAATGCTCCCTAAACAAGCGATTATGCCGGCCATCACCATGAGTCGTATCACCGACAATCGGGTGACTTAAATGATGCATATGACGACGAAGTTGGTGCTTACGACCCGTCTTTGGCTTCATTTCCATTAAGCAGTAGCGGCTAGTTGGAAAACGACCTGTCGAGTATGGCACTTCAACCTTAGCCAATGGCTGATAGGCGGTGACCGCTGGCTGCGCCTCTTTTTCTTGGTCGGCAAACTTATCGGCAATTTTGTCGAGTTCCACTTTCAGTGGATAGTCTAAAACATCGCCTTGCTCAATCCAGCCACGAACAATGGCGTGATAGGTTTTCTCAATATTGTGCTCGGCAAACATCGGCATCGCTTTCGCTGCTATCTCACTCGAAAGTGCAAATAACAGCACACCCGATGTTGGTCTATCCAAGCGGTGCAAAGGAAAAACGTGCTGACCAATTTGATCACGCAAAGTTTGCATGACAAAACGTGTTTCATTTTTATCTAGCCATGAGCGGTGTACCAACATACCCGCAGGCTTATTCACCGCAATGAGGTACTCGTCTCGGTAGACAATCTCTAGTAGCTCAACCTCTGGCAAAACTGTCGATTCACTCATTTTGCAGCCTCATCTATCTGTTTAAGTACCATTAGAACCTCGGCCAACTCAGGACGTAGCTTCCACACTTCTTCAAAGTATGGCGTGATTTCAAACCCTTTTGGGGTGTCGCCACCGGCCTCAATCAGAGACTCCATTCGTGCAATAAAAATCCATTGCAACCACTCTTGAGGCTCAAGGGTATCGACTGCGAACGGCTGTTGGCTACTCAATGCCTCAGCATCTGGGGCGTGCTGCTGCCAAAGTGAGTGTTTTTTAAGCTGCTGTTTCAGCTCAACAAGTAATAACTTCATAGATCTATCTAGTAGCGCGACGAACTATTTCACGACTTTGCATCATCGCTATTGAAAATGGTCGTCAATGACTTGAAAATTGGCGATAGAATACCATCTATTGTTCTATACCCAAACCGTACTAGGAACCCCTCCATGGAAACCATTCATACTTTGACGGATCTATTGGTCAACAGTGGCTGCCAATATCACATCTACGATATCTCAAGACGCGTACAACTGATTGATAACGATCAGTTTGCTGCCGTCGAGCGCGCTAGTCAGCCTTACCCTTATCCGATTCAAAGACAGGCTCAGTTTGCCATCGCCTACTGGAACGAAGAAAAACAGCCTTGGATTTGGTTCCTTAAATTCCAGCTTGATGAGCGTGGATTACTGAGCCAAGGCGATGTCGGCCAGTTTCTAAAATACGTGCTTGAAGCAATGGGGACACGTCTTGGAAAAGAGATGAGCGAGGAGCAGCAACAAAAGCTGTCAAACAACCCATTTACGTATAAACCAACAGACGACAAGTTAGCTGTATTCCATAGCTTATTAAGAGCTGAACTGGATCTGACCACCAGCCAATACTACCAGCATGCTCGTGAATACTTCCGAGGCGACCTTGGCTGGGACAACTGGCAAACGGTTGGACTGCAAGGCATCACCGATATGGCAGCTAGGCTTGGACGTGATGAAAACGGTCGCTTGATCCGCACTAGCCTGCGTCACCTTGCAAGCGAGCCACGATATGCGCTACTTGGCGCGCTTGAGCATGTGGCGTTGCCAGAAAAGCTCTCTACAACGCTGCGCGAACTTGCTCAATTTGAATGTGAGTCCGATGAGCCGGATCTATTCTTGTTAGCGGCTTATGCTCGGGCGCTATCGGGTGGCAAGCCAGAGCAACTTGAGTCATTGGTGACTGAAATTTTGGCCAGTGCACGTTTGAGTCATCAAGAAGTACTGATTGCCATTGCCGGCCGTGCTTGGCAGCCTCTGACTACCCCAGCCTTAGCCGAGAAGTTCTTGGTACGGCTAGCTCAAACTGGCAACCAAGGCTTGTTTAATCAGTTATTTGCCGATCTGGTTATGATGCCGAGTCTGCGTTTGGTGCTTTTGCCATTGCTGCACTCTAGTCCATCACCAGAGCTCGCCAGCGCACTGGTCGCGCTACAACAGGCGGCAACACAAGGAAAAACTCACTAGGAAGGTGAAATGATAGATAATCTTTTGATGATATTGGCGCTGAGCATGTTCTGCTTTGTATTTTGGCAGCAGCGGCGTCAATCTGAGATTGCTAAGGCGGCGGTGACACGTCGCTGTAAGGAGTTAGATCTGCAAATGTTGAGCGTCTCGTTTGGCGCTCACAGGCTAAGAGATGCCAACGGCCGATTCGGTTGGCACACTATTTATGAGTTTGAGTTTTCAGCGCTTGGTGACGACTATTACCAAGGAAAGCTGGTGATGAAAGGTTTTCATGTGCTGAACTTTCACTTTCCAGCACACCGAATGTAGATTGAAACTGATAGTACGGGCCATGCTCATCTTCCGCTTGTCCGTACTGCTCAAACCCGAGTTTACTCAGCAATCGAATCGAAGAAGCATGGTCAATATCGACGTTCGCTTCGAGCCTGTTAAGTCCTAATGTATGAACGACATCAGGAATAAACGCTTTTAATACCTCTGTTGCAATCCCTTTATTCCAGTATTGCTTATCAAAGATATAGCCTATCTCTCCTTTACCCTCTGCGCCACGCTGAATAAAAATATGCCCCATGTAATCGCGCGTACGCAGATCCAGTGCCGCCATCGCATAGAACTTTGAGTCGCTCAATATGGTTTGAAACAACTGGCGCGCAGTGGCAAGAGTATGAGGACCATTCATGTGTTTACGATTTTTCGCGCACACGTTAAGCATCAGAAAATCCGACTCTAGATAGTCGGTATAGGGGACGAGAATGGTTCTGCGAGTAACTATTGTCATTGACTTCCTTTTCGTAACTAAATACCCAAGAAACCTAATAGAGGCTTTAGACTCTGTGTTCTTTAGATTAAGTGCGACACTTACATGAGAAGTATGAACGTTAGGGTTTATAAATAAGAAAAGCCCCAACACTTGCGTATTGGGGCTATAGTCTTACTCGCAGCAGTCCGGCTACTAAAAATGCTCCATGCATCATCCGTAATAGTGGCTGAATCCGTCAGCTATATCCATTCGTCGCCGTCCTAGCGGTGTCCATCTCATCCAATGACGCTAACCATCCCAGTCAGCTCGCTTCACTTGTTCCTTGAGCGGTGTCCTTGACCATCATCCTGATGGGGTTCCTGCACTCTTCCTGAGTGTATCCATTTCCCTAAAAATCACCGTCCTGATGATTGTTCGCTTCCCGCGCTATCCTAACTTCCGTGCTGGTTACGTTTCCCTTGGTAACCAAATCTTCTTCCTGAAGATGACCTTCCAATGTCATTCCTGTTCCGTGTCAGCATCCTTCCGACAGGTTCTAATTTACCCTAATCGCGATTCTGGACAATCTACCCAATACAAAAAGTTTTGCACTGACGCTGTTAAATTAAGGTTAAATACGATACTAAACAAAAACTTAAGCTCTTTTCCTTCCAATTTTCTGGCGATCTTTTCTCTTTATCTCACAGCTCGTGTGAGAGATCTCGCACAGGGGGTTTCCAAATTGGCTAATGTCTTAGATTCGCGGACCACTGTTAACTAGTGATGCCCGTCACACAAGCTCCGCCTGTACCTCCCCTAGATTCGAAGGTACTATTAATGGAAAGCCTATTTAACGGAATAACCACCATGATTACCAAAGATGTCTCTGCTGAGATTGAAGCTGCAATCAGCTCATTGCACGCCGAGGGAAAAGAGCCGACCGTCGCCCTAGTGAAGGCGCGTTTGAAGACAAAAGTACCTATGCCTGCGCTGATCACTGTGATCAAATCTTGGAAGAGCGGTCAGCACGTACCTAAAGTAGAAATCGCAGCTGAAAAGGCCGAGCAACCTCTAGAGCTAAGAGTGAAAGAATTAGAACAGCAAGTTGCCGCGCTGACTCAGCGATTAGCTGCATTGGAGCAATCTCGTGACTGAATCTTTAAAACAAGCTGTTAAGATCTGGGTCGATGCCGATGCTTGCCCAAAAGTGATTCGAGAAACACTGTGCCGCGCCGCCGAGCGCACTGGCTTAACCTGCACCTTTGTGGCTAACCACACCGTTCCTGTACCAAAGAGAGACAATATCCACTCGCTGACCGTACCTGCTGGGTTTGACATTGCGGACAATGAAATCGTGAAAAGAGTCAACGCTGGCGACTTGGTCATTACGTCTGATATTCCTTTGGCAGATGAAGTCATTACCAAAAACGCTGTGGCACTTAGCCCACGCGGTGAGCTTTACACCAAAGATACGATCAAGGCTCGCCTCAATATTCGTGACTTTATGGACACCATGCGCTCTAGTGGCGTTCAAACTGGCGGACCAGCCCCACTTGGGCAGACAGAGCGCCGCGAGTTTGCTAATCATTTAGATAGATTTCTGGCAAGAGCTACACGATAAAGAGGTCGTGCACGATATGATTGCTAGGCAAGTATCTAGCAATCACTCATCCTCAATTTACATTCTGGATTCATCACCCCTAACTCCGCGCTGCGACAGTACTCAAACATTGTTTCATTCTTTTGTGCAGTCCCGGCTCTAATGAATCCCAGTCAAACTGTTCGATGTGTCCAGCAACGCTTGTACCCTTGAACTTTTCTTTGGTTTCTTTTTGCATCTGCCAATAGTCAGGTGGCGTATCATCCCAGTGCTGATGGTCAGTTCCTCGAAGGTAGCCGTAACAATACAAATACTGCATATAATCTGCGCTAAATGGTTCATCCGTTTGAGCTTCTGGAATCAAGTGAGGCAGGTAACTATGGGTGAGCTTACGGGAGCATAGCTTGCGTAAGCATGTCGAGGTGGCTCTAGCCGAAG
>NZ_JBJHPB010000036.1:0-47292 GCF_059412285.1 Vibrio sp. CB1-5 | reverse complement strand
CTTCGGCTAGAGCCACCTCGACATGCTTACGCAAGCTATGCTCCCGTAAGCTCACGATAAGGTCATTGATGGTCGAGTGATGCTCCAAGACCTGCTCCCTTTCAAGAAGGATCTGAAGCGCTCACTAAATTCACGCAGAGAGACTTTTGTCGTATTTGATGAAGCACAGCGAGCGTGGGACAAAGCAAGCCCTAGAGAATCACAATCACCGTCTGAGTTAATGTTGTTTTGTAACTGGCTTGCTTGTCAACCGTTTGGAGTGTTGGTGCTTTTGGTAGGAGATGGTCAAGCGATCCATCGCAATGAGATGCAGTTAGATCAGATGCTAGCAGACCTAGATGCAGCAATAAGAGCGCAAAACGGCAAAGTCATCCCTATTATGCCATCGCTGCACGCCAGTAAAATGCAACTCGTTACGCCAATTAAGAAAGACGTGTATAACCTTAAAACGCCCATTCGGCAGGCCTATACAGAGAGTTTAGACAAGTGGATTGAAGCGGTTCTGTCTAACAATTCTGACCAAGCTCAAAAAGTCGCTTTAGATATTCAGGCTTACTACCCATTGCGACTGACTCAAAACCAGCAAACTGCTGAAACTTATGCTCTGGGTGTACAACAAACTATGCACGAAGGAAACAAGCTTCAAGATGCCTTTAGAACAGGCTGGTTGATGTCCAGCCAAGGTGGCAAGTTTATTGAGGAAGTCCAGAAAGACAAATACAAACCAGGTAAACATATTGGCCCTTGGTACGTTGAGCCGCCAAGTTCTGCAAATTCATGTTGTCAATTTGAAGCGGCTTGTACTGAGTTTAGTTGTCAAGGTTTAGAACTATCACTTGCTCTGTTTAACTGGGGACAGGATATGGTCTATCGCAATGGAAAGCTGGTGGCTGAAGACCGGCGCCAGTACGAACATTTCACAGAGGGTAGTTATAGAGTATTGCTCAGTCGTGGGCGTAGTGGTTTGGTCATAAAGTGTGATGACCAGGAAACGTTCGAATACCTGAAACAATGTGGTATGCAGGAACTTTAAGTGACTGTTGCTAGACAAAAAATTAATATAAAGATGTGAGCGAGTAGTGAGCCGAAAAAAAAGTCTAATTGGCTGGATAGATTTTTCATCCACAGAGCGAGAGCGTGTATCTCAAGTGTTATCCATGTTACAAGAGAAAGGTACACTTGATGAGTTGGGTATAGGACAAATCAGGGATGCCTTTGCCGATCAGCTTTTTCCGGGTTTTTCTACTATCCAAACCCGCGCTAAGTACTTTGTCACTATCCCATATATCTTTCATGACTACCGTAAGTTAGAGCCTAATGAACGGCCTCTTCTGGCTGAATACATTAGCCAGCAAGAAGATAAATTAGCTAGGTGCTTAGTCGAAAACCATCGACATGATATGCCTGATGGGATCATTGGAAAAGAAAGCCTAGAGAAAGGAGTAGCTCGTAAGCCTTCTTCCGTCTACTGGAATGGACTGCGCCAGTTATCCATCGCTAAAACAGAACTGTCGTTAAGAGAGTTTGTTAATCAGTACCAAGAGCTAGCAAACAATAAGAGCGAAGCCCATATCGATGACGATGGACAGCATTCTGATATTGCGCAATTGATGACGAAACCCGATGGTTACAGTGAATCTTGGTTAAACCAAGTATCAATAAAGCTTACACGTAAAGAAGCTGAATTCCTTAAAAATAAACTACAGCTATCGAGTAAGATTGAACATAGTGTCCCCGCTCAGTTGTTTAAGCACAACCTTGTTGGTGAAGCTTTGCAAGTGGCTGATATGGATGTTCATAATGGTTGGCAGGCCGAAGCCCTTTATGAAAAATTAAAAGACTCTCCTATTTCCGAGCAAACGAAAACATGTTTTGAAAACGCGCTGGAATTTAGTTTTGTTCTTGAAGGCGCGCATATTCGTTACAACATCCTCATCGCCCAACGAGCCAAAAATATCGAACAGATTGAACAATGGAATGAAGAGTTTGATGTTTGGTTGAACCAAGCTCATAAACAGCCGACGAGCTTTGAACAGCATAGCATCGATAACTGGTATGAGTTTGCTTTTGGACCACATAAAAGCGCAAACAATCGCACACGTCAGTTTATCGAAAACTGGTGTAGCTTGATTCGCGAGAATGCCTCTGCAGATAAGATGGATGCATGTGTTAAGCAGCAAGCGATAGCGAATAAAGGGGCACGGTGTTTGCTGAAAAAAGCCCTCAGTGAAAACCAAAAGTGGGTTGGAATGCGCAAACTAGAATTTCGTTGGCCTTCTGCCAGAGTCATTTTACAAGATATCCAGGAGGGGCTAGATGTTAGTGCCGGATAAAAATCGCTTAGATTATGGCGAACAGCTTATCGTCCCTGAAGGTTATGAGCTCACTCATGCTATTGCCACGACGTATAGCTTGGACTTGAATACTTTACTGACAGTGCCTATTGCCATGTGTTTTGGCCATACCTTAGAAGGTTCGGTTGAGCACATGAGAATCGCGCTGTTGGAAGCGTTAGGAATGCTGGGAGATAAACTCACAGTTTTCTACCAACAAGGCAATATTAAGTTGCCAGATAAGTACAACAGCTTATTTGGCTTGTTGGAACGCAGCCTCGTGCCCGTAGTTCCAAACGCAGGAGAGTCAAATTCAGCGTTTTCGTCGTTTCACCCGAAATTGTGGTTACTGCGATTCGAAAGCCCAGATGAATACAAAAATGTGAAATACCGTTTGATAGTGTTGTCACGTAACTTAACGTTTGACCGCAGTTGGGATCTCAGCGCTGTCATTAACGGAGAATCAAGAGGGAAGCGCAAGCCAGCCAATCGTCCATTGATTGACTTTTTTGATGAGGTTTACCGTGGTTCTTCAACGCTTTCATTTGGTGATGTAATTGATCCAGAAGAGCTAGTTAGGGTGCATTGGGATAAACCAGATAACATCACTGAACTTGGTTTTCTCTCTACTGTTTTTGATAATGACAATAAACGACTGCATCCAATTCGTTTAGAGCATGGTAATCAAGCCATGCTTGCCGTATCACCTTTTATTCGAGGAGGTGGCAAAGTTGGTGCTTTAGATTGGCTTAGTAACTTTGCTCCTGATGACCAACGTTACTTATTTAGCCGCAAAGAAGAGCTTGATATGGCGGGCGAGAAAGCGTTGGAGGGTTGGCACTGTTATGCACTTAACGAACACCTCATCGATGCAGAAGAAAATGAGGAAATGGACCAGTCCCCATTTGTAGAAAACGACCTCAACTTGCATGCAAAGTTATTGGTTGTCGATGAAACTGATTCCACTTCTAGCTGGCACCTTGGTTCTGCGAATACAACTCAAGCAGCGATGGGAGACGTCTCCAATAGCCCGAGAAATAGTGAATTCATGCTTCGTTTAACGGGCTCTAAAGATCACATTGGTGTTCATTCACTGATTAAGCAATGGGTTAATGAGCATGGCACAGGCTTATTTACAAAACATGAGTTCAGCGAATTAGAAGAAACTGAAGGTGAAGGCTCTGATCGAGCACTTCGTCTATTAGAGTTCAGCCTAATTAGTACAGATTGGAAGCTCAACGTTGATATATGTGGTGATGATGAATATCAGCTGACCTTAAATGGGGCTCTGGTTGAGACTCCGGAGAGGTTTGACGTTAAGGTTTCGACATTGAGTGCATTACAGCCCCGAGCTCTAACTCCAGAGGTTATCTGGGATAGCCTTAAACCCTCCCAAATTAGTGCGCTAATCCACTTCGAAATATCTGAAAAGGATTCAGTGGTTAAGAATTTAGTCGTTCAAGCTGAAATAAAATTTAACTGTGAATTAGACCGTGGAAAGGCAATAACCAATGAATTGCTCGAGAATCGCTCGCAGTTTATGAGTTATATCGCCATGCTGTTACATATCGACCCAAGTAAGCAAGATTTGATGAACAATGCGGGCAAGGGAGACGGTGAGGGGGCTGGTGGTGTGTTCTTCACCAAAGACAGTGTGATCTACGAAAAGTTGATGCGAGCGGCTGCGTTAAGTCCGGATTTGTTAGAAAGAATTGATCGTTTACAGGCGCAAGTCGATGAAAAGATCATTCCAGATGAATTCAAGACATTATGGGGCGTCTTCTCGTCATTTGTACCATCCAAGTAGTTAATAAATAGTTGTAAAAATAAGAAGAACACGAAGTAATGACACAAGCGATCCGAGAGCAACTAAACGGTGTATTGACTGGCCTTAAAGATTTTCAAAAGGCAACGGTAGATCTCGTTATAGATAAGTATCAAATACCCGAACATAGCCACAGAATACTTGTAGCTGATGAAGTGGGGTTAGGAAAAACTATTGTCGCCAAAGGAGTCATCGCTCAATTACTGAAAAGACATGTAGGGTCCAACACGACTACACCGATGCGTGTCATCTATATCTGTTCCAACCTTGCATTGGCAGATGAGAATCGCCAAAAGCTGGCGCTATTTAATGGTGAAGATGCAAAGCGATGGGTGAAACCATCAACATTTGGGCGCTTGGTTGAACTGGCTCTAAAGCCGAAAAAATCTGAAATAAACGATGAGCACGTCATTGAAGTTTGTACGTTAACCCCTTCGACTTCTTTTACGTTGACTGCTGGATCGGGTAACTGCCGGGAAAGAGCGATCTTAGCGGTTCTATTGTCTCAAACGACGAACTTATGTGAAGTTGTGGAACCAATTCGTCAGCTATTCAAAACCAACCAGATTACCAAGGAGGGCCGATGGGAAAAAGAATTGGGGGAACTGGATAGGGATTTTGACACTGAACTGTCGGTGTTATTAGAGCTTGAAAGCAGCTTGAGCAAGCCTTGTGAATCTACTGTGTTAAGAGAACACTTTTCATCGCTTCAAGATGCAGCGCTCTACCTAGCTAATTGTTGGAACAATGACTCAGGCGAAACTGATAAGACTAGCCATCTATTTTACCATTTTAGAGTGGAGATTCGTCGACTGGTGGCGCGCTGTTGTGCTGGAAGCTTGCAAGCAGACTTGTTCATCCTAGACGAGTTCCAACGCTTTCAGTCTTTAACAGATCAAAGCTCCGATTCCGAAGAGTCGTTAATTGCTAGGCAGGTATTTAGTGATAAGGACAAAGTCAAAAAAGCAAAATCCAAAGTACTTTTGTTGTCGGCAACGCCTTTTAAAGCGATGACGACAATTAACGATGAGGACGATCAAAGCAGTCATCATGAACAATTGCATAAGTTACTCGATTTTCTATCGCACAATGACGTGGACTTTGTTTCTCAATACGAAATGAATCGTAATCTGCTTCATGGGGATATGTTAACCCTGTCGTCCGGCAATGCAGATTTTAAGTCTATCAGCGATACCAATGCGCGTTCAGTCGAAAAGTTACTGCGAGAATACATTGCCAGAACTGAGCGGAGCCAAATTAGCAAAGGCTTTGAGCAGCTTATTCATTCCAATGAACTATGTTGTGGTTCTGATTTTAGTGTTGAAGAAGTTCAAGGTTACCGAGCGATCGAAGCGTTAAACGCAGTGCTGCCTAAAGGGCGTGGAGGTGTGTCTCTTATCGAGTTCGCTAAGTCAGCACCTTGGGCTATCTCTTTCCTTAATGGTTATGCTTTTAAGGAACTGTACCACCGTAATATCAATAACCCTGATGTACGTAAGCTACTTGGAAAGCACCGAAGCAGAGAGCACACTCACGCTTGGCTCTCTCATGCGAACATTCAAAACTATAGATTGAACGTTGAACAAAGTGCCCCGAATGCAAAGATCAAAGCGTTAAGTAAAGTGATTTTCGAAGGTTCGCCAGAGAACTTGCTTTGGTCCCCACCTTGCAAACCTTACTACAAGTTTGACGGTGTATTTAAAGGGAATGAGAATTTTACCAAGACGCTGCTATTTTCATCGTGGGCGCTTGTGCCAAAGGCTTTAAGTTGCCTGTGGTCTTATGAGGCTGAACGTCGAGTAATAAAAGGGAAGGGTAAGAGGCCGCAGTACCATAATGATAAAAACGCTTCACCTTTACTTCGATTTGAAGGGAAATCAACTCTCAACGTATGGCATTTACTTTATCCTTGTAAATCGCTAGCTGAGGTGTCGTATTTGGGTGAGAGCCTAGATGAGGTATTGGCTCAACAAAGCATGTTAATCCAGAGTAAATTAGCTTGTTTAAAGCAATATGAAAGTGAAGAAAGGACCAGTAGCGATTGGTACGTGCTTGCTCCTATGCTGCTGGATCGACAAGCTGGGAAGACAGATCATTTCAAGAATTGGTTAGAGGTGATTGAGTCTCGCTTGAACACAGAAGGCCGTATTAAGCATTTTGCCAAAATTAAGCAGTACTTTGAGGGGAGTGAGCCATTATCTCTAGGTAAAATGCCAGATGACTTAGCCAGAGTGCTGGCATATTCAAGCGTAGCGAATCCTGCTACCTGCGCAATGAGGACCATTCAAACTCTATGGTCAGCTGGCATCTCTGAAGTCGACTTGGTGAGTTACTCTGTTCAGTTTGCTGAGCTTACAACCAGGCTGTTTAATCATGAATACACTATTCCCATTGTGAAACGTAACGTTAAACACACTCTGCTATCTGGACAGACGGCTTCACCGGCTTGGTATAAGGTCTTGGTCTATTGCGCACATGGTAACTACCAATCAATGCTGGATGAATACTGTCACTTACTTGCGACATCAGGCAGCGATGTTCATGCCGCAACAAGTAAGCTAGAGCATGCCATGGGAATACGAAGTTCATCCGAGCAGGTTCACTTCTGGGAGAATAGAACAAAAGCGAAAGATAAATGTTCATCGTCTATGCGTTGTCATTTTGCTGTCCCGCTCGGTAATCAAAAACTCAATGATGATAGCGGCTTGAAACGAGTAGTGAGCGTACGTGACGCGTTTAACTCCCCATTTCGACCATTTGTGTTGAGTTCGACATCAATAGGTCAAGAAGGGCTCGATTTTCATTGGTATTGCCGTCGAGTCGTTCATTGGAACTTACCCAACAACCCTATCGATATTGAGCAACGAGAAGGGCGGGTGAACAGGTATAAGTCGCTTGTTGTTCGTCAACGTATAGCAGAAAACCACACTCCAGATTTTGGCAACAAAGCGGATGTTTGGGAGCAGCTATTCGCACAAGCAGCCAATGATGATGCGAATAAAACGAGTGACTTAGAGCCGTTCTGGTTTACTCCTAATGGGAAGGCTCAAATTGAACGAATTGTGCCGACTTACCCAATGAGTAAGGAAGTTGCAAAATATGCGGAAGTGAAAAAAATACTGGTGCTCTATCGTTTAGCGTTTGGACAACCGAGACAGCAAGAGCTCTTGGAAAGCTTCACAGCCTGCGATATAGAAAGTGAAGAATTTAATCGAGTGAAGGACTCGTTGATCATCGACCTTGCCCCTTTGAATGCTATCTGATTTATCCCCACCAGCGAAAGCTGGTGGGGATGTGTATTTTTTCTATGCACTCAGTCTTGTATTGAGTTATCTCACATTGCCGATTCCTCAATTTTCTCATATTCTCTCACTATCGATTCTGACGAATAAAACCAATATGAGATAACACTCTGAATGGTAGACCAAATTTTAACCTTGAAAGAGGTGGCTGCTTACCTAAAGTTGGCCGAAAAAACAGCATATAGATTAGCAAGCGAAGGAAAGCTTCCTGGTTTCAAAGTCGGCGGTTCTTGGCGTTTCAAACGTGAAGACCTTGAGGCTTGGATCGAAAGTCAAAAGCCCAAAAACTAACTAGCGTGATCTGCAAATGCTGTGTCAGGTGATGTTTATTTTCCAGCGAATCAACTCATTGCAGACTGCACACAAATTAATATATTTCACCGCATGGCGGTGAGTCACATCAAAAATTTTCAGGTACCACAATGAAATTACAAGACAAAGAACAAAGCGCCAAACTATCCAGTGCTATTTGGCGTATGGCAGATGACCTATGGGGTGATTTCAAACACACCGATTTTGCACGCATCATACTGCCCTTTTTGCTACTGCGTCGTATTGAATGCGTGTTGGAACTCACTCGTGAAGAAGTACGCAAGTTCTATCTGGCCGAAAAACAATCGGGCATTGACCTTGGTTTAGTGTTGCCAGAAGTCGCGGGATTCGCCTTTTACAACACCAGTGAATACAGCCTGGAAACCTTAGGTGCGTCAGATACAGGCGACAACCTAGAGCGCTACATCAGCCAGTTCAGTAAAAACGTACGCACCATCTTTGATGAGTTTAAATTTGGTCAAACCATTGCCGATCTTGAAAAAGCCAAGCTGATCTACCGCATGGTGAGCTACTTTGCCAATCTCGACCTGCATCCTGATGTGGTCTCTGATCGCGTATTGTCCGACGCCTATGAAGAGCTAATCTTCAAGTTCGCTAGTTCGGTGAATGAAAAGGCAGGGGAATTCATGACCCCACGCGATGCCGTGCGGCTTGCCACCAAACTGGTGCTGGCGGCGGATGAAGATATCTTTAGTGAAAAGGGCGTGATCCGCACCATCTATGATCCAACCTGTGGTACGGGCGGCTTCCTTTCCGATGCGATCAGCCAAATTGAAGAGATGGGCAGCAGCGCCAAAGTGGTGCCTTTTGGTCAAGAGCTCGACCCCGCGACTCATGCTATGGCGCTGACCAACATGATGATCCGTGGCTTTGATGCCAACAACATCAAGCAAGGTAATACCCTATCAGACGATCAGTTGCGTGCCGACAAGTTCCACTATGGCCTTGCCAACCCTCCTTTTGGCATTAAGTGGGATAAAGCCAAAACCGAGGTGACTAAAGAACACAAAAACCTTGGCTACGCTGGTCGTTTTGGCCCCGGTTTACCAAGTATCTCTGATGGCTCCATGCTGTTTTTGCTGCACCTGGTTTCCAAAATGGAAGCACCAGAAAACGGGGGTGGCCGCGTCGGTATCGTGCTCTCTGGCTCGCCACTGTTTAACGGAGATGCAGGCTCAGGCCCATCAGAAATCCGTCGCTGGCTGCTCGAACAAGACTTGGTCGAAGCAATTGTTGCTCTGCCAACCGATATGTTCTTCAACACGGGCATTGGCACCTACATCTGGATTTTGTCCAACCATAAAGAACCAAGACGTAAGGATCAGGTGCAACTGATTAACTTGGCAGACATCTGGACGCCAATGCGTAAATCGCAAGGCAGCAAGCGCAAATATCTCAGTGATGTGCAGATCGACGATATTGTCCGTGCCTACGATAGCTTTGAAGCCAGTGACAACGGCCCTGTTTTTGAAAGCAAAGTGTTTAGCACCACCGATTTTGCCTACCGCAAAGTGACCATTCAGCGTCCGCTGCGCGCCAAACTCAATATTACTGAGAATGGTATCGCCCAGCTGAAAGACTTAGTGGCATTTCAAAAGCTCAAGCCAGAGCAACAAACCGCTTGGGTACAATACCTCACCGATAACCTTGGCCTTCAGCCTTATGAATGGGCTCATTTGGCAGCGAAACAAAATCACAACAAAGGAGACTTTGGTAAGTGCCCGAAAGCACTGGCTACGGCCTTAACTGCGTACTTTGTCAAAATTGATCCGCAATTCGAGCCTGCACTGGATGAAAAAGGCCAAGTAATCGCCGACCCGAAACTCAAAGACACTGAAAGCATTCCCTTTGATCGTGATGTTGAGGATTACTTTGCGCAAGAAGTACTGCCACATGTGCCCGATGCCTTTATTGATCACTCGGTGCGTGATGAAAAAGATGGTGAAGTGGGCATTGTCGGCTATGAAATTAACTTTAACCGCTATTTCTACCAGTACGTGCCACCACGCGAGTTGAGTGCGATTGACGGTGAGCTAAAAGCATGTGAAGCGCGCATTCAGGCACTGCTCAATGAGGTGGCGGAATGATGCGTCCGTACACTGAGTATCAGCAAAGTGATATTAGTTGGTTAGGTAAGGTTCCTAAGCATTGGACCAAGAACAAATTCAAGTTCCTACTAAACGAAAAAACGAAGACACAAAATTTAGAGCTACCTTGTGGTTCTATTAGTTTTGGGAACGTAGTGTTCAAAGATTCAGAACGTTTAAGCGAAGATACAAAGGCTGCATACCAAGAGGTATTGACTGGTGAGTTTCTCGTCAACCCTCTGAATCTGAACTATGACTTGAAGAGTTTGCGAACAGCGTTGGCAGATATTAACGTTATCGTTAGTTCAGGCTATATTGTCCTCAAATCGTTAGAAGTTGTTGATAAAGCCTATCTCAGATGGTTGCTTTATCTGTTTGATGTGCGCCATATGAAGACATTGGGTGCAGGGATCAGACAAACCATTTCTTTCAAAGATATCGCAGATTGTGCTGTTTACATCCCAAACGATTCAGAACAAAGAGCCATTGCGACATTCCTTGATCGCGAAACCCAGCGCATCGACAGTCTGATCGAAGAAAAACAGAACTTTATCAAGCTGCTCAAAGAAAAACGCCAAGCGCTGATCAGCCATGTGGTCACTAAGGGGCTTAACCCCGATGTGGAAATGCAGGATTCTGGTATCGAGTGGATTGGGCAAGTGCCGAAGCATTGGAAGTTAATTACTCACAACTATGTAATTAACAAAATAGAACAAGGCTGGAGTCCTCAAGCAGATAGTCGTCCTCCATCAGGGGCACAATGGGGAGTTACAAAGCTAAGCTCTGTAAAATCAGGAACTTTCTACCCTGATGAATGTAAAGCTCTTCTTGATGGGGACGATCCATCCAAAGGGTTAAAAGTTCAGGCTGATGACTTCTTAATTTCTCGGGCAAATACACCAGAGCTTGTTGGGGATGTTTGCGTCGTAGGAGATATTGGTGATAGGAATATTATCTTATGTGATTTGATCTACAAAGTATCCTACTCAGATGAAGTTTCTAATCGCTACATGATGTATTGGTTCTTGAGCTCTTCCGCAAGAGCTCAGATTAAATTGGATGCTAGAGGTTCTAGCATGACAATGGCGAAGATTTCTCAATCCCATATAAAGGCTTGGAAAATACCACTTCCAACATTATCTGAACAAGAATCCAGTGTGATTTACCTTGACAAGTCGCTTAGCAAAATAGACGAAGTATCTGTCGAAGTAGAACACTCAGTATCTTTGCTCAAAGAACGCCGTACATCACTGATCAGCGCAGCGGTAACAGGGAAAATCGACGTCAGGGAGGCGGTGTAATGGCAGCACATCATGAAGTGCATTTTGAACGATATATTACCGAGCAGTTGGTGAACAATGGCTGGAAAGAAGGCCACTCCAGCCACTATGACCAGCAACGCGCCATTTACCCGCAAGATGTTATGGACTGGGTACAGGCTACCCAACCTGATGCCTGGCACAAGCTGGATAAACTGCATGGCGCGAATATCGAGCAGGTGCTACTGGAGCGTTTAGAAAAAGCACTTGCCAGTAAAACAGGTGGCACCATTAATGTGTTGCGCAAAGGGTTTACCATTGCAGGTTGCGGCACCATTGCCATGGGCCAACGCAAACCCGAAGATGCGCGCAATGAAGAGCGTATTGCCCGTTATGAGCACAACATTTTGCGCGTGGTGCGCCAGCTAAAATATTGTCCGACCCACGAGTGGGAAATTGACTTGGTGTTCTTTATCAACGGCCTACCCGTAGCCACCGCCGAGCTAAAAACCGATTTCACCCAGTCGATAGAATCGGCTATTGCGCAGTACAAGCAAGACCGTTTGCCCGTTGATCCAAAAACCAAGCGCAAAGAGCCGCTGTTAACCTTTAAACGCGGTGCCGTGGTGCACTTTGCCATGTCAGATACTGAAATTGCCATGGCGACCAGACTGGCGGGCGAAAACACCTATTTTCTGCCCTTCAATAAAGGTCATGACGGCTCTATCTCTGATTTACCCGTGCACATCAACTTGCCAAGTGAAGATGGAGAGTACCCGGTCAGCTATTTCTGGCAAGAAATCGCCCAAAAAGATAACTGGCTGCGTATCTTCTATAGCTTTGTGTATGTCGAAACCAAAGAAGTCGCCGATAGCAATGGCAAAGTTCAGCGTAAAGAGACGCAGATTTTCCCCCGTTACCATCAGCTTGATGCGGTAAACAAGATGATTGACGATGCCCGCCAGAACGGTGCAGGCATGCAGTATCTTTGCGAGCACAGCGCAGGCTCAGGCAAAACCTCGACCATTGCGTGGACAGCCCATGATTTGATTCGTTTACGCAGCACCGATGGTAAAGCGGTCTTTAAATCCGTAATCATTGTGACTGACCGCACCGTGCTGGATTCGCAGTTGCAAGATGCGGTGCAACAGCTCGATCATCAATATGGGGTGATCAAGGCCATTGACCGCGAAAAGAGCAGCGAGTCGAAATCAAAACAGCTGACAGAAGCACTGCTAACAGGCACGCCGATCATTGTGGTGACGATTCAAACCTTCCCGTATGCGCTAGAAGCGATTCTGACCAATCAATCTTTGGCACAAAGTAACTTTGCGGTGATCATCGATGAGGCGCACACCTCACAAACTGGCTCTACCGCCAAAGGTTTACGCGCAGCGCTTACGTTAAACCTTAGCCCGGGGGAGTTGGAGCAAATGAGTATTGAGGACATTCTTACTAAGGTGCAAGAAGCGCGTGCCATGCCCAAGAACGTCTCGCACTTTGCTTTTACGGCAACACCCAAGCACAGCACTAAGATGTTATTTGGTCGCCCGAAAGACCCTAGCCAACCCGTGTCAGATGAAAACAAACCAGAATCGTTCCACCTCTATACCCAACGTCAGGCCATTGATGAAGGCTTTATTCTCGATGTGTTGGAGAATTACACCCACTACGATACGGCCTATAAAATTGGTGAGAACAACCTGGATGAGAAGCGCGTAGACAGCAAGCAAGCTCGTCGTGCATTGGCACGCTGGATGTCACTGCACCCAACCACGGTCAGCCAAAAAGTCGAATTCATTATTGAGCACTTCAAGGCCAATATCGCCCACCTTCTGGAAGGTGAAGCCAAAGCCATGGTGGTCACATCTGGCAGGCCGCAGGCGGTGAAATACAAGCTTGCCTTTGATAAGTACATCAAAAAGCATGGTATCGAAGGTATTCAAGCCTTGGTTGCCTTCTCAGGCAAAGTGCCCGGAAAAGATTTGGGTGATGAAGACAACCAAGACCCACTAGGGATTGATTTCGACAAAGAGTACACCGAGTACAACTTAAATCCCGACACACATGGGGCAGATCTGCGCCACGAGTTCGAGAAAGCCGAATATCGCGTCATGCTAGTCGCCAACAAGTTCCAAACAGGCTTTAACCAACCAAAGCTGGTTGCCATGTATTTGGATAAGAAGATCTCAGATGTAGAAGCGGTGCAAACCCTATCGCGCTTAAACCGCACCTACCCAGGCAAAAACACCACTTACGTGATTGATTTTGCTAATGAGCCGCAGACCATTCTCAATGCGTTCAAAAAGTACGACAAAGGCGCGCAGCTCAACGAAGTGCAAGATGTGAACGTCATCTATGACATCAAAGAGATTCTGGATGAGCAAAGCATCTACAACCATCAAGATTTAGAGTTGTTTAAACAAGCACGTGGTAAATCGATTCTCGGCCAGGCACCCGACAAAAAGTCACACGCACACAAAAAGCTGCTTGCTGCCACACAACGGCCTACCGATGTGTTCAATGTTAAGCTCAAAGAGCTGGTTGATGCTGCAAACCATTGGGATCAGCAATACAACAAAGCGCACCTTGCGGGTGATGAGAAAGCGGCGAACTACGCAGAATCGCAACGCAGTGAGTTCACCAAGCAGCGTGAAGCACTGATGCGTTTTAAGTCAGACTTGGCTCGATTTGTTAAGCACTACAGCTACATGGCGCAATTGATTGAGTTTGGTGATCCTGAACTGGAAAACTTTGCCGCGTTTGCCCACTTGCTATCACGTCGATTGAAAGGCGTAACACCAGAAAACATCGACCTCAGTGCACTGGTACTAGAAAAGTTCAAGATAAAGCCTTCTAAAGACGAGCATCCAGATGGCATCGCTTTACCGCTGACTCCGATTAAGCCAAACACTATTGATCCTAGCGACAGAGAGAAGGCATTTCTCGCAGATATTATCAAACGGTTAAATGAGCTGTTTGGCGATGTTGGCGATGAGCCTGGGCGTCGCAACTTTGCCAACGGCACAATTACCCGTGTCACTGAAAACCCGACTGTGGTAGAGCAGGTAGAAAAGCATGAGAAGTCGATTGCCCTCAAAGGCGACTTACCACAAGCGGTGAAGCAAGCCGTTGTGCAAGCTCTGCTGAAAGAAGGCGATATTGCTCGAACGCTACTCAAAGACCCACAGGTAATGGCAAGTTATGTTGAGCTGATTTTTGACATGATGAAGCAAAATAGCAGCGTGAATGAATAAAGAAAGCTTGGTTTACTAAGAGCTCTATACGTTAAACGTTAAGTAATGAGATAAAAAATGACATATCGTGATGAAGACCTGAAATTAGCTAAAGCCCAGGCTAGAGAAATATGGAAGATACTTGATTATGTTCGAGGGGCATCTCCTATATCGAACTATCGTTCATTAGCCTATTCAATTTTCTTCATACGTTATCTCCAATCAAACACTGGTCAGCATTTTGATGCACCAAGGTTTGATTCATTTAATGCTATTGCCCAATATTCTTACGAACTTATAAATCATGCTGTCCATCTAGGATTAATTCATCGTGATGTATCCAATTTTCTGTGTGATTACTTAGAAAACACATTACGTTCATTCGACAACATTGATGAGTCTTTTGTTCGTCATGCAATCAGAGACGGGCAATTAAATAGAAGTTCTTCCATAGCGTCACTTTCGCTATCTGAACTAGACTTACTCTTTGCTGAAAATGAAGGTAAATCAGGAAGTGAGTTTTACACTCCCAAAGATGTGAACCATTTGGTCACTGCGCTTGGATTGCGCTATCAACCAAAGTTAGTGTGCGACCCATTTGCAGGAGCTGGGAACACGGCATTTTCTTTTTCCAATGTAAGTGAAGAAAGAGTTTGTATAGATACTCAAGAAGTCAACAAGGACGCTTATTTTCAGCTAATAATAAGCCGAGTAATCAGGGGAATAAAAGGTAGAGACATTTTTGGTGATTCCTTATCGCAGCCTTTCTATCAGGAAAATGAATACGATCTAATTGTTTCCTTTCCTCCTTTTGGAATGAAAATCCCCAAATCATCTCGGGAAAATATCTACTATTCAATGCGTAATGAGTGGCTAGACGTAGCCAGAATTTTGCCAGAAAGTAGAAGTGATTGGTTTATAACGCTATCAATGCTGTCTGCCCTTACTGAGAGCGGTAAGCTTTTAGTCGGAATGTCTCTAGGTGCTTTAACGAGAACAGGCTCTGAAGCCAAAGTTCGCGAGTATTTAGTGTCTCAAGGAGTTATTGAACAGGTCATTTTATTACCTAAAAATATCCATTACTCGACTTCAATTCCGACAGTGCTTCTTGTTCTCAATTCAGGATTAGAAAATCATAACAACAGAAGCGTCAAGTTTGTCGATGCTTCGTTGTTTTATGAACCAGCTCGAGGTCGAAATATTCTTTCAGCCGACAATATAGATGCGATTGTTGAGGCTTGTGACAATGACGGCCGATTTAGTGTTAGCTTGCCCCCTCGGCAGATAGCAGAAAGACAATTTAACCTAGATCCTTCGCTTTACGTACGAAAAGACCTAAAAGTTAGCGAAGTCACTGTCAGCAACTTTAGGGGATACACGGATTTTAGAGTGCCAATGCATTCTTCTCTGAATGTCTTGGTTGGTGAAAATGGTGCCGGTAAAACTTCAATTTTAGAAGCGGTGGCTTGTGGTCTTGGTCCTTTTCTTACCGCTATGCCTGATGCAAAGGGAAAGCTGATAAAAAAATCGGATATTCATGTTAGTTCGAACGGGGTTGCGAGCCATGCTCGTATAGCGATTGAGACAACATCAAGTTTGAGCTGGGACCTTGTAGCTAAAGGGGCGGGGACTTCAGAGCCTCCGAAGATAGGAACGGCAGCATTAACTGGCTATGCCAGTCAGTTGGTTGATAGCCAATCTGAGTTTCCATTGATCGCCTACTATGGAACAAGTCGCGCCCTCACCCCAACAAGTTCTAAAGTAGCAATAAACCCCTTCGAAAAAGATATTCGTGGCGAAGGTTATGACTCTGCTCTAGATGCTAAGGTGAACTACGGCATTATAAAAAACTGGTTCTCGAAAATTGAAGTAGATGAACTTCGAAAGCGTGATGAGCTAAAACAACACAAGTTTATCCACCCGGCAAAGAAACTTGTCTCTGAAGCTGTTTATCAGATCGTAGAGCGAGCAACGAGCATAGAATTTGATAAAAACAGCAATGATGTTGTGGTGCATTGGAAAAATGAGAAGGATGAGTGTGTACAGCTTACCTTAGAGCAACTAAGCGAAGGCTATAGAAATATGGTTGCTTTAACAATCGACTTAATACGACGTGCCTATTTACTCAATCCCACTAGCAATGACCCATTAGCAGTGAATGGGATTGTTCTAATTGATGAGATTGAGCTCCACCTGCATCCGAGATGGCAACAGAAAGTTCTAAACGATCTGACCAGCTTGTTTAAGAACGTCCAATTTATTGTTACTACGCATAGCCCTCAAGTACTGACAACCGTTAATGTTGATTGTATTCGTATCGTGTCTGCCGATGCGAAAGAAGCAAAGCAATTAACCGGAACTAGCACTTATGGATCTGAAAGCTCACGAATGTTGGAAGATGTGTTAGGCGGTACTATTCGACCTCAACACCTTGAAATTGTCCAAAACTTAAATCGCTATACTGAGCTAGTCGAGTCTGACCAGTGGGACACTGAAGAAGCGTTAGAACTAAAAGAAGTGCTCTATAGGTGGGGCGGACAAACAGAAGCTGAGCTTCAAAAATTGGAAACTGAAATTCGAATTCGTGAGTTTGAGCGAGACAATGAAAACGATCAATAAAGGAGTAGAGCCGAATCGGCTAGGTGTATTTAGAGCGGCAAACCCTGACGCTTTATGGGAAAAAGATAAGAAAAATGATGAATTGATTGAAGAAGCTTTTCGTTGCTGCGGCGCAAGGTATCAGGAAACACAACAACAGTTACGGACAGATCAAGGCAATTTATGCGCATATTGTGAGCAAGACTTACTGTCTGGAACCAACGGTTCTTTGGATGACTGTCGTATTGAGCATTTTCATCCAAAATCGAAACGTGATCTGGGAGAACCTAACTGGGGGTTGACGTGGGATAACTTATTAGCCGTTTGTTGCGGTGGAAATCAAAGCGAAGTTGTTGAGCCAGATAAGAGATTTGATACTGAACCTGAAAACTATTCTTGTGATGTACCTAAAGGTGACAAAATTCTGGATGCGATTATCTTCAACCCGTTACATTTACCAGATGTCAATATTTGGAAGTTTTACCGTTCGACAGGTTTGATTGATGTAAACGAAAGGGTTTGTGAAGCTCAAGGGCTAGACGCTGAAATGGCGCGCCAAACAATTAAAGAACTAAATTTAAACTCTCCTCGGTTAATGAGGGCTCGAAAAGTGATTCTTGAAGACCTCAATAGGCGAATAACAGAAAGAGTAGGACGTGGTCTATCGATAGAGCAAGCTCGTAGCTCGTTAGCCGCATCTGTGCTTAGGAAAAATAGGGCTGGGGACTGGCCATCGTTTTTTAGTGCAACTCGCTCCTATTTAGGTCGTTCGGCAGAGGCTGTTTTAACTCAGCCTCTTTAAATACTCTTGAACTGCTTAGTTCCAGCAATATGAAATCCATCTGCTTTATTACATAGGCTTAAAGTTCAAGAGATTTCTGTAAGCAATACCTATGGTAATACTTTGTTGGTTTATTTTCATTTAACTTATCTAATATCAATGGGTTAATTGGTTAAGTCTGCTGTCTCACTCCCGCCACATTCTAAGAGGTCTGATTTATCAGGCCTTTTTTCATATCTGCACAAAAGCAATGCATCTCTGGAAGTACACAAAAGAGTACACACGATGCAAGCACCACTCTATCGAAAAGCCAATTATTTAGTTCTTTCTAATACCGGTATCTATACCTTCCGTTGGAGTCTAAGAGCGGATAACAAGCACTATCAGCCCAAACTAAGTCTCAAAACTCGCAACTACTTGGAAGCGATGAAGCAGGCATCAGTGTTAGCTATTCAAATCTCATCTCTACACAATCCTACCATTGAAGATATTAGGGCAATCTATAGCGATTTTTCTGGTAAACAGAAGAAGCAAAGCACCTTGTTAAAGGGGATTGATATCACCAACTACTTGTCTGATTTAAGCGTTAAGAGCCAAGCAGAGTATCGAAATTGCTGGGTTAGCTTTGTCTCTAGTCTATCTCATTCATCGACTTTAGAGAGTATCAGGCAAGCTCATATCGAGCAGTGGAAAGAAACTCAAACCTGTAGCCTTACTACTATGAAGAAAAAGCTACGTCTTATATCTAGCTGTTTTAGTAAGTTAGGTCAGAAGGTTGACCAAGATTGGTTTAAATTGAAGGTGGAGAAGAAGCCAGTTAGACCAAAGAGAGCCTTAAGCGATACCGAGCTGAAACTGTAGTGGTCAACAAATTCCGGACACTAATTTAAGCCGATTTTCGGCAGTAACTGGCGACAGCCCATCATTTGCTTGATGAGGCCGTTGCCTATTGTAGTAATCCATCAAGTAATAGCTGATATCCCTCTTTGCCTGATTTTGGGTCAAGTACCCCGTTGCTGGTATCCATTCGGTTTTCAGGCTTCTAAATAGCCTTTCCATAGGAGCATTGTCCCAGCAGTTACCTCGACGACTCATGCTCTGAGTGAAGCGATATCGCCAAAGCCTTTGACGGTATTTTAGGCTGCTGTATTGGCTTCCTTGGTCTGAGTGGAACATCACGTCGTTAGGTTGGCCTCGTTGTTCCCAAGCCATATCCAAGGCTTTGCAGGTCAACTCTGCATTCGGTTTGTCTGATAGTGCCCAACCAACTACACGGCGGCTAAATAAGTCGAGCACAACAGCTAGATAACTCCACTTTGAACCGGACCAGATGTAAGTAATATCACCACACCAAACTTCATTTGGTGTGGTAACAGAGAACTCACGCTTCAATCTATTGGGGATATCTGGTCGCTCTAACTTAGCCTGCTTATAGCGATGCGAGCCTGGTTGTTTGCTTATCAGTTCGGCTTCTTGCATAAGTTTGCGTACTTTAAAGCGTCCGACATCGAAGCCTTCAGACTGCAGCATAGAAGCAAGAGTCCGGCTACCAGCAGCGCCACGACTCATGTTAAAGAGCTGCTTAACTCGGCTGACTAACCGAATGCGACTCGCATCCGGCTTTCGTTTTTTAAACTCGTAGTAGCAGGAAGACGCGACATCAAACAGCTCACAAAGAATTTTGACCGGTTCATGCTCCCTCAACTGGTCAATTAGCGAGAACGTTCGAGTTCGTCCGACATTAAGAGAGCTGTAGCTTATTTTAGTATGGATTTTTCTCTTTCTAAGCGATTAATCCTAGCTTCTAACTCTTGGATCTTCTGCTGTTCTGGCGTCAGAGCTTTGACCGTTGGCGTTTCTCCGCCACGCTCAATCTTGAGTTGATCGACCCAGCGTCGTAAGGCCGTATCACCGATGTCTAGAGAACGTGCCGCCTCAGATATTGAGTAACCTTGATCAAGAACTAAGCTTGCGGCATCTACTTTGAACTCAGAAGAAAATGTACGTCGTTGTCGTTTTGTCGTTGAACACCTCATGTATGGTGGAGACTTTACCACCTAATTTGGTGTCCGGGATCATTAAACCACTACAGTCTGAACCTAAGCATATAGAAATCAGCTAGCTCTTAAAGGCCTAAAGCAATTTAGGCCTCTATTATCGAGGCTCTTCTCAATAAATCCCTGCATTTCACAACACACTTAAACCGTATTTTCTAACGATTTTATGGCGAAGAAATATGATAAAAAGTGAAATTTGACGTAAGTTGCTAGTGTATCAATATAGAAAACCGACAACTTTAGTACATTTGTAAGCCAGTTATTAACCGTTTTTAATAAGGAACTAATAATGGCTTTGAATAATAGAAAGACCCTAGTAGTTATAGTCGGCTCTGTGCTCCTAACTGTGCTTTTCACTGCTCGCGCGATTAGTCATCGAATAGAGACAATCCCCGTAGATGACATTGAACAGTTTCCGGTGGGATCATTTGAAGTTCATGCATTTCTCGAACAACATAATGGTGGCTAACCTATTGTAAAATAGGCTCTGTCAGGTATGATTTTAGAGTTTTTTAGTTAGTGCTCCCGCTAGGGTGAAGGCAATTTTTTAACTATTTATTTTCACTTTTCATTCTAGCGCTCAGCCACCAACGCTTACTTTTTATGTAATGGTGAACTCTTCACGGAGATGTGTAAAACCCGCCTTTACTGATAATGTCTAAGCTCAATTCAATGATGAGTCCGCGTAAAAACTTATGAGCAAGATCATGATGAGACCGTTGATGCCAAAAACAGTGGACGGGTATCGTCGGTAACTCATCAAGCTGCTTGCAGAAAAATCTAGTTTGGTCCAATTGCAACGCGGTTCCTGTTGGGAATACGCCTACGTTATCCGACTCTTTTATTATTGAAGATAAAACGGAAAAGGTAGCGCCAGATGCTATGATCCTTCTTCTCTTCTTTAGCTTTAAAGCAAGCTCATCAACACGCCCTTCACCAAGTGCTGCGGGCTCTACCCGTACATGTGGAAAATCAAAGATATCTTCAATCTTATATTCACTTGTTGCCAGCACGTGATCTTTTCGAGTCACGAGACTCAGAGACATATCACCGAGTTGATAACCATATAATTGAGAGCTGAGATTGACGATAGCGTTGATGGCGATGTCAATCTCACCTTGATGTACCTTCTGTTCAGCGTTAACTGGCCAACTGACGATTTGTATCGTGATATTTGGGGCAACTTTAGCCAATTGATTCACCAGTTTAGGTATGAGTATTTCTGCACTAACATCTTGAATCGCAATGCGAAATTGTTGGTTAATGCTGGCTGGTTCAAAAGGAGTTGAATGGACGATGTCATCAATATTGTCAAACAGCTTGGAAAGTTTAGGGATTAAAGCCGTTGCCCTTTGAGTGGGGAGCATTTTATTTCCAACTTGGACGAACAGGGGATCACTTAAACTTTCACGAAGTTTGTTTAAGTGATAAGTGACGCTAGGCGGTTGCATGGCCATTTGTTGGGCGACAGCAGTGATGCTTGGGTTTTTAAGCAAAAGCGAAAGTATCTTCAACGACTTAATTTCTAGATGGGAATTGAGCACTTTTTCCATAACAACCTTTAGAATTTTTCTAATGCAAGTTTAGTTTAATTCAAATATTACTAAAGATCACTGAGCCCTATCATGAGAACAGAATTTAGTCCTCATAACGTGGAGTCAAAAATGACAACTCAACCATTCTTAAAGCCAGCCATCGCAGTAAGCAAAGAAGCGGTGTTATATACAGGTAATTTCATCACAGTGAATAAAGATCAGCCAGCGGCGTCAGCTGTTGTTGTACAAGAAGGGAAAATCACCTTTGTTGGCACAGTTGATCAAGCCGAAACCTTTCTCACGAATGAGTCAATTCAATACACGTTAAATGAAGAGTTTAAAGATAAAACAATAGTACCAGGCTTTATCGAAGCACATATGCACCCGGTGGGGGCGGCTCTATTTAGCGCGTTATTTGGTTATGTAGGGCAAATTGAGCGAATTGCTGGCGGTGGCGACATATTATCAGCAAGCCTTACCAAAGAAGCTCTAGAAGAGAAGATTAGGGGGTTTGTTGCGGCGCACAATGCCGCTGGAAAGCAAGGGGAGTGGCTTAACTTGTGGGGATTAGACCCGCTGCTTATGTCTGATGATACGATTGTCGATCGTGATTTCTTAGATGCACTGTGTCCAGATTCTCCAATTCTTCTTATGCACGCATCTTGCCACGTCAGTGTGCAAAACTCAGCGGCGATTGAGAAAGTCGGATACAGCCTAGAGGATGATCCAGCATTCGTATTCCGTAAAGATGGACGTTTAACGGGTGAAATTGCTGAAATGCCTTATGTGTTAAAAGCTATTGCCGCTGGTGCTTACGATATGGGTACACCAGAAGATGCTGTGGCTGCCATGATTGGTTATGCAAACAGTGCGAGCCGTTTAGGAGTGACCACATTATCTGATTGCGGTATGGGTGTACCATCTAACCCATACCCACTGCTACAAGCATTAGCGAAAATGCCAGAATTTCGAGCTAGAGTAGCTGCTTACCCATTGGTACCTAACTTTAATATCGAACAGCTTAAAGAGTTCAAAGAGCAAAGTAATGATCGCTTGTGGGCAACGAAAGTTAAATACCTCCATACTGATGGTTCAATTCAAGGTTTTACCGCACTTCTTAAAAAAGGTGACAAGTACTACAATGGCAATGCAAATGGACACCTTTCATTTTCTCAAGACAAGATGTTTGAAGATGTATTCTATGCTCATCAACAAGGCTACAGCATTTCATTTCACTGTAATGGTGAAGGTTGTACTGATGAGTTACTTGATCTCATTGAACGCATGCAAACCGAGTGTCCACAGCCTGCTGTTCGCCACTGTCTAGAACACAACCAAATGGTCAACCCAGAGCAAATGGATCGCATGAAAAAATTAGGTGTGGTTCATAATTTATTTGGGACGCACATTCCGTACTGGGGCGACGTTCATGCCACGCAAACCGTTGGTCCTGAGCGCGTCAAAACGCTAAATCCGTTCCAAACATCTATCAAGAAAGGCATTCCATTCTCGATCCACTGTGATGACGTTGTGACTCAAGTCAATCCTTTGTTCATGATGTGGGGCGCAATGAACCGTCAGTGTGTTTTCTCGGGCAAGGTATACGGTAAAGAAGAGTGCCTTACCGCTGAGCAAGCCTTACATGCTGTGACGATGGGAGCTGCATACCTAATGGAGCAAGAGCACATGATTGGCTCTATCGAGGTTGGCAAACTTGCAGATATGGCCATTCTTGATGAAAACATCCTTGATGTTGACAAAATGTCGGTGAAAGACGTGAAAGTACATGCAACCATGCTAGGGGGTGAGGTTTCTATTCACACTTGCGCCCAAGCTGTTAGTGAAGAAGCAATGCCAGCTTAGATTTAACTAACACCGCAAATTAGTAAAAGTGCTCCTCATCATGGGGAGCACTTATCTACCCTTCTCTCAAGCGTAACTGTCTTCTCAAAAAATCAAATTGCCCTATGCTAAAATCAATTTAAAGTCTTGTTTTATTTGGTTGTTTATTTTTTTTTAGCTTTCGGGTTGCCTTTTGATTTGTGTGATTTTTTGATGATTTAATTTCACTTTTTAATTCTAGCCCTCGGTTATGACTTTGGGCATCTTGGATTCATCCGATACAGATAACCCTACACAGGAGTTTCCAATGACAACTAAAATATTCCATAAACCAGGACTAGAATATAGCTCAGACGCTGTTTTATACACTGGCCAATTTATTACGGTGAATGAAGCGCAACCAAAAGCGAATGCAACAGTCGTTAAAGATGGAAAAATTCTTTTTGTTGGAACCAAAGATCAAGCAGAGACTTTCTTAACAAACGAAAACATTGAGTACCGCCTAGATACTCAGTTCGAAGGCAAGACAATTGTTCCTGGGTTCATTGAAGCTCACATGCACGCACTAACTGCGGCACTATTTACTTCTCGTTTTGGCTACGCAGGTCAAATCGAGCGCACAGCAGAAGGCGGCCGCATACTTCCAGCTAGCGTGACAAAAGACGCGCTCATCGAAACCATTTCTCGCTACGTTGAAGAACACAACGCTGCAGGTAAACAAGGCGAATGGCTTAACCTATGGGGCCTAGACCCATTACTACTTGAAGGCGATGTTGCTGTAGACCGCGATTTCCTAGACGCAATCTGTGCTGACAGTCCAATTTTCATTATGCACACGTCTTGTCACGTTGCAGCTTTCAATTCACTAGCGATTGAAAAAGCTGGCTTTAGCCTAGATGACAACCCTGCGTTCGTATTTCGTAAAGACGACCGCCTAACAGGCGAAGTTGCTGAGCTTCCAGACATGATGCGCGCTGTTCAAGCGGGTGCATTTGACATGGGTACGCCACAAGATGCAATCGTAGCAATGGTATCGTACTCAGATAGCTGCTCTCGCTTAGGTATTACAACTATGTCAGATTGTGGCATGGGTGTTCCTGCAAACCCATACCCACTACTGCAAGCGCTTTCTGCAATGCCTGCATTTAAAGCGCGTATGGCTGCTTACCCAATTGTTCCTAAGTTTAATGAAGAAGAACTAGCTGACTTTAAAGCGCAAAGTAACGATCGTTTATTTGCTACAAAAGTGAAGCACATCGCTACAGATGGTTCTATCCAAGGTTTTACAGCAGTACTTAAAGAAGGTGAGAAGTACTACAACGGTCGCGAGAATGGTCACTTCCAGTACAGCGCAGAAACGACATTTGAAAGTTGCTTCTACGCACACAAATTAGGTTACAGCATCTCTTTCCACTGTAACGGCGAAGGTTGTACTGACAGACTGCTAGATCTGATTGAGCGTATGCAAACCGAGTGTCCACAGCCAAATGTACGTCACTGTTTAGAGCACAACCAAATGGTTACCCCGGAGCAGATGGACCGCATGAACAAGCTGGGTGTGGTTCACAACCTGTTTGCTACGCACATTCCATTCTGGGGTGATGTACACGCAACTCAAACTGTGGGCCCTGTTCGCGTAAATACGCTAAACCCATTCCAAACTTCGGTTAAGAAAGGTGTACCTTTCTCAATCCACAGTGATGACCAAGTAACTCAAGCTAACCCACTGTTCATGATGTGGGGCGCAATGAACCGTCAGTGTATATTCTCTGGAAAAGTTTACGGAGAAGACGAGTGTCTAACGGCTGAACAAGCGCTACACGCAGTTACACTAGGCGCGGCTTACCTAATGGAAAAAGAGCACATGATTGGCTCTATCGAAGTTGGCAAGCTTGCTGATATGGCAATTCTTGATGCGAATATCCTGGATATCGACAAGATGGCAGTTAAAGACGTCAAGGTACTCGCGACGATGCTAGGTGGTGACGTTTATGTTCACGAAAGTGCAACAGCGATTAACGAAGAAGCGATGCCTGCTTAATTAGTGGTGATTTGCTTTAAATAAATAGAGTGCTCCTAGCAATTAGGAGCATTTTTTTTAATCTTCTAGAAAAAGAGTAACAGTGAAATGAAGACGGTCAATGAACTTATCTTATGTAGCTTGATCGGAACCTTTGCAATGCTTGGTTACGGTGCTGTTTGGAATTGGGTTTCTGTGGATGGCGTTTTTATGGCATTGGTGTCAGCAATTATTATGGCGATAGTACTCAAAAGCTCGGTTGCTTTTGAAAAATTTGCAGCGGCCTTTTGTCTTAAACAATCAACTTTGCCTAAAATTAAACGTTTTTTCTCATCGTGGTTCATTTTGATCGGCTCTAAAGTGGTTGCAATGGGCGCGATTGTTCTTTTATTTGATGAGCAAGTCCAGTTCTCTGGTCCAGCGGGTGGCGTTGTGGCTTTCTACATTACGATTATTTCGATTGTGATCTTAGAGTCTTTATTCCTTAAGACGGTGAATAAAAAAGCGCAAAAGAAGCAACCCCAGCTTAGTCTCTGCATTCAGTAGAACTCACTCCCCTTATAGTCTTAAAAGCCTCACTACCTTAGTGAGGCTTTTGTATTCAGTGAAAACCGCGCCCCAATGAATAGATTCATTGGAGAAGGCACCAGCGTTCTAGTGCTTGTACCTAAAGGTATTACGGTCATCAATAATTTCAATTTTGATCGACGCTAACCCTTTGTTGATATCACCTATTTGTTCAAATGATTTTTTAGAAAGGTCAATGATCGAGGGCCTTTCACAAAAGGCCCTCGATCATTGATTTTAACATCCACCGATTTGCTATTGGTTGTATTGGTAACCCGTACGATAGTTCCAAAAGGTAGAGTTCTATGAGCCGCAGTGTAGGCTCTCTTGTTATAACGCTCACCACTTGCTGTGAGCTTTCCATAGTATTTACGTCCATACCATGACGCTTGACCGACAAGCTCGTGTGATCTTGCGTAACTCCTTGTTTTTTGATCATCGGCAACCGAAGTAGAGGAGCAGCCAACGAGCAGAGAAAGGAGTAAAGCGGAAAAAGCGAGGTTTAGTTTATTCATACGAGTTGAGTATTCCATTTTCTTAATGTCATGTTTGTCGTTTTGGATGGATTGCTGGTTCAGTAACATTATCTAGAATGTTGGTAGAAATAGCGTGTTTATCATCCGAACAGATTCTGAAATTTTTCCATGAACGACAGTGTCTTTGGTCATAGCTAAGAAAGGTTTTTGAAGAGAAAACAACAGCGTTACTAATATCTGAGTCGTAGAATGAGTCTCTCAAATAAACTATTCGGGCCGATATGTGAATAAACATTCCTAAAGCCTCTGCTCATCGACATATTCATCGCTGATCACAAGATAAAGTGATTTCAGCTTACAGCGGGCATAGAGGGATTATCAAACATTGAAGGGGCAGAACTCATTCTAGCTATGTTGCAAAAGAGCTGAGAAGTGCACTTAAAAGAAAAGCGCAGTGCTGCTAAAGAACAATGCGCTTTCGATAGATTGTTTGGGCTATTTACCTTGTCGGTGATATTAGCCTCTTTACATTTAACAACTTGTTCTTGATGGCACTAGTGCAGCAGGCGTATCATCCTGACATTCCAACCTGGAACTAACAACAAACCCCATTAGCGCGGTCATGATTAAGGTTATCATCGTAAGATCAAATCCTTTTAAACGAGCATTAGCGTTTATTGCGATGAGGTTGTGTGTTTGTGCGCTATCGAATTCATACGATGTTACCGCGCTTGCTAACCTTGCGTTGTCTATATAAGGAATGTGCGATAGCTCATCGAGTTGCTCAACAAACGCAGCTGGAAATTGAGCTACGACTTCAGAATGGGACTGGATTTCGCTTTCTAGTCCCCACTGGTTAATACCACCAAATAAGCTAATCCCTATGACCATACCAATGTTTCGTAGCGTAGCTTGCAGTCCGCCGGACTGCTCCGCATCACGTTCACCCAGCGCACTCGTGATAATGACTGGACATTGTGATGCCAAAATGCCCATAGCCGCACCGAGTAATGCCATACCGAGGTAGAACGATACTAGGATGTGCTCAGCCGCGCTCGATAGCCAAAGGGTGCCACCAGAGAGAATCACCCCCAGAAATGCAATCTGGCAAAGCGTTTTAGGCTTGAGTTGTTTAAAAGCAACCGGCGTAATGATAGAAAAACCTATCATAAAGGCTGAGAAGAGCAAGATAATGCCACCAGAGTGCGCGGAAGACAGTGCCACTGCGACTTGAAGATAGGTCACTATCACAAAGCTACTGCCACCAAGAATGATGTACATTAGGGGTAAAATAACGAATCCCTTGCGCGATGAACGATTGGTCAGCCAGTGAATAGGTAGTAGGGCATGTCCGTGGCGCTTTTGAAATCTAAGTTGCTGGAAAATGAAGCATGAAAATAAGCTCATACCGACAACAATGAAAAGCAGTGCTGGGCTCAATGGAAGGATAAAACTCAGCCAATTTGGAATGCTAGCCCCTTGCAGAGCGTATAGTCCGCCCCAGTAAGGCAATTTTATTAGACCAAAGCAAAGTACAGTGATACTAACGGCACCCAGGATTGAGCCTGTAATATCAAACTTAGCAGGTTGATTTGTGTGTATAGGCTCAATGCGGGTAATGGCACCCACTAGAGTAGCAAGGTAGCACAACGCGATGAGTGCAAAAGGCCATTGCCAGCTCACGTTGTCGTGAAGCCAGCCGCTTAGTAGTGGCATAACAGCGGCTGCAAGCCCCGTCGCGGCGGCCATTAAGCCAAACCCAAGTGCTCTGGATTTACCCGGGAAGTGAGCTACTACCAGAGCAAGAACGGCCGGTAGAATAAATGCAGAACCTACCCCAGCGAGAGGTCGAACAAATAGGGTAACTGAGTAGATATCTGGTATTAAGATAAAACCAAGAGTTGAAACAAAACCAAGTGTGGTGCCGATTATGAGCAAACGGCGCCAACCAATAATCAGTCCGAACATACTGGCTGACAGCATTAATGCTGCGCCAACGAGCGGTTGAATGATTCCGAGTATTTGAATGCTAGCAATGTCAGTATCAAAGACATTGACAAGTGTAGACGTAGAGATGGAAAGATTGGCTACATCAGCTGAAAGAGTAAACTGTGCTAAGCATAGTACCCAAAGTAAAAATCCTTTTTTGTTATCTAAGGCTTTGACCATAGCTGCCTCGCTCTATTTTAGGATTAGGGAAGTAAAAACAATAAAGCCTCGGTTAGAGCGAGGCTTATTAAAGGTGCCTGTTAACTATTCATTAACGAGCGTTTAGGTAGCTTCGAACAAAGTGCTAGACCACCCATCATCAACACGATTAGCGTGTAAAGTGCATATTGTACTGAAGACAAGCGAGACTCGGCCATTACAGCGACAACCGTTTCTTGCTCTTCTGCTGGGATTTCAGCTGAAATCATTAGTTCGCGAGCCATGTCGTTAGAAACAAACGGTAGAGCCGGAGTTTCAACGATGATTTGCTTAGTTTCAGCAGATAGAGTTTCGTGCTCTGCTACGCCGTTTTTGATCTCACCGGTTAGAGAGAACAGCATTACTGAACCAAGGATAGCAACACCAAACGCTTGACCGATGTTACGAGAAGTTGCTTGGATACCACCAGATTGCTGTGCTTCTTGCTCACTTAGGGCAGAAGTTACAACGATAGACGCTTGAGAAGCTAGTAGACCAGCACCAATACCAAACACAGTAAGTGAGATGTATTGCCAGAATGTGATGCCTTCAGCAGTGAAACCGAAGAACATTAGCGCTGTACCTGCTGCTGCAATGATGAAGCCAAGTTGACAGATGCGTTGGCAGCTTAGGTGACCAAGTTTAGCTGGTGCACCAAGTGAACCGATCATCATGCCTAGAGCAAAAGCACAAAGTGCCATACCAGAAGCGAACGCGCTCATACCAGCAACAAGCTGCATGTAAGATACGTTAATGAAGCCAGTTGCACCGAACAGTAGGAAGATAGTTGCACAAAGAACTAGACCAACAACTACTTGTGGGTTTTCAACGTAAGAACGTGGAAGAAGTGGAGTGTTACCAGCAGCTTCGAAGCGACGCTCCCAAACCATTAGACCCTTAAGAATTGCGCCACCAAGAGCAACTAGAGGTAGTGCCGGAGAAAGACCCATGATTGTGAAATCAGTTAGTGGAGCAACAAGACCCCAATCAGAGATTTTCAGTAGACCAGTAACGAAACATAGAAGACCAGCACCTGCTAGTACTACGCCAACAACGTCGAATTTACCTTTGAAAGTCGCTTTTGGTAGCTCAGGAAGTTTCATACTGCCTAGCATAACTAGCGCACAGTAAACACCTAGACCTGCGAATGCAACACGAAAGCTTGCAACGTCAAGGATGAAACCAAAAATAAGTGGCGTTAAAGCACTCGCTAAGCCAACAAGAGCTGCGATTGCAGAGAACGCGATTGCTTGGTCTTTACCTTTGTAGATACCCGCGATGTTCGCCAGTACTGCTGGGATAAGTAGACACGCACCAAGACCTGAACCTACACGAGCAACATAGTTTAGGATTTCCATGTTCGGAGCGAATGCAGCACCGAAAGATGCAACTGACAATAGACCAGCACCGATAATCATTTGGCGTTTCCAGCCGATGATTAGACCAATCAGACCACCCGCGATCATACCTGCACCCGCAATAAGTGGGTACATAGCGTTAGCCATTTGGATGTCAGACATAGTTGCGCCGTGCAATGCAATTAGCGCTTCTGTTGAAATAGCCAAACCTGAGTTATCGGCCATTGTCGAGAATTGAGCGGCAAGAAGTACAATTAGAGGGAACCATTTGGCTAACCCTACCTTCTCTTCTGGTGTAGGAACCGAAGTAGCGGATACCGTCATTGTTAGATACCTTTTATGTTGAAGAGCAAAAGCTCTGTGGTTTTAGTTGTAAACACGTTTATCGGGAGTCATTAAACCGCGTTTGAGAGCTTTTGCTCCAACCAAAAAAAGTATCTTTCAGGGAAAAAAAATTGTATTTCTAAAATGACAGATAAAAAAACATAAAACTCATCACATGTCGTCTTCTTTAGTCAAAATAAACGAAGCATTATTGTTGTTAGATAGCTGAATATTAAGGAAAATTTGCCCGCCATCTACCCTCCAGGCATCAACTCTAAATAGGGTACCGTAAGAAGGTACGTGAATGCCCGTATCTTTAATAAATTCTTCCAGTCCATTGACGCTTCGTTCGGTAACTTCAAGATGGTTACGTTCATGATTTAACTTCTTATAAGCTAAGTTGACATCGTAGGTGTAGTTATACTCACCGTAATGATTCTCTACGGACAGTCGGGCACTTTTTCTTTCAATAATAAGCGTAGCGAAGCTGTTAACTTGTTTGTCTGAAAAGGCAATTTGCCCTTGTCCATACCAAACTCCCTGGTATAAACGAAGGGGGTCATTAAGGTATTGATAAGTGTGGTACCCGATAAAATACGATACAGAAAGAATCAAAAGGACAACGGTGCTTTGCTTTAGTCGGCGAGTTGACATTGAATGGTTCCTTCTGTCTTTTTACATACTCGGTATTCATTATTGGTTTTCAACACATAATGTGGCGTTGAAAGTTGCTCTAAGTTAAGGCGCTCCAGTTCTCCTTCTTCGGGCACAAACAAAATCCAGTGTCCTTTGTATAAGAAGCTGGTACGCTCGGGAGGATTCATAAAGACACCTGATGCCGAAATGGCAAATGCAATGACGCCACAAGCCAAAACCAGCACCCATTGGTTGATGCTAAACAGTGAAAGAAGAGTCACCGAGCTTTCTTTCTTAGTGTTGAGGTCGGTCGACTGGTCTTGCGTTTTACTATCAGACGTTAAAGCGTTTTCGTTAGCTTCTGATAGCGGAGTTTGGCCAGATAACTCTTCTTCGACCACCAGCGGCTTTGTGGCCAGTACGTAACCTTGTTTTGGGATGGTGCGAATCAGAGTGCGCTGCTCGTCATTTAAAGAAAAGCGCAGTGCTTTAATTGTTTGGTTAATCGTTGCGTTAGTTGCGTAAGAATCTTTCCATAATTGCTCTTCGATTTCCTTTCTGGATAAAACTTCGGGAAAACTCTCTATCAGAGCGTGAAACAAATTGGCTTCTCTTGCTCGTAACCGGCTGATTTCACCTTGTTTTTCGATAGCGCCTGAGGTGGGTGAATAGAGGATATCACCTACTTGATACACAGGTGGCTCAAGAGAGAGTAGTGACATATAAGATCTCTTCATTTCCTAGTATTTAGTAATAGTAGCAAACAATAACATTGAGTTCGTCTATCGAAACATAGCGTTATAATGATTATTGCCAATTATTACGGATGGTGTCGGAGTCTAAGATTGGCTGAAAAGACTATGGCCAGTTGCCTTAGATACATGCGCTTATGCTAATGGAAGCGTTATTGATATTGTTTTGATCTATAGTCAATATTATTCCCAGAAACAGTCCGCAAGCCCCCAAAATGCCGTTGATAGCACAGTGAATTTAGAACTTTATATAATTTAAATCATTTGTATAAGGTAGGCTAGTGCGATGTTTTTTTTCGGCATTTCAAAAGCTGTTGAGGGGGCTACTTTTTACTATTTATTTTCACTTATTGTTTTTTAATTTAGTTATCGCTCAATAACACGATTTTTTACAGTGTATGCGTTCGCTGGCTAGCTTTGTAGTCGGCATATCCAATAACAAATTTAATAGGTTTGTACCATGGCAGCACTTAAAAAATTATCACTAGCTTGCGCGTTAGCCCTTGCATCATCAGTAACTTATGCAGATGAACACGTTGAACCAACCGATGCTCCTGATCCAGGTGACCACACTAAAGTTTCAACAGTAGTTAGTGCGACGTATGGAAAACAAAGCTTGGGTGAAAATGACAATGATTTTATGCAACTGGTTGGTCAGGCGTCAGGCAGTAAGGCTAATGGTAACTTGTTTTTAGGGCAACTTACTCTAGAAGCGCAAGAGGACAAAGACCATCTGAGCGCTATCAATCCTTCAGCTAGCGAAGACTTAAAAATGTCTAAGCTTCGCGCACGATACTTCGAAGTGTCTCGTACCGATTGGGAGATGGCACCAATGATGGGTATCTCTCTTGACTACATTGAAACGAGCTTTGCAGAAGACCCTATCTCTGATCGCTTGTTCGCGGTTGGTGGTTTGGTGCGCATGACCACACCTTTTAAAAACTGGTTGTCTTTCCCAATTTTAGCAGTTGCTGTAGGTCAAAATAACAGTGATTACATAGATGCAGGCATTGTTGATGACTATGCGTACGGCGTACAGTTTAACTTCCTAAACTCGATTTACCTGAGCGAAAACGGCACTCACATCCAATTCAACCCACAATTTAGCTCTATTGAGATGGGCGGAATGCTAGGCACAGTGAATACCCTTCAGCTAGATACTGCTTTCCAGATGCCACTTTCTAAGAATCGTAAGCACTGGGGTAAACTGACTTACACAGAATACTTCGATAACACGGGTGACAGTGGATTTGCTCATAACAAGAACAACACTGAATTGAAATTTACTTATAGCTACTATCTATAAACTTAACTTAGTGTATCTAAGCCGCCACCGAGTAGCCCTTGGTGGCGGCTTTTTGTCATGTTTATATGACCTAGTGAGAAAGCTGCCGCACTAATCCAGTTCAATCCACGTAGATTTGATTTCGGTGTACTTATCTAAAGCATGTAACGACTTGTCTCGGCCATTTCCGCTTTATTGGTATCCACCAAATGTAACCGGTCATTTTAGGGCGTATTTAACCTAGCAAAATTACTCTTTATTCTGGTACTCATTCTAATCAAGGAGCATCAGATATGACCTCACGACGCACGCCTGATGACTGGCAAGCTATCATCGACCAATTTCAAACGAGCGGACTAAAAGCGAGTGAGTTTTGCAGACAAAACAACATCACCGCTTCTAATTTCTACGTATGGCGCAAAAAATTGCCGGGACAAACCACTACGGAGCAAACAGCGACTAACTTGCCTGACTCTGACCACTGGCAGTTAATCTCACCCTCTCAAGAACCCCAGCCATGGGACCTTGAACTCTCGTTGCCAGGAGGAGTGACATTGCGCATGCGGCACAACTAATGCTCATTCAAAATCCAGATTTCAAGATTTGGCTATACACTGAGCCAGTCGACATGAGAAAGCAGTTTGACGGGCTGTCTGCACTGGTTCAATCTAAGTTCGGAGTACGAGCCAATAACGGAGAGCTGTTTGTTTTCATTAACCGCAAGCGCACCATGATGAAAATCCTTTATTACAGCAAAGGTGGATTCTGTTTATGGAGCAAGCGATTGGAGCGAGGGCTCTATCAACAACTGGGCTCCCCAACACAAAAACACCCTCTGACTTGGACGCAACTTCAATGCTTAATTGATGGCATTGATTGGCAAAAATCCCCCCATAAAAAACGACTTTAAGTTGTTTTCATGGTATAATTTCAATCATGAAAACCAGTGATATCAGCCAGTTCAAAGCCTAAGAGATGGAAGAGCTCCTAGCTAAGCAAGCGGAGGAACTGGCTGCACTTAAAAATCAACTCTCTTGGTTCCAGCGCCAGCTTTTTGGGCGAAAATCTGAAAAACAACTCCAGATAGACCCTCAACAAGCGTCCTTGTTTGAGAAGAAACCAGAGCCGTCACTCGACCAAGAGGATGGCATCACTATCCCATCATACAAACGTCGCAATAAGACTCAACGCTCAGGGGATGAGGTGAACGACACCGGTCTACGCTTTGACGAATCTGTACCACGCAAAGTTATCGAACTCTCCGCTCCAGAACTAGAAGGGGAAGAAGCCGATAACTACGAGGTGATTGATTACAAAGAAACGACTCGCCTTGCCCAGCGCCCTGGTAGTTATGTGGTACTTGTCTATCGACGTCCTGTGGTGCGTCATAAGCAAGAGCACACCTTATCGAATATCCCAGCCCCGGCGAATGTTCTCGAGGGTTGCTATGCGGATGTGTCTTTACTGGCTGGCTTAATGGTGGATAAAGCGGTCTACCACCTGCCACTTTACAGACAACATCAACGCTTATTGGACAGTGGCATTAAGCTCAGCCGCGCCACCCTCATTAACTACATACAGAAAGCCATTGGACTTCTTGAGCCGATTTATCAGGCACAACGTGACCATATCTTGCAAAGTAAAGTGTTGGCGATGGATGAAGTACCCATGAAAGCCGGTCGCAAATCAAAGGGGAAAATGCAGCAAACTTACTTCTGGCCAATCTATGGTGAAGAAAATGAAGTCGCGTTCACTTGGTCAAAAAGCCGAGGAACACAGTTCGCTGTTGACCAACTAAAAGGGTTTTCGGGCACGTTATTGAGTGATGGTTACACTGCGTATACCAAAGCGGTGAAACAGCTCAATGAACACGATGAGAAAGTCACGCACGCCACCTGCTGGGCACATACTCGCCGTTACTTCGAGCAAGCTTTAGATATCGAACCTCAATTGGCTCAACACGCCCTCGACTTAATAGCTCAGCTGTACCAGCATGAAAAGCATATCCGAAATACTCAGTTACCGGCGGATAAAGCGTTGGAGTATCGACAAAAAAACAGCGAGCCGATAGTCACTCAATTTTTTGAGTGGGTTTACGAGCATAGACAAAATCCGGAATACTTGTCCTCGAATAAACTTCTTAAAGCATTGAACTATGCCGGTGAACGCTGCAATGAACTCAAAGTGTTCCTCACGAACCCACATCTTCAAATTGACACGAACCATCTTGAACGAGCTTTGCGCGTTATTTCAATGGGAAGAAAGAACTTCTTGTTCTGTTGGACGGAGTTGGGTGCTGAGCAGTTAGGTGTGCTCCAAAGCTTAATGGTGACTTGTCGACTTCATAATATCAATCCTTACCATTACCTTGTTGATGTTTTACAGCGAGTGGCGGTCCATCCAGCCGCTGACGTTGCAGAGCTGACGCCACTTCAGTGGAAAAAGAAGTTCGCAGAGAATTTTTTAACATCAGATGTCGCAGAAATGGGGTGATCCGGCCTTAGAATGATCGCTTACGCAATAAACCTCAAACAGCGTCGCATGTACTGTACGGTTTCGTTTTAAAATTATCGAATACGTGATTAGGTATTAATGCTCTTGCTGCCTTGTTGGGTTAGGTACTGCTAACAGAAATCGACATTAACAACATAAAGTTCTTGTTGCATAATATTCAGTGTCGAATGATTACCTCTTATAAAGCTGCTAGGGGCGATTACGCTCTCTATGCCGCTATCAGTCGTGAAATATTGGGGAACATAATAGGTAGCGCGTACACAGTGTTTACCTCTTGTGGACGACGCCATACCATTGCGGAAATATATAAGGTTCAACGTATAGTAAGGTACATTGGATCTTTAACTCTACAGATAAGGTAAGCACAGATGGCAGCACCTAAAAGTCTCGCCTTTCAGCTACACCAACATTGGGAAGTGGTTGAGCAGTTAACTCGGCTTTCGAGAGAGTTTCCTGCGTTTGAGCTCAGGCTGCTTGAGCAAGTGATCAATCAATATAAAAACAAGAACACCGAGAGCAACTCCGTTCTCACCAGCCTTGTCAATGCCGATATACTTCAGCCTATCAACCGCAGTAGCGATTATCAGTTAAACACCTTAGTGGTGGACTTTGTCAGAGGTTTAACTCAAGAGCATGAGTTAGGTTTATCTGCAGTACTGAAAGCGCGAGTGGATGCAATTAAAGATGCCACCAGCCAAGTGTTAGAGGGGTTGGATACGTCGGATAACGATCTGCTTCGTACTGGTGCTAACAGGCTGTCAGAGTTAGTAAGAAAGATTATTCAGCAGCTTACACAAGACAAGCAAGCCATTTTTGAAATCGCAGAAGTAGCAAAGTCAGCGGATACCAGTGTGCCGATAGAACGTCGTTACCGAGAGGTGCTACAAGTCTACGATCAGTACGTGGAGCCTATGAACGAAATGATGGATAGCGGTCTGGGCGGCAGTTTCTACCCCTTATTAGAAAAGGCCGAAGAAGCACTCGATACAGCTGTTGATATACTCTCTATGCGCGGCTCTTTATATCAACAAAGGCTGGCAATGCGCCAGATAGCTTATCAAGTTAAAGACCTGCGATACCAAGGTCGAGTGATAGCCCTACAATGTGCTGACACCTTGTTGCCATTGAGAGAAGAAGCTAGGCAGCATAATCAGTTGTCTGCGGTGATCAGCAAACAGCTTAGCCAAGTTCGTAAAAAAGGATTAGCGCGTGGGCTCAGTGCTAACGGTTTACCGATGTGGAAAAGCAGCCGCGTTACCAAGATCCAACTGGGTAATGAGGTTCGTGAATTAATGGCAGAATTCAAGGACTTTGAGCCAAGCTCTATCCCTTTTCCAGATGAAGAGAAAGCGCCGACAAATCCAACAATAATCTGGGTTGACGAAGAGGTTTTACGACAACGACTTGCCGATGCACTTCCAATTACAAACCTAATGATGTGGCTCAGAGAAAACTATCTGGATTTACCCGATGCCGAGCTATTGAGGCTT
The DNA here is from genome assembly GCF_059412285.1 of Vibrio sp. CB1-5. Classification (NCBI taxonomy): domain Bacteria; kingdom Pseudomonadati; phylum Pseudomonadota; class Gammaproteobacteria; order Vibrionales; family Vibrionaceae; genus Vibrio; species Vibrio sp. CB1-5. The sequence continues at coordinate 10,495 of NZ_JBJHPB010000036.1, read as the reverse complement.
TATCACGAGCTTGTTCGCGATCCTCAATGGCAGAGCACGCTAGGGGACAGCGAAAAAACCACAGAGCTGACGACAATAGCGGTCACTTACTACCCTCACGAACTAAAGACGTTGACTCGCTCAACAAATGCAAAGGATGTTGATAATGCAAACTAGCAAAATCGATTTGAATGAGCTGGCTCACTTAACCGATCTATTTAATCTATTTAATTCTGGTCGTCACCTAAATCGCTCGACGGATGCTTCCCTATGGCATGAACTCGAACAACAATCAGAGCAGTATCAACATTTATTTTCTAGCTTAGGTTTTGAGTTACGGATTGATGGGCGTGGCTTTGCATGGTTTCATGATGATGAAGCTAACGCGAACATCAATAAACAATCACGGCAGCTCGCCCTGCTGCTGATGGTGATCTTTGATCACCAAGCTGATAATGGTCGCTCCCTTGGTCAGTTTTACCAATGGAAGATTGATCATGCTCTACTAGAAGAGGTTTACGAAAAGCACCAAGGGCTGTTAGATGCAGAAGAGCTCGACCAAGATGCGCTCGTTAAGATACTCGACAACGCTGTGCGAAAAGGCTTTGCAACTCAAGATAACAATCAATGGCGCTTGCTGCCTTCGGTATATCGTTACCTCGACCACTTTGAATTCATCACTGAACAAGCATCGGAAAGTGATGTCGCTGCTAAAGAGGAAGAACAATCATGCTAACTTTCGGTTTTCAACGTTTAGCATTAATTGGCAGTGCAGGCTACCAGCGAGCGGAACTTCCCCTCGATGATTCTGTGTCGTTAATTGCCCCAAATAACCATGGCAAAACAAGTTTGATCAACGCGCTCCAGTTTCTGCTCATCATCGACCAAAGACGGATGGATTTTGGGTCACATACGTTAGAGAAAGCTCGCCGCTTCTACTTTCCAAACAACAGCGCTTATATCTTATTGGAAGTCATCCTACCGCAAACAGGCACTGTGGTGTTTGGTTGTGTTGGTAAAGGGGTAGGTTATGACTACGAGTATTTCGCATACAAAGGTGAATTGAACCTCGATGACTTCCGCCTTGAAGACGGGAACATCGTGTCCCAACCAAAGCTCGTCAATCACTTAGCGACTAAGAAACATCGAGTCTACAAATTCAATGATAAAGAGTTTCGTCATTCAATCTATGGCGGTGCAAAAAGCAAAAAAAGCAGCGACATCGACTTTACCGTTTTCAAGCTGGAACATGTCAGCGATGCTCGCTCATTCCAGCAGGTACTCACCAAAACACTTAGGCTCGACAAACTTAATTCCAGCGATGTGAAAGACTATTTGTTAAAAATATTCAGTCGAGAGTTACCCAATGCCAGTATTGATTTTAAGCAGGAATGGGAAAAAGCGTTTCAAGACATCAACCTAGAGCGTGAACAGTATCTTGCTGCGGTGAATAACCTAGAGACGATAGGTGGTTTAGAGAAAAAGTTTGAGCGCACTTTGGCACTGCGAGGAAAAATCGCGGCATACCAACCTAAAGTGAATGCGTTGCTACAAGACTGGCATGGCCATGTTCAAACAACGACGGAAAGCCTATCAGTACAAAAGAACAAGCTTGAGCAATCGCAACGAGAGCTAAGAAGCCAAGACATTACTCGCGCTGGTGAAAGCAAAGACTTAACCAATAAGTTGGCGGATCTAAACCGTATCGACAAGCAGCAACAAGATCTGGAACAGCGCTTTAGCTTAATTCCAGATCAATCGTTTTTAGAGAGTCAACTAAAATCTGCCGAGCAAAGCTATGATGATCAGGCAGCATTGTGTGTTCAATCGCAGCGAACTTCTTCATCCGCTTTGAGTAAGCAGCTCAAAGAAAGAGAACAACAGCTACAAAGACTCAAGGCTCAACACCAAACACTTGGCGATAATTTGTATCTTCACCTTTCTAAAGTGCTTAACGCACTAGAATTGGAAAAGCTGAACAAAGTCCTTAGTCAACAAGTGATGCAACTGTCACCTGACCAGTACACATTTGATATAAACCAGCTTAGAAGTGTGCTCAATGCTGGTGACAAGCCGCTTTCGCTTGCTGGTCTAACGCTGTCGCTCGGTGAGTTAATCCCCCAACATGTACAGAAAACAGAGCAGGAACTGTTGGAGGAAATTGATAGTGCCAAAGGGCAAATCCATGAGCTCAACGCACTGGTGGAAGCTAGCCGAGAGATTGAGGCTGCTGAAAGGAGAAAGAGAGAACTAAAGGGTGTAGTCAAACAGTGTGAACAGGACTTAAAAGACTACCAACTACTGCAACAGCTCAAAAAGGATCTGCCACAGCGAGTACAGCAAAGACAAGCATTTGAAACTCAGCTAATAGAGATAACTACCGCGCTGGAGAATGCAGAAAAAACGCACAATGAATTGGTGCAGAAAATTGGAGAAATTACGGATAAGTTGAGTCAGCTGTCTTCGGATGATGACAGTGTTGAGAGGTTAAAAAAGCAGAGAATTGATGATCAAACTCTGTTTAGCAGCCTGTCGCAGCAACCCCACACACCGTGGATAATGGCAGGTGAGTGGTCTTTAGATTCTTTACCAGTGCATCTTGAGCAGTTCATAGATGACTGTAAAGAACTCGATAAGCTGTCCAGAGAAATGTACCAACTAAAAAGTGCTCTGAATCAAAAAGGTCTTACCAAATTTCAAATGGCGCAAACTCAGGATGAAGAGTTAAAAGGCATCATTCAATTTAGTCATTGTTTAGATGATGAAAAGAGAGCGCTGGAAAGGCGTGCTCGCTCGGCGGTGGTCAATGTTACTGCGAGCCTTAGAGAGCTGCGAAGTGGCCTCTATGCACTGCAAAGCAAGATGAAGGAGTTCAATCGCTTAATCAGCCGTAGACAGTTATCAGATCTCAAGACGTTCAAAATCGAGCCAATGGAAGAGAGCCAGCTTGTTGATGCGATGAATGTGCTAATACAGCAAGCAGAGCAAACTGAGAGTGGACAGAGTTTTGAGTTATTTGATCAAGGTAGCATCCTTGACGACGTTGAGTTAGATCGAGCCAAGAGCCTGCTGATAGAAGAAGGTAATGCACGCCAAGGCCTAAGAGTGGCAGACTTATTCAGACTGGAGTTTGTTGTCGCTAAGCAAGGACAGCAACAAGAGTCATTCGAAGACATTGATAGTGCAGCTTCTAACGGCACGGTACTGATGGCAAAGCTAGTGACTGGCCTTGCCATGCTGCATCTAATGCAAGACAAACGACACCAAATGAAAGCGGTATGTTATTTGGACGAGGCATTGGCACTGGATACTAAAAACCAAGCTAACTTGATTGAGATTGCCGAGCAATTTGGTTTTGCGTTGATTTTTGCCTCTCCAGCACCGTTAACGACTGCTCGTTATTGCGTGCCAATCCATCAAGCGCACGGTAAAAACCATATTAGTCGTAATAGTTGGCAAATTTTTGAACGCAAGGAGAGTGAAGAGTTATCACAGGTACAAGTGGAGAGTCTGCTATGAGCCAAGCATTGGCTAAAGCATTGGCTAAAGCATTAACGCGGCTCGTCGAGGCTTATCCTGACTCTGTCGCCGCAAGTACATTGTCGTTATCCCAAAAAAGGCAGCTTGAAGAATTCAGTCGCACCTCTCAGGGGGTACAAGTTATCCCTCAAGGGCGCGGTGTTGTTTTTAGCATCTTAGACATGGATGTTGTTAACGTGACTTTGGAGCAGTTGGCACCGAATGAAAATGTGTCTTCGAATATCCCACAAAGAGCTATAAACATTGCCGGTACTCGCAGCAGCAAACTAGGAATCGTAGGTCACGATGTCACCTACGTTCTGGCTAAAACCGTTGCAAACCCGATTTGGGAGTCGTCTGGAGTGCAAACAGGTCACTTGCAGGAAGCCACTGAACAGTTTGGTGTTTTTGCGCTCGAAGTGGGTGGTGAAAGAAACAAGGATCTTCATACTCAACACTCTATTTGGTTGGTGGAAAACCAAGCACTCTTTGACAGGCTTGATTGGTTACCGAGCAGTGAACCCACGACCGTCATTTGGTTCCGAGGACAACTTCACAACAAGCTGATTGATTGGCTTTCGATACTTGATAGAGCGCCGAAGGTCTATTTTTTTGCTGACTATGATGGAGTTGGCCTGAATAACTACCGCCGCCTGCAAGAGAAGCTACCAGAAAGATCCGAGTTTTGGTTGATGCCGAATTGGAAAGAGTTATTGGTACGTTATGGACTAAACCAGCTTTGGGTTGATACAGCTCGCGAGTTTGACTCTTTCGAGCGTAACAGCCCAAGTCTATTAGAGCAGTCTCCAAGGCTTCTTGATCTAGTGAAAGAAATGAAAAAACAAGGTTTAGCTTTGGAGCAAGAAGCTATTTGGTTGAGTGATTTTGTGCACCCAGATAACTCTGAAGCTTAGGTCTGTTAAATCAGGCGTGTTCACCTGTTCAAGGCGACACGCCATACGGTCTTATGCCGAAGAACACAGTTTCATCACTCAACAATCACCTGCTTCAACCTAGCAAGCGTCCGCATAGACTCATTCGCCAACATCAACTCATAATCAGGATTATTTGCCTTTAACCAATACTGGCCTTGCTTATCCTTCTGCACTACTCGCAGCAAATACTGGTTGTCACCTGACTCATCTTGAATTTCTACGGCCATTGTCTTACCAGTAATCGAGCCGGCTGACGTTGAAGTCACAAATTCAAATAATAGTAGATCACCATCTATAATCGGCGTTTTACCCCCATTCATTGAGTTGCCCGATGCCCGTGCTAAAAAGTACTTTTCCGGATTGAGGTTGGGAAGATCGATAGCCATCGACTCCACTTCATCATGAGTACCGGTTTTAAAGTGGCCGCAGGCAATTTTTAGGTTCGGGAAATAGGGGAGGAGAGTACCCTCATTGGCCGCTGGAAGCGGAGCTTCGGTTTGAACCGTCACCTGCTCGTCATTTAGGCGAGCTCGTTCAGCGTATTTTGCTAAATGAAAATCGATGAGCTCCTTGATGAAGTCATGAAATGCGTCTTGAAGTGATGGTTCCACGGCGAAGTTAGCCGTTAGCTTACCGTCAACTTCTGTAAACCAGCTGTCGGCCTTTTTACTATTCCCGCCAACAAACGCGTTGATAGGGTTATCACGCCAGTATTTTATCCATTTAGTAGAGTTTGGCGCTAGTTCTTGATGTGTTTTGGAAAGATCTGCCGCTTTTAAGTGTGGGTACCTTGCGAGCACGTGCCAGCTTTTTTCTGCTAGAACTTCGACGGTTGGAGGGTTGTTAAAGCCATCGAGCTCCAAATAGGCTTCGAGCAGTATCGCCTTAAAGGACTTGCTCATGCTCATTTTCTGGATGGCATCGAAAAAGAATTTGCCGTGTGGTGCGATTAATTGTTGAAGGCTTGAGTCATCCTCGATATTTGCAACGAGTTCCAGCCAACTACCATGTTGCTTGTTGACCTTTGAGAAGTCATACCCAGCTCGAAAGTACTCTACTGCTCTTGGTCGATGGCCGAGGTGGTTGGTCAGTTGGTCGAACTCTTCTTTTGCGCTCAGACGCATTTGCTTAGATATCTGTTGCCAGAAGTCGATGATTTCTGGGTCCAAGTTGACAAAGCAGCCTTCACCTAGGCTTGGTGTTTGAACATCCTTTCCTCCTTGTCCGTCAATAGACTGCGGGGAGGTAATGCCTAGCACTTCTTGCTTGTTTAGAAATGAGCGATGATTACCAATAAAGTCTAAAACGACTAGGTGAGTTTTGTTCTCATGTCTGCGTAGCCCACGCCCTAGTTGTTGAAGAAAGATAATGTTCGACTCGGTTGGACGGAGCATCAATACCGTGTCGATTGAAGGTAGATCCGTTCCCTCATTGAACAAATCGACCGAGAACAGAACTTGAACCTCACCTTTATCGAGTTGAGTCAATGCTTCATTGCGGCGGACTGAGGAGTCACTGTGTACAGAGAGCGCTTTTAGACCTTGGGATTCATAGGTTTTGTTAAACTGCTCAGCCATGAAATCGGCATGCTTTTTCGAGACACAGAATGCCAGCGTTCGCGATTGCTGCTTTTGTTGCCAGTGATTGAAAACGTGTTTTGCTCTTTGTGCGGTGGCAAACTGGGCATCGAGAGCGGCAGGATCAAACTTACCATTGCGCCAAGGGATTTCTTGGTAGTTGACCGAGTCATCCCAAATTCCGTTGTAGTGGAATGGGGTTAGGATTCCACCATCAATCCCGTGTACTAAATTGCGCTCAAAAACCAAGTTGTCGTGACACAGAGACAGAATGTTGGCTTGGTCGGTACGCTCTGGAGTCGCTGTTAACCCAAGTAGAAACTTAGGGTCAAAGTAGTTGAGAATGTTTAAGTAAGTTTTTGCGCTCGCATGATGAAATTCATCTACCACGATGTAGTCAAAATAGTCCGGTTCAAAGTTTTTGAGGTGTTGTTGTTTACCCAGGCTTTGTACCGAGGCAAACAGCATTTCCTTAGACTTGTCTTTGCTCTTGCCGTGATAGTAGCCGGCAGATTTTTCTGGCCATAGCTTGGCAAAGGTGTTTAATGCTTGAGTCAAAATCTCTTCTCGGTGCGCTACGAACAGAATTCGCGCAGCATTAAGCTGCTTGGCGTCGAAGGCTGATAGCCAAGTTTTACCCATGCCTGTGCCCATAACAACGAGTCCGCGAACGTTGCCTTGTTCTCGTGTTGCATTGAGCGCACTCAGTGCCTCTAGTTGTGCAGAGTTTGGAGAGTATTCGTCATCATCAAGTAGAGAGGAATCGCCAACGGCAGCGAGTTTTGGTGGTTGTCTGCGCTTGATATAAGCATCAATCCATCCGTCGTTAAGCAGCATCGCTGATGGATGGTGAAATAGCTTATCGAATTCATAGCGAATGCTTTGAAACTGCTTCGCTTGAGTGGAGTCTTTAGGCTGCTGATAGTCGAGCCTCAAACACCATTCATGGGCATCGGTAAGTGCTGATTTGCTGATGTTGTTTGAGCCAACAAAAGCGGTGCCTCGGAAATAGGATTGAGCCTCGTCGCTGCGAACAAAAATGTAGGACTTTAAGTGGAAGCTTCGGTTTTGAGCTTCAAATATTTTTACTTCGACGCCTTCTCCTTCTAGCTCAACCAACGAACGCAACGCGATAGGGTGGGTGATGTGAAGGTAATCTGACGTTAAGATCCTTAGCTTTAATGGACGCTCTTGGTGAAGGCCTCGCTCAATCGCCTCATGGATACACGGAAGCAGCAAGTCCAACCCTGATGGCTGGATGAAAGAGACCGCAATTTCGATCTCTGTTGCGTGGTTTATCGCATGAATGAGTTGTGGTAGAAGCGGGTCGTCGCCTCCGGTGGTCAGAAGGTTGTCTTTCAGTGTCAGTGATTGATGAGGCATATTTGATCTCCGAGCTAGGGGTCAGGCTTTAATCAGAATGGCGTTTAACCACTTTTCCGATTCTCTGCCTGGTCTCGCATCAGAGGTTTTCCACGTACTATCAATACTCAGCCCTGTCTGCGACAGCACTCCTTCTAGTTTATCCTCATTCATATCCGTGAAGTAACGACCATTGCGAACGAGCGCTGACTCACCGTACTTGAATGAACAATAAAATACACCATCGGCCTTAAGTAGTTTGCCTAGATGAACGAACACGCTTGGTAGATTCTCAGCCTCAACATGTAAAAGAGAAGCACAAGCCCATATTCCATCAAAGCTATTGGGTTCGCCTGTGAAGGTATCAAACCTGGCGAGAGTGACAGGCTGTCCTAGGTGAGTGGATGCAAGACTTACCAGTGACTCATTGGCGTCAAAAGCACAAACCTGATAGCCGAGGTCGAGAAAGTGTTTACTGTCACGGCCAGAGCCACACCCCGCATCTAGAATCTTACCTTGCACTTTTACCTGAGGTAGAAACTGCTCATACAGCTTTTGAACATCAACACCAACGGTTGAATCAAAGAAATCTTGGGCGTGTTCGGTGTAGTAGTGGTTGGTGATGTTCATGGAAAGACTCGGTGATTGTCGTTAGCACTAGTGTGCATTATCTCTGTTTCTAGGTCTACTGTTGCGGACAATGATGCTATTCTAACTGATTGTTTTTATGGGATTCATCGTTGGTAGTTATTGTTAACTCTAGTTCATGGCGATTATTTATATTGAAGGGAATAGTCATAAAAAGAATGGAGAGAACGTTTAAACAATCTCTATGCTCTCTCTCCTTCAAGTTAGTTAAAACTCACTATCAACCTGAAACACCAATCGCTCCTTACTATAAGGATGATCAAGCTCCAACCGCTCCGCATGCAGATGCAATCGGTCAGCCTTCTCCCCATACAGCGTGTCGCCAACCATCGCCATGTTCAAACCAAGGTGATGAGCACTATGAACGCGTAGCTGGTGAGTTCGGCCTGTTTTAGGGTACATGTAGACCTTGCTTCGGCCATCACGCACTTCAATCAACTCCCAGTGAGTTTCTGCTGGCTTGCCATGTTCGTAACACACCAGCTGTCTTGGGCGATCGTCTGGGTCGCCACGCATGGGTAGTGTAATGTCGCCCTCACTCTGAGTAAGCTCGCCTTCTAGCAGGGCGACATAGCGTTTTTGTACGCCACGGGTAATAAACTGTTTTTGCAGACTTTTGTTGGCGCGCTTAGTTAAGGCGAACACGAGCAACCCAGATGTCGCCATGTCTAGGCGGTGAATTACATAGGGGCCTTCAACTTCTGGGAATAGGCCTTGCAGGCGCGTGTAAGCAGAGTCTTTAATGGTTTTGCCTGGTACAGACAGCAAGCCCGACGGTTTATTGATGACCACCATAGCTTCATCCTGGAACACAATTTCCAGTTCTTTATCTTCCGCCCAGTTCTGCTCGAGTGGATTTGGCTCGACGTTTAGGCCCTGCAGCATGTGGCCTAAGATAGGTTGGCACTTGTTGTTACAAGATGGGTAGAAACCACCGTGCTTGCGGATCTCTGACTTAGGCGATACGCCCCACCAAAATTCGGCCAAAGCCAAGGGTTTCAAACCGTGTTTGTAGGCGTAGTGCAGTAACTTTGGCGCGGCGCATTCGCCAGCACCGGCTGGTGGAATCGGGGTTTTGGTTGCCGCGAAGATATCAACCAAGTCACGCGTCTCGCCAAGCTGATTTAGAAAACGATATTGCTTGTGAAGCTTGTGCTGCAAAGCGTTGGATAGCGCTTTATGGTGTTCTCTAAGCTCTGCAAGATGGGTCTCTAGTTCTGCTAGGCGCTGCTCTTTAATGGAGAGCTTATCTTCCCATTTGAGCTTTAGGTATTTGAGGGTGTTTTTTTCTGCAACGCTTTGCTTGCCTAGGTCGTTGAGCAAGGTTTTAAGCACGTCACCAGTAAGTGTTTGTTGTGCTTGTTCTCGCTGCAATTTGCGAGCGGCACGCCCTTGAATCATGATGTCGCGATGCGCTTGTTCTTCTTTTTGGTAGGCAGCTCGCTCGCTAGCGATTTGCTCTTTGAGTTCTGCAATTTCTGGCGCGTTGGCGAAGGTTTTGTAGGTTGCGAGCGCTTGGGTAATGGCGTCGGTATCTTCTCGGAAAAAGCCGTCTTCAGTGAGCATATCGAAAACCGGTGGCACAAAACCTGGCAGAAGGTTTTGGTCTGCAATTTTGCCAGAAAAGGCACTCAAAAAGCCGATTTCGCCTTGCGTGTTTTGTACCAGCAAAACGCCAAACATCTTGCCTCGACCTTGGTTTTCATCGTCTATCCCAAAATCATGACTGAAGTCTGTTTGCGTTTGTAGATACTGCTGCAGCTGGTTTGCCGCTAATACGCACAGCGGGTGCGGCGTGTAGTAGAACGGAAACGTAAATTGTTCTGGTAACTCGTAGCCTTCGATAGCAACATCAAATCGGTTAAAGCAGTGTTGGGGTGAGTGCATATTAAAGGCCGTAGGGTCATAGAAATTTGAGCCCGGATTGTACCTTGTTTGGGGGGAATTTCCATGACTAGTCAGTATCGGCGTTAGTCGTTCTTGGGGAAGGCGATGGAACCTTTACCTACAGGCAAAAAAAACACCAGCCGAAGCTGGTGTTTTTCGCGTTCTTACAACTGAATTACTCAGCAGCAACAACTTGTAGTGCGATTTGAGCGAAAACTTCAGAGTGAAGTTGAACGCTGATCTCGAACTCGCCAGTTGTACGTAGAGCGCCTTCAGGAAGACGAACTTCGCTTTTAGCAACTTCAACGCCTGCCGCAGTGATTGCGTCAGCGATGTCACGAGTACCGATAGAACCGAACAGTTTGCCTTCGTCACCCGCTTTAGAAGCGATAACAACTGCTTCTAGAGCGTTAACTTTCTCAGCACGTGCTTCAGCAGCAGTTAGTTGCTCAGCAACTTTAGCTTCTAGTTCAGCGCGACGAGCTTCGAACATTTCAACGTTGTTCTTAGTTGCCATTACAGCCTTACCTTGTGGGATAAGGAAGTTACGAGCGTAACCAGATTTAACGTTAACTGTATCGCCAAGAC
>NZ_JBJHPB010000035.1:0-49083 GCF_059412285.1 Vibrio sp. CB1-5 | reverse complement strand
CCAAGAACCAAGAACCAAGAACCAAGAACCAAGAACCAAGAACCAAGAACCAAGGACCGCTTTTTAAACCAAAAAGCCCGCTGACAAGCAGCGGGCAAAAGAGTGGGGTAATTGAGCTAAGTTAGCTGAGTAAAGTACCTAGGCTAAGCATAACAACGCAGAACACGGTTAGAATCGCCATAAGCGGTGCAACCCATTTGAGCCATCGGGCATACGGCACCCGCGCTATCGCGAGGCCTCCCATTACCACTGCCGAGGTTGGGGTAATCAGATTGACCAGCCCAGATGCCGATTGATAGGCGGTAATAACCAGATCTCGTCCCACACCGGCAAAGTCGCCTAATGGCGCCATAATTGGCATGGTGAGTACCGCGAGCCCAGACGTTGACGGCACTAAGAAGGACAATAGAATTTCTAAGAAGAACATGACGTTAATAAACACCACGGATGAGAGCCCGGTAACGATATGTTCGGCGGAGTTCAATATGGTATCGGTGATCATGCCTCTATCCATTACCACCACGATACCGCGCGCAATACCGATAATCAGTGCCACGCCCAACAAATCGCGCGCCCCTTCAATGAAGTTATCGATAAAGGATTCCTCACTCATTTTAGCGACGAGACCCACCAATATTGATGCGGCCAGGAACATGGCGGAGATCTCGGCCATCCACCATCCAGCAACTGACACGCCATAAATCATCACGGCAAATGAGCCACCGAAAATGGTGAGAATGACTTTACGGGTAGCGGTGAACTCTAGAGATTCATCGCCTTTATTACCAAGGAAGTGCGCTTTGTTTTCTTCGTACTTATCGTAAACAATTGATTTGGTCGGATCGGCTTTGACCATCTTGGCATACCGCATCACATAAGCAACGCAAATCACCCAGCCAACAACCAACATTGCCAAACGCAGCATAATGCCGTCAGTAAAAGGGATACCAGAAGCATTGGCAGCGATGACCGTTGCGAATGGGTTAATGGTAGAGCCCAAAACGCCTATACCGGCACCAAGCAAAATAGTCGCTGCAGCAACAAGCGGGTCGAACCGCGCAGCCATCATGACAGGCACCAGCAGCGTATAAAATGGCAATGACTCTTCCGCCATACCATACACAGTACCGCCAGCGGCAAACAGTGCCATGAGGATGGGGATCATTAACTCTTCTCGTCCTTCAAGGCGGCGAGTCACCCGTTCAATACCAGCATCAATGGCGCCGGTTGCGGTAACCAGACCTAAGAAGCCACCAATCACAAGTACGAACAACGATACATCGATGGCGCCAGCTTCATAACTATTGTGATCGTAAAAGCCGTCTATCGGAGCGAGTAGCACATCAATAGGGGTTTGTGGATTGCTTTCGACACTGGCGTAGGTACCCGCAACTGGGACTTCTCGACCTAGGTCTTCATTCATTTCCCGCTCATATTGGCCAGCAGGAATGATCCAGGTCATCAACGCCACAATGGCGATCAGAGCAAATAATATGGTGTAGGCAGAAGGAAACTTGAAACGAGTAAAAAAGCCGCCAGACTTTTTTGGTTCTTGGACGACGTGGGCGGTCATAGCATTCTCCTTAGCAGGAAGTGCGTTCTTCCCGCTTAGCTGTACGTTTAACGTTCAATTACCACATTGAAGCCATAAGAATTACTAATCTAAATTGTGGCTAAAATGTACTATGGATAGGCGAGAATAACTTTAGACTTGCTCACAAAAAATTATTGATGAAAATAGCGAGTGTTTTTTACGGGGATATTAAACTCAACGGGATGAAAAAATATGGGGTGACGTAATTGATAGACTGTTAAGTCACCCTTTATTACGGATATTTATGCAAAAAACAGATATTTATGCAAATTGTTAATTTATTGATGTTGGTCAATTAATAACTCGATATAGAATATTCGCTATATCGACCGTAAATGCATTTAAGCGCTTGATTTGTCGTATTGGGCTTCAAGCTCTGCGGCTTTTTGCGCGGCAGGACGCTGTTTAAGTTTCGTAAGATAAACCTGCAATGCAGGGTAGTCGCCAAGAAGCTCTAGCTGAGCAGCCACCTCAACAATCCAAGACAATAAAATATCGGCCGCGGTAAATTGCTCGCCAACCAACCATGTATTGGCTGTTAAGTGATCGTTGAGGTAACCCAAGATCAGCGCCAACTCTTGTTTGCTGTAACCATCAAGAAAGCGTGTTTCAGTGCCGTCAATCTTTAGGAAGTAGTGGAGTAAAAGCGGCAACGCAGCTGAGCTTTCTGCGAAGTGCAGCCACTGTAAGTAAAGCGGATACTCCGCTGAATCTTGCGCTGGTGCAAGAGAGGCGAAAGAAAAACGCTGCGCCAAATACTCGGTAATGGCACCGGATTCCGCCAACACTTGGCCATTTTCTTCGATAACCGGTGACTTACCCAGCGGATGAATCGCTTTGAGTTCTGCTGGTGCTAAATTGGTCACCGCGTCACGTTGGTACGCTTTGACTTGATAGGGAACGTTAAGCTCTTCAAGCAGCCAGATAATGCGCTTAGAGCGTGATTTGTTGAGGTGATGCAGGGTAATCATGAGTCGCTAGCCTTTTGTGTAGGGTGTTTTCTTCCGATTGTTTACGTAGCACACTAGCAAGCTGGAATTTAAATTGCAATAAATATAGTTGCGTACAATTTATTTGTTTAATCACAGTCTTTTATAAGTCATCGTTAAGCCAGTCAACGATGTCTCACGGTTTCTCTCATAGTGGTTTGTTCTCTAATTTTTGATTGCGGATCGCGTAAAGGCGATAGATGGTCATTAAATTGGTCAGAATAAAGGTGATCTCAACTAAGGATCCTCCAATGGAACCAAGCCAAATGTTGTGAGTTACCCAGCAGAACGAGTTAAACAAAATGAGGCAGCGAAGGGTAATGCCCTTTTTGGTAAACAGAGCCCAAGTGCCCACCGACGACCCGATGACTGTCATAAGTTCGAACATGCTAGAGATGTTTGGGACTGTCATTGTCCACATGGTCGTGATGAAACACCACATCACGACGCGAGATTGTGTTTTTATCGATAAATAGCTTCTTATGGCATTTAATGTCACACCGATAGCCGCAACTGTGGCGCCCATTAAGACGAAATGAATCGCCATAATGAAGCAGAACGTGGTCATGTGATAACGAAAGCGAATATCGTCTTTTTGCCAGAATGCCATCACACCGAAGATAAATGCGATGCCTCCAATAGCTTGTGCAATGAGATTGTCCAACGAGCGTCCCTATTAAAATGAACCGACAAAAACGAAATAATGAGCTGAGTGGCAGGCCACCCAGCTCATTTTTATAGCGAAAAGGGAGAGTTAGCCCCTAAGCTCGAAGTAACGTTTTGCGTTACCAAAGCAGATATCTTCAACCATAGGTCCTAGCAATGACAAATCATTAGGCACCTCGCCATTCTCTGCCCAACGCCCAATCATGTCACACAGTATGCGCCTAAAATATTCATGACGAGTGTAAGAAAGGAAGCTACGAGAGTCGGTCAACATACCAACGAACTGGCTGAGTAGACCAAGTTGCGACAGCTGCTCCATTTGGCGCTGCATGCCGTCTTTTTGGTCGTTGAACCACCAACCCGAACCAAACTGTATCTTGCCCGCAATGCCTCCCCCTTGATAGTTACCAATCATGGTGGCCATCATCTCGTTATCACGTGGGTTCAAGCAGTACAAAATAGTGCGTGGCAGCTCATTAGTTTTATCCATATCGTCAAGCAGATGTGCTAGCTCAAATGCGAATGGACGATCGCCAATCGAGTCAAAGCCTGCATCAGCGCCTAACAACTGGAACATACGAGTATTGTTGTTGCGCTGAGCACCAATATGTAGCTGCATCACCCAGCCTAATTGCGCATAACGCTTCCCAAGCCATACCTGAACAGCAGTAGAGAACTGAGCACACTCATGCTCAGTCAAACTTTCGCCGTTTAAGCGTTTGGTGAGCAAGGTGTCTAAATCTGATTCTGTCGGGATAGGCGCATAGCGTACTATCTCGATGCCATGATCGGCGGCGCGACAGCCATGCGCGTCGAAGTGCGCTAGACGCTTATCAAGCGCAGCGGTCAAATCACTAAAGCGCTGGATGTTGATGTCGGACGCTTGCCCTAGTGCGTGCATATAGTCTGCAAAGCTATCGAGCTCAATCTTAAACGCTTTATCTGGACGCCAGCTAGGCAAGACTTGGGTCGTGAAGGACGCGTCATCAGCGATAGCCTTGTGATGTTCTAAGGTATCGATTGGGTCATCAGTCGTACCCGCCATGACCACATTCATCTGCTGCATAATGCCCCGAGCGCTAAACTCCGGCGTTGCAAGCATCTCGTTACACTGATGCCAAATTTGCTCAGCCGTTTTTGGGCTGAGTAGAGTACCAGTGATACCGAATGGGCGGCGTAGCTCAAGGTGGGTCCAATGATACAGTGGATTACCAAGTGTTTGCGGAACGGCTTTTGCCCACGCTAAGAATTTTTCATGATCGCTAGCACCGCCAGTAATCAAGTGCTCTTCAATGCCAGCAGAGCGCATACCACGCCATTTGTAGTGATCGCCCTCTAGCCAAATCTGGGCTAGGTTATCGAACTGGCGATTTGTCGCCACTTCTGCAGGGTTTAAGTGGCAATGATAATCGTAGATCGGCTGTGAACTCGCATGTTCATGATATAAGCGGCGTGCAGTCTCGTTCGACAGCAAAAAGTCTTCACATAAAAAGTGCTTCATTGTTATTTCCTCTTATAAAGCCGAAACCGTGTGCTTTGCACCATGCTCAACCAGTGATAGATAGGCCGTGCTTACGGCATCGATAACAATGGGGTTTTGTCCAAGCTCGGTAGGAAAGATTGCTTCAAGCCCAAGTAGTGCTGGAACCACAGAAACGTTTAAACCATGTTGTTCACAGATGTGTTTTAGGGTTTCTGCCATTGGGTCGCGAACATCAATGGCATTACCTTGCTCATCGTTACCGGCGACGTATCGCATCCATCCCGCGATACCTGTAGCCAACCACTTAAAGTCTGAACCATTGTCGAGGTGATATTTAAGGCTGCCTCCCATGCGTTGCGGGATTTTTTGGCTTCCATCCATAGCGATTTGCCATGTCTTGTGCTTAAGGCTTGGGTTGGTAAATCGGTCGATGAGAAGCTTGGCGTACGCTTCCAGATTTGTGCCTTCAGGCATGGCTAATGAAGGAGCTTGTGCCAGCAGCATCATGTCAAATGCAGCTTTGCGGTAGCCAGGGTCAGTCATAGTGTCAGAGATATGTGCATAGCCCCCAAGATAACCAAGATAGGCCAGGAACGAGTGACTTCCGTTAAGCATGCGAAGCTTCATCTCTTCATAAGGCACCACATCCGCAACAAGCTCTGCGCCAGCAATATCCCAATTAGGGCGACCAGCAACGAAGTTATCTTCGATTACCCATTGACGGAAAGGCTCACAGGCAATGCCACAAGGGTCTTCTACACCAAGAAGCTCGGTAATTTCAGTCAAGGTTTCAGGCGTTGCGGCTGGGACAATTCGGTCGACCATAGTGCAAGGGAAAGTCACATTAGCTTCAATCCAAGAACCAAGATCAGAGTCGAGCAATTGAGCAAACTCTAGAATCGCAGCTTTTGCAACGTGGCCGTTTTCTTGCACGTTGTCGCAAGACATTACAGTGAATGGAGGCAGGTCTCGCTCTCGGCGGACTTTCAATGCCTGCACGATATATCCAAGAGCTGTTTTTGGTGCGGTCGGGTTTTCCAGATCTGCGATCACAAGAGGGTTGTGTTTATCTAGCAGACCGGTTGCAGGGTCTGCGCAGTAACCTTTTTCTGTGATAGTCATAGAAACGATGGCGACTTGCGGCTCAGCCATTTTTTCGATGACGGCTTGGATACCGTCTAAATTTGGATGCAGAGATTCGGTCACGGCACCAATCACCTTGATCTCGGTGGAAGTCGCGCCTTTTTCAGCCACTGAGTATAGGTGGTCTTGCTCGCGAAGTGATTTAATAAGGTCTTCACCTCCAAAAAGGTTGACCTCACAAATACCCCAATCGCTGTCTGATTTTCTTGCTACTTCGTCAGTAAACAGACCTTGATGGGCACGATGAAATGCCCCAAATCCAAGGTGGACTATGCGGCTTTTAAGTTGGTTTCTTGGGTACAGAGGAGTGTTTACGCCGTCATTCAGTTTTGTGTTGACAATTGATTTCATTATTGTTTCCTTGTACCCGCTGGCATGCCAGCGGGTGATTAATTGCTTATGTCGATTAGTAGCCTAGAACCAAGTTCGGAAGGAATAGGCTTAATTGAGGAATGAAGGTCACTGCCAACAGCGCGAAAATCAGTGCGGCGTAGAAAGGCAGTAGTGGTTTAATTACCTTATCGATGGAGATATTCGCCACCGAGCAACCGATAAAGAGTGCACTACCTACTGGAGGAGTACAGATACCAATAGCAAGGTTAAATGTCATCATGATGCCGAAGTGCACTGGGTCGATACCAAGGTCAAGGGCGATCGGTAAGAAGATAGGTGTAAAGATAAGAACAGCAGGCGTCATATCCATAAAGATACCGACGATCAGCAGAATGACGTTGATGATGAGCAAGATCATCAGCGGGTTCTCTGAAATAGCCAGTAGAGCATCTGAGATCATGTATGGGATATCAGCATTCGCCATGGCCCACGACATTCCCATCGAAGCGCCAACCAGCAGTAGCACGATCGATGTTGTTACCGCAGACTCCAGAACAATCTTAGGCAGGTCACGCCATCTCACTTCACGATAGATAAGCACCGCAAGAATAAAGGTGTACATGACCGCTATTGCCGATGCTTCCGTTGCGGTAAAGATGCCGCCAATGATACCGCCCATAATAATGACGATAAGCATAAGTGACGGTGCTGCCTTCAAAAAGGTATCCCACACCATTGCTAGGCTAGGGCGCTCAGCAACCGGGTAGCCGCGGCGTTTAGCAATGAATCCTGCCACCATCATTAGGCTCAAACCCATGATAAGCCCTGGAATGTACCCAGCAAGAAACAGTGCAGCAATAGAAGTACCGCCAGAGACTAGTGAAAACACGATCAGCGTATTACTTGGTGGAATCAGCAAACCTGTCGGGCAAGAGGTAATGTTCACTGCGGCGGAAAAGTTCTCGTCATAGCCATCTTTCTTTTGCAGTGGTGACATGGTGCCACCCACAGCGGCCGCTGACGCCACAGCCGAACCTGAGATAGAGCCGAACATCATGTTTGCCATAACGTTAACGTGGGCGAGTGAACCAGGCAGGCGCCCACCAAGTACTTTGGCAAAGTTGATCAATCGAACGGCAATACCGCCTTGGTTCATGATGTTACCCGCCAAGATAAAGAACGGAATTGCCAGCAGAGCAAAGTTATCAAGGCCAGCAGCCATGCGCTGAGCAACAACCGCAATAGCGGGCTCAAGAGGTAAACTCATTAGAATAGTTGCTAATGACGACAAGCCAATAGCAAAAGAAACCGGAACGCCAATTGCGAGCAAAAACGCAAACGTACCGAAAAGGGTCAAAATTACTTGCCACTCCATGTTGGAATACCTCTATTTAATCCAGTTGAGAGCCAGCATAAGAGGCGCTGCCACTTGCTAACTGTTTGATTCGTTCAATAGCAAAAACGATCGAGTAGAAGATCATCAAAGCCCCACTGATCGGCAGACAGAAATAAATGAAACCCATTTCTAATCCTAAAGCGGGTGTTACCTGACCCATAGCCAGTGTTTTTAAGGCGAGCTTAGTGCCGCCATATACAAGAACCACAAAGGCGAAGAGTGCGATCGCGAGTTGAATGACAATTTCGTTAATGGCTTTTCTAGTACCCGTTAACTTCATAGTGAGAAGATCGATAGCGAGATGACGCTTCTGACCTGTGGTATAGGCAGCGCCAATAAGAGCAACCCACATAAACAGATAGCGAGCAAGTTCGTCTGTGACTGTGCTGGGTTTGCCGATCACATAGCGTGATATCACCTGCCAAATCACGCAAAAAACAAGAAAGGTCGAGAGGGACACGGTAAAGCCCGCTAAGCCTCTATTTATGTAGGTGACCATTTTATTCATTCTATTTTCCTTCAGCGTAAATGTGCGCCTATAAGTGCTTTTGGACGACCAATTGGGGGTTTTAGGTCCTCAGTTGCATAATAAACACACTGATTTTCGATTTTGATTATAGCGGTACACCAAAAATGTTCATGTGACCCTTCTCACATTCAAATTGGTTGACCAATCATTTGGGTTTTATTGTGATATTGGTCAATCAATTGATCATTTAGGTTTGACGGTATCGATGGGTAGCGCCAATATTGCATTCGAAACAGCCAATACCCTACATATTGGATAACCAATCCACGGAGAAGACAGATGACAATGAAAAGAACGCTTGTAAGTGCAATGGTTGGTACTGCTTTAACGTTTGGTGCTGTGGCATCGGCATACGCAACAACGACATTAAAGCTAAGCCACAACCACCCTCGTGATCATGCAGTACACAAAGCAATGGACTTCTTAGCGAAGGAAGTTCGTCAAGCGACAGATGGTGAAGTACGTATTCGTATTTACCCAGATGCCCAGCTTGGTACGCAGCGAGAGTCAATGGAGCTGATGCAAAACGGCGCTCTAGATATGGTGAAGAGTAACGCGGCAGAGCTTGAAGCTTTCTCTCCAGCGTATTCGGCATTTAACCTGCCTTATCTTTTCCGTGATAAAGACCACTACTACAGCGTAACTGGTGGTGAAGTTGGTAGAGAGATCCTAGATTCTTCCTCAGATAGTGGCTTCATTGGTGTCACTTACTATGATGCAGGTGCACGTAGTTTCTATACCAGTAAGCCAATCGAAACACCTGAAGATTTGAAAGGAATGAAGATCCGAGTTCAGCCAAGCCCATCGGCAATTGCGATGGTTAAAGCATTAGGTGGTAATCCAACACCGCTTGCGTACGGCGAACTTTATACCGCGCTCCAGCAGGGTGTTGTTGATGCAGCAGAAAACAACATACCTTCATTCAGCTTGAGTCGCCACAGTGAAGTGTCTAAGTACTTCAGTCTAGACGAGCACACCATGGTTCCTGATGTGCTGGTTATTTCTACTAGTACGTATGACAAGCTGACAGAAGAGCAGAAGCAAGCACTGATGAAAGCAGCGGAAGACTCTTCTGAATATATGAAAGAGCTGTGGGCTGCATCAGAAGCGAAAGAGCGTGAAAAAGCCGAGAAAATGGGCGTGACGTTTGTTAAACCAAACAAAGCGGCATTTGTTAGCGCGGTACAACCTATGTATGCGGATATCGAACAAACAAAACCTGATCTTAATCAGCTAGTTGAACGCATTAAAGCGGTTCAGTAATCGATTGAATCATCGATAAAACTAAATAAAAAGGTGTTATCACAGAGTGTGATGAAAAGGTTGACCAATTGATCATAGCCTATATTATATTGAGATAATTATATTAGATGCAATACAGTGACAATATCATCATGATGCCCTTCGAGCCGAAAAGACCTTATCAGGAAATCGGTCTGAAACTAAGACAAGAGCTAATAGACGGTCGCTATAATGTCGGCGATCGCCTACCACCAGAGCGCGATATCGCGGAGCGCCTAGACGTCAGTCGAACGGTGGTTCGTGAAGCCCTGATTATGCTTGAACTTGAAAACTTAGTGGAAGTGAAAAAGGGCTCGGGTGTGTATGTACTGAACATACCATCTAATGCTAATTCTCGCTCAAATATTGTTGGAGATGATGCTGGACCATTTGAAATGCTACAAGCTCGCCAGTTACTAGAAAGTAACATTGCTGAGTTTGCGGCGATGCAAGTGACTCCGAGCGACATCATTCAAATGAGAACAGCATTGGAGCTTGAACGTCAAGAGCTTGCGAGTGGTACTAAGGATTGTAGTGGAGACGAAACTTTCCATCTATGTATCGCCCAAGCAACCCAAAACTCTGTCTTAGTGGATATGTTAAGACAGTCTTGGAAGCGACGTGAAAGCAGCCCAATGTGGAAGAAGCTCCATTCTCATATCAATGGTCAAGATTACCGCGAAGAGTGGTTGCAAGATCATGCAAAGATTCTTGCCGCCCTTCAACGTAAAGATCCAATTGCCGCCAAAAACGCAATGTGGCAACACCTTGAAAACGTCAAACAGCGTCTACTTGAGCTGTCTGATATCGATGATCCTAACTTTGATGGTTACTTGTTCAGCTCCAACCCTGTGGTGTTGCTGGGCAACGATTAAACCTCACAACTGGCTCGACATGTCGTCGTAGTCGTTCGTTACAGCTGCTGTCGCAGCTGTCTTTGGAAGTCGTTTTTTGCACTTAGCTTGTTTTTACGGGCGGGTTAAGTGCGCTTAAAAGAAGGTGAAGTGTCATGGAACAAACTTGGCGTTGGTATGGCCCAAACGATTCGGTATCTCTAGATGATATTCGTCAGGCAGGAGCAACCGGAATCGTAAATGCATTACATCACATCCCAAATGGTGAGGTGTGGTCAAAAGAAGAGATACTAGAGCGCAAAGCGATTATCGAGAGCAAGGGGCTCACTTGGTCGGTTGTTGAAAGTGTCCCGGTTCACGAGGAAATCAAAACACAAACGGGTGATTTCCAACAGTGGATCGATAACTACAAGCAAACACTGCGTAATCTAGCAGAGTGTGGCGTTGATACCGTTTGCTACAACTTTATGCCAGTGCTTGATTGGACTCGAACGGATCTTGAGTTTGAGATGCCTGATGGCTCTCGAGCATTGCGTTTTGACCAGATCGCTTTTGCAGCATTTGAGCTACACATCCTAAAACGACCAGGTGCTAATGCTGACTATACCGAAGCGGAGCAGCAACAAGCGGCGGACTATTTCCAGAACATGACTGAGGAACAAGTTCAGCGCTTAACCAGTAACATCATCGCGGGTTTACCGGGTGCGGAAGAGGGCTACACATTAGAAGAGTTCCAAGCGCAACTGGATCGCTATGCTGATATTACTAAAGACAAACTGCGCGAACATATGGCGCACTTCCTGTCAGAACTCATGCCAGTATGTGAAGCGCATGGATTGAAACTTGCGGTGCACCCAGACGATCCACCGCGTCCAATTCTTGGCTTACCAAGAATCGTCTCGACCATCGAAGATATCGATTGGTTGACTGAAAACGTGCCAAGCAAAATGAACGGGCTCACCATGTGCACGGGCTCTTATGGTGTGCGTGGTGACAACGACCTAGTGAAGATGATTAAGAAGCACGGTGATCGTGTGTATTTCACTCATTTGCGTTCAACTAAACGTGAAGAAAGTAATCCAATGACGTTCCATGAGGCGGCGCACTTAGATGGTGACGTAGACATGTACAATGTCGTCATGGCTATCTTGGATGAGGAGCATCGCCGCTCGGAAAAAGGTGATAACCGCCTGATCCCAATGCGACCAGACCATGGTCATCAGATGTTGGACGATCTAAACAAGAAAACAAATCCAGGTTACTCCGCTATTGGGCGATTGAAAGGTCTTGCCGAAGTCCGAGGCCTTGAAATGGCGCTCAAGCGCGCCTTCTATACGAAGTAAGTTAAGTTGTTTTAAAGAGCCAGTATGTTTTATGCTGGCTCTTTTGCAATCAACAAGCAAAGCGGGGCACTAGACTTTTAGTTCTTCCATAAACGTAATAACGATACAGCTTATGAGTTTCTTAAGCTTTGCCTCCGCCATGATTAAAGCGCTGAGCAAGCTTACAGGGCTTGGTGTTCCTGAAACTCAGTACGTTGTTTAGGAATAGCTCAATTGCAGGTGGTTTGTTTTCCTGTCCTAATTATACAGCAAAGCCACTTCAGATTGTGCTGGCTTGATAGCAATTACAAACCCTCCTTGTTTCTATTACAGACTTTCCTTTTATTTTTGATATTACATTCGAAATGTTGTTTCTGCAGTAACAGCTTTGTTTAGCCGATCCTGTGCACTGGTAGTAAAAATTTTGATTTATTCCATCATATCTAACGTAGTGTGATATTGGTTCACCAAATAAAGAATTGGTTGATCTAGATCGAGTTGATTAAACTTATTGGTTAACCAAAGTTTCAGTGTGGAGTAATATGACTATGTTTCCAATGACAATAAATTAAAAGGCGAACCATGAGAAAAAAACTGTTTACCCTAGCGCCTGTAGCTGTGGCGCTCATTCTTGCAGGTTGTAATTCATCATCAAGTGACTCAGATGATAAAGACAAAGTTGTACAACCAATCGTCCAATCTCGAGTTCATGACATCCTTGAAATAGATGGTTACCAATTCCGGGATGCGAATGGAGATGGCGAGTTAGCGCCTTATGAAAATTGGCGATTAACTTCTGAAGAACGTGCTGCTGATTTGGTCAGCCGAATGACTCTGGAAGAAAAAGTCGGCATGATGTTGATTGATACATTGAACGCTGAAGCGTACGGCTATATTGGGACAAAACATCAAGATTTCGTTAACCGTCAAAAGATGAACCGCTTTATTTTCAGAAACAATATACTGACGCAAGAAGAAATCGATGGTCTGTCTGATGAAGAGCGTCAAGATGGAGGTGCAGCTGGTGGGCCAGGAGGTCCCAATTATGTAATTAGCCCTAGGGAAGCTGCTCAATATATGAATACTGTGCAGGAGTTGACTGAGCGCACTCGTTTGGGTATCCCTGCACTATTTAAGTCAAACGCACGCAACCATATTGACCCTAATGCAAAAGCAGGTATCAACGTTGATTCAGGCGCATTTACTGGCTGGCCAAAAGAAGGCGGGTTAGCGGCAATTGGTGATATGAGTCTAATTGCCGAATTCGGTAAAGTCATGCGCTCTGAATGGAATGCTATTGGCTTGCGTGGTATGTATGGATATATGGCTGACTTGGCGACCGAGCCTCGTTGGTATCGTGTTCATGAAACATTCAGTTCTGATGCTGATTTGACTTCCGATATTATTCAAACTTTGGTTGAGACCTTGCAAGGTGAAGAGGTTGATAACGAGAGTATTGTATTGACAATGAAGCATTTCCCTGGCGGTGGCCCACAATTTCTAGGTGCTGATCCCCACTACATGGCAGGCCAACATCAAAGTTATCCAGCTGATAAATTCGAATATCACCTCAAACCATTTATAACGGCTATCGATGCTGGTGTCGCTGCAATTATGCCGTATTACGGAATTGTTGGTGGTGGTGATTGGTCGATGTTACAACCGGATGAGACTGATCATTATGTAGGAGATGGCCAATACTTAATCGATCTTTTAGATGAAAGGGATCATGATACGGTACGGGTGGCTAATAATGATTATTCAACAGAAGTGGGGGAGCCTGCTGGTAATGTCGGTGTTGCCTTCTCTAAAGGCATTTTGGATGACTTACTTCGCCAGAAGTTAGGTTATAGAGGAGTCATCAACTCTGACACGGGTATTATCAATGATAAGAATGGAGACCACACTGATTACCAGATGATGCACAGTAATCGTGCATGGGGCCTTCAAGGTAAAGATAAGACTGAGCAATTTGTCATTGCTATCGAAGCGGGTACTGACGTGTTCTCGGGCTTTAACCAGAACGATGAGATCCGTGAAGTGGTTGAGCGAGGTTTGGTGCCAGAATCACGTATTGATGAATCAGTTAAACGCCTGCTGAAAGTCCAGTTCGACTTGGGGCTGTTTGAAAATGCCTATGTTGATGCTGATAAAGCAAATGAAATCGTAGGTAGCGCTGAGTTCCAAGAAAAAGCGCAGCTAGCTCAACGAAAAGCGGTTGTACTGCTTGATAACCAAGATAAAACCTTACCACTTCGTACAAACTCGAGTTTGTTCACTATGGGGATGGACGGAGAGATTGCTGAGGAGTACGGTTTTGATGTAACGATTGGTGATGATGATGACGGTAACAAAATTGCTGATGCGACCGGCAATGATCATGCACTTATTCGTGTACGTGTTGACAATGTTCCGGCTGTTATAGGTAGCGACCCTTCAATAAATCGTGCTTTGGTGTTTGGTGGTGCCGATTTTGATGAGTTATCAGTGCTTGATTTCACTGGTATGGCTGAGTCTAACTCTTGGGTAGTTAGTCCTTCGCTTGATGATATTAAACGAGTCATGACAGAAGTTGGTGCAGAGAATACCGTACTTTCAGTTTACTTCCGTCAACCATATGTACTTGATAACGCAAGTGGCCTAAAAAACGCTGGTGCTATTCTCGCAACCTTTGGTTCTGATGACCGTGCTGTGATGGATGTTATCAGTGGTAAGTTTAACCCGCAGGGTAAACTGCCATTTGCTTTGGCTAACAGCGCTGAAGCGATTGTTAGACAAGACTCCGATGATCCGGAATACAAAGAAAATGATACGTTATACCCACTGGGTCATGGCTTAAGCTATAAGTAAAATTTAGCATAATAGATAATACGAAAAAGGGTCTGATATTTATCAGGCCTTGGATTGCTGACGAACCTCACTTTTTTTAAGTGAGGTTCTCTTTTATGCGCGGCCGTAGGCCGCGATCGCGATATTTTTTAATTGGTGAAGTCTGGAAGTAACCAACTCTAACATTGGTCTCTATAAAAAATAATTTGACGTATTTGGGGCATATTTAGCCCTATTTTTCGAAGATAATTCACCACCAAGGCTATCTTCTTGATATTTTGCGCTGCGGCAGCCAACTAACACTGCATTTGCACTTTGGTGAGTCCGCGGAAGCGGGCATAACGGTGACCATGGTGCTGCTTGGCATCAGCGAAGCTTCTTTCTACCGTTTCACTTCTTCGCCTATACGTTTTCTTTCCATAGGTTGAGAGCCGCATTTGATTTGCTCTATCCATTGCGTCCGTATAGATATGTCTTGTGACAACTTTCTTCATGTTTTTACTCTGCGTACAGTCATCTCGCATTGGCAGAACGCACACTTCTTCGGGTCGGAGTGATACTCCCGATAAGCCTCTCTAGACGTCGTTTTGTAGATGAGCTCTTGCCCATTAGGACAGCGGTAAGTGTCTCGCTCTTTACTATAGATAAAGTGCTTTCTCTTGAACGTATTCTTTATTCTGGATGGTCTGCGATAACCGAATATGCCTAAGATGTCTCGACGCTCTAATGACTCTGCGACTGGCGCGGTGAAGTAGCCCGCATCAAGTCCCGCTGCTATTGGGATAAGGTTAAATTGCTCTAGGGTATAATCTAGGCGTTTCACATAAGGCTGAGAGTCATTGATATTACCTGCCGTGACATGAGTATCTAAAATAATGCCATGCTTTCCATCCACAGTACGATGGTCGAGATAGAAGAAGCCTAGAGGCTTATTGTCTCGAGTCATAAAGCTACTTACTGGGTCGGTTGTGCTAGTTTTAGTATTCTTAGTTTTAGGCTTAGAGACTTGTGCTTTTAAAGGGGGCTTATTCTGTTTTTCTCGGTCTAGCGCGACATCTTCATCGAGCATCTCAAGATAGGCACTGGCGCGAACTTCCGTCACTTTGTTCGTATGCTTATTCTTATTGGCGTTCGCCTTTAGGTGCGTGCTATCGGTAAATAGCTCTTGGCCTGCGACCAAACCTTTCGGCATAGCTTGCTCTACGATATTGATAAAGATACGTTCAAACACATCTGTACGATTAAAGCGGCGAATACGGTTTTGGCTGAGTGTCGACGCATGGATGACTTTCTCTGTTAGTGACATGCGCAAGAACCAACGATAAGCGACATTCACTTCAATTTCTTTGACCAATTGGCGCTCACTTTTGATGCCGAATAGGTAGGCAAGCAGAATGATTTTGAATATATGAACAGGGTCTACGGGCGGTCGACCGCTGTCTTTGCAGTAGAGATGTGCCACTTCGCTTCGAATGAATTCGAAGTCGATGGGGCCTTGTTGCGTAATTCGGACAGAAAACTTAACCGCCTGAAATTGAGTGATTATTAAACAACATACTGAGTTTCAGGCATACCAAGCCCTGTCAGCTTGTTCAGCGCTTTAATCATGGCGTAGGTTTCACCAACCTGAGCATTGTAGTTTCTTAGTCTTAACCTTCCACCTAGCAACTGCTTCACACGATACATGGCTGTTTCAGAGAGCGAACGCTTATGATAACCATACCGCTTTTTCCACTTCTTGTTGGAGCCGTAGAGTTTTTGGCAATCCACGGCTAAATTGCGAGGATGTCCTTGTTCCCAGAAGGCAGCCCCTTCTCTTGGTGGGATAAGCGGAACAGCTCGCTTAATCCGT
This sequence comes from Vibrio sp. CB1-5, assembly GCF_059412285.1. Classification (NCBI taxonomy): domain Bacteria; kingdom Pseudomonadati; phylum Pseudomonadota; class Gammaproteobacteria; order Vibrionales; family Vibrionaceae; genus Vibrio; species Vibrio sp. CB1-5. The sequence goes on along the minus strand of NZ_JBJHPB010000035.1, from coordinate 32,812 downwards.
ATAGCATCATGGCAACTCATTGTGTCGTAAGCACCATCTCCAGATATCTCGACGATTCGTCGACGTGTTTGCTTGAGCAAATTAGGAAGGACTTCTGCATCAGTGACATTAGATAAGCTCAGCTGCTACTATCTCGTGAGTGCTTGTGTCAACTGCTAAATGCAGTTTTCTCCAGACTCTACGCTTCCCGTCAGTACCATGCTTTTTGACCTTCCATTCACCTTCGCCATAAACCTTGAGACCAGTAGCATCGATGGCCAGATGCTGTATCGCACCTCTGGTTTTAGTTTTAAATGAAACCTCAACTTCCTTAGCTCGACGGCTTATACAGGTGTAATGTGGACAAACAAGCGGTATGTTAGCCAGCTTAAATACAGAGTCTAGAAAGCCTTGCAGCGCTCTCAATGGCATAGAGAAAACACGTTTTACCATCAATGCGGTAGTAATGGCTAGATCGCTGAATCGACGAGGCCTGCCGCGCTTACTCTGTTTGCTTTGCTTCCACTCGCGTATTGCTTCTTCATCAATCCAGAAAGTGAGTGAACCACGGTTGATTAGGGCTTTGTTGTACTGTTTCCAGTTAGTTGTTTTGTAATGAGGTTTCGGCATAAGGCTACGATGATTAACTGATGTAGCCGATCAGATCGTAACTTCCTGATTTAGTTCCATCGAATTACGCAACAAAGCCCCTTTGAACGCATCGAAAGTTATAATATATCTATTTTTCAATTGGTTATTTGAAATTGAGTTTACGGGGATAACTTTTACTTTGATACGAAGTGGTAGTTTTGAGGGCAAAATTCCTCCAAAACTATTCACAAGCACCTGATTTATCGACTAAAATTTTTTGTATCTTTGACGTGAAAATTGGCCGAAATTAGGTGTTAACTCTATGAATAATAAAAAGAAACCATCGATTCTAGTTGTATGCATGGGCAACATTTGCCGCTCGCCCACTGGAGAAGCCGTGCTTCGTGCGCGCGCTGAGCAAAGCGGCGTATCGGTGACGATAGACTCTGCGGGTACGATTGGTTATCACCAAGGAAACACACCAGACCCGAGGTCTAGAAAAGCGGGAGAGGCGAGGGGCTACTCGTTTGCTGGTATTCGAGCTCGGCAGGTCACGGATGATGACTTTGAAGCGTTTGATATGATTTTGGCGGCGGATAAAGATAATTTGGCTGATCTTAAACAGCGTTGCCCGGCGCATTTGCAGTACAAGCTGTCGCTTTTTCTTAGCCATGGTTCATCGAGTCACACTGAGATACCTGACCCTTATTATGGCGGTGACCAAGGGTTTGAACTGGTGTTGGATTTGATTGAGGACGCGTCGGATAGCGTATTGGCGAAGTTTGCATAACGTTTGCACATTACGCAATACCAAGCGGGGAACTGACACCTTATTTGAGCCTGAGGTATCAGCTCCCCTGGTTGTACGTTAGCTAAGCTTTACAACACAAAGAACAGACCAGCAAGGCAAGCACTCATTAGGTTAGCGAGTGTTCCGGCTAGAACGGCTTTAATGCCAAGGCTTGCCACATCAGAGCGGCGTTCTGGTGCCATGGACGCGATCGCGCCAATTTGAATCGCGATAGAGGCGATGTTGGCAAAGCCACAAAGAGCAAAAGTGATGATGACCTGAGTTTTGTCAGACAGCATGGCTTTTGCTTCCACAAAATCGATGAACGCAACAAACTCATTCAAAATCACTTTCTGACCGATAAATGAACCTGCTGTTAGTACTTCACTAGAGTCCACGCCAATTAGCCATGCAACAGGCGCAAATACGAATCCAAACAGTAGCTCCAACGTCATACCTTCGCCACCAAACCAGCCAGTGATAGATTCAATAGCGGCGTTTAGCATTGCAATCACACTGATGAAAGCAACAAGCATCGTACCAACGGCAACGGCGACTCTCATGCCGTTCATTGCACCAGCAGCGAGCGCGTCAATGATGTTGCTTTGTTTGCTGTCATCGAGTTCGATATCGCTATAGTCAGACGGTGTTTGCTGCTCTGGTACAAGCAGCTTAGCCATCATCAACGAGCCTGGCGCGGCCATGAAGCTTGCGGCGATGAGGTACTTAAGTTCAACGCCAAGCCCTGCGTAACCGCCAAGCACGCTTCCTGCGACCGATGCCATACCGCCGGCCATTACGGCAAATAGCTCTGAGCGTGTCATCGTGCCTAAAAATGGGCGAATAAGCAGTGGTGATTCACTTTGCGATAAGAAAATGTTGCCCGTCGCAACTAATGATTCAGCTTTGCTGGTACCAAGGAACTTTTGCAGGCCGCCACCAATAATGCGAATCGCCAGTTGCATGATGCCAAGGTGATAGAGAGCCGCAATCAGCGCACTGATGACCACAATGATTGGTAGTACGCGAATGGCGAATACGAAGCCGTTTGTGGCTAAGTCGCCAAATAAGAACTGAATACCACGGTCAGAGAAGCTAAGAATCGTTGCTACGCCGCTGCTCATGGCGCCAAGGATGTCTTTGCCAAGTGGGAAGGCGAGAACAAACGCGGCGACCAGTGATTGCAAAAGTAGGGCGCGAAGTACGGTGTTCCAATTAATTGCGGAACGTTTTTCAGAGAATAGGTACGCGATAGCAATAAGCGAAACGATGCCAAGTAAGCTAGAGAGGATAGCGATCATTGAGCAGCACCTCCAAACAGTTGAATGGTAGAAGTGCCAAAGTGATACCAAGAAGCCGCCAGTGATGGACGCGGAAACCACATAGCGTGGTAGGAATTGAATAAAGTTGTCATTGAGTAACCTTTACAAGCTGTGAAATAAGCTGGTCCGATTCCTTGGGGTCATTCACAGATCCGTGGTGACGGCTTGTATTGGTTGTGTTCAGGCTTTCACCTGACAAACGGCGCGGGAGTATATAGAAAAAAATGAAGAATGCACGTGCTATGCGAGACTTGCGTGTCTATTTGGCTAAAAGATCACCAGTCGGCCGGCTTTTAGTAATGGTGAGATTATAGATTGAAGTGTATAGAAAAGCCGCAGTGATATTTCACTGCGGCTATAAAGAAGTTAGGGTGCACTTGATGAAAGAGGGGCTACTTGCTCATTTCACCGCGCAGTACTTCCAGCATTTGCGCCTTAACCTGCTCATAGCTGAGGTTCTGACTAAGCAGATAGTGCAGCTTGGCGAGCGCCGCTTCTGGTGTCATATCATAACCACTAATAACACCTGCATCAGCCAGCGCACAGCCAGTCGCATAACCGCCCATGTTCACTTTACCCGCCAAACACTGAGTTAAGTTGACTACTAATACGCCACGCTCTGACGCTTCTTTCAGGTGCGCCAAAAGCTCTGGATTTTGCGGTGCATTGCCCACTCCAAACGTCAGCAAAATCATTGCATTAACAGGTTGCAGCAAGGTATTGCGGATCACTTCGTGTGAAATACCCGGGTACATAGTGATAACGCCAATAGGCTGTGGCGTGATGTCATGTACCTTGAAGTTACCTTCCGGCTGCTGATTGATTTCCACACCGCTGCTCAGCTGGATATTGATACCCGCTTCTAGCAGAGGTTGTAGGTTCGGTGAGGTAAAGGCATTAAAGCCATCCGCGTGTGACTTGGTGCTGCGGTTACCGCGCATCAGCTGATTGTTGAAAAACAGCGTCACTTCGTTGATTGGGTAGTTGGCTGCGATGTGAAGCGCATTCAGTAGGTTTGCTTGACCATCTGAGCGCAATTCTGCCAGTGGGATCTGCGAGCCAGTGACAATCACAGGTTTGCCAAGATTTTCCAGCATGAATGACAATGCCGAAGCGGTGTACGCCATCGTATCTGTGCCGTGGAGGATCACAAAACCATCGTATTTATCGTAGTTGTCACGAATGTCGTCGGCGATCTGTTGCCAGTCGGCAGGCGTCATGTCTGAAGAGTCGATGAGCGGCTCGTATTCATGAATAGTGAACTCTGGCATCTCTGGGCGATGGAATTCTGGCATGCTCGCCAGTTGCTTTTCCATAAAGCCCGCGACGGGAATGTAACCATGATCGGACTTTTGCATGCCGATGGTGCCGCCAGTATAGGCGATATAGATGTGTTTACGCGTCATGACAGACATTACTTTGAAACTGGGAACAGGTGGGGCGATTATAACCAAATCAAACAAAAGAGCCACCGATTGGTGGCTCTAAAGTCAGGTTTTGCAGAGCTATCCGCTATTGCACATTACAGGTCAAACAGAGCACGTAGTGGCCTTTTGGATCGTTAAAGCTTTCCATGAGGCTTGCATGCTGCTGAAGCTCTGTTGCAACAGGCAATAGGCTTTGTGGAACCCAAGCTGAAATATCAAGCCCTAGGCTGACTTTCACTTGCTTCATCAAATCCTGTATAAACTGCTGTGCAGGACTCAGTGGCTCTTCTACCCAGTACACATCGTACGTTTCTAAGTTAGCCAGCTCTGCGGCGCGAGCGATAGCATCATCAAAGTCACCAATTCGGTCAACAAGACCGTGGTCTAGCGCATCTTGGCCTGTCCATACGCGGCCTTGAGCCACGTTGTCTACTTCTGTTTGGCTCATGTTACGGTTATCAGACACTAGAGTGATAAAGCGTTTATAACCGTGCTCAATACCCATCTGGAATGCGGCTGACGCACCTTCGTTGATGCCACGCGTTACGCCAACACCTGAGAACGGTGAAGTGCCAACGCCATCCGTATTGACGCCAATGTTGTTGAGCCCTTTTTCAAATGTAGTGATGACGCTAAAGATACCAATTGAGCCGGTGATGGTTGTTGGCTGAGCCATGATTTCATTCGCGCTCATTGAGATCCAATAGCCGCCAGATGCAGCAACGCTCGACATCGATACCACAACAGGTTTGCCCGCATCTTTGAGTGCTTGAACTTCATTGCGAATCACTTCAGAAGCGAAAGCGCTACCGCCCGGGCTATCTACACGCAGCACAACCGATTTTACGCTGTCATCTTCGCGAGCTTGTTTAAGCAACGATGCAATGGTGTCACCACCAATAGTGCCTCGTGGCTGTTCGCCATCCATGATTGAACCACTTGCAACAACAACGGCAATTTGGTTGTCAGGCTCTATTGGCAAATCAAATGGTACGCTCGCTAGATACTCGTAATAGCTAACGGCATTAAAGCCACCATCGCCATCGCTGCCAAAGGCTTCAATCATGGCTTCGTTAACTTGTGGTTTGGTCACTAGCTCGTCAACTAGCCCTAGCTCTTTGGATAGAGCAGCAAGGTCGCCATCAACGTTTTTCAGCGATGCCAAGAAATCATCCATGCTTGGTGTGAGCACGCTTGGCTCGATTTCGCGGTTTGTTGCCACATCATCGACATACGCGCCCCACAGCTGAGTTACCCAGCGAGTCGCGTTAGCTTTTGCGTCTTCAGACATGTCGTCACGAAGGAATGGCTCGACCGCAGATTTGTAGGTACCCACGCGGAATACGTGTGTAGTGACATCGAGTTTTTCAAGCAAAGTTTTGAAGTACATTGAGTAGGCACTGTAGCCACGGATCAACACCGCGCCATCAGGGGCAAGGTAGACCTTGTCGGCGTAGCTCGCTAGGTAGTACTGGCTTTGATTGTAAAACGCGCCATAAGCATAAACCGGTTTGCCCGTTGCCTTGAACTCATTGATGGCTTTAGCGATGTAACGAAGTTTGGTTAGGCTGGTTTCCGGCATTTCTCGCAGCGAGAGTACCAGTCCTGTGACTTTGTCATCTTGAGAGGCATGGCGGATGGTGTCGACAATATCAAAGACAACGTTCTCTTTTGGCAGCTCTTGGCCAAACAAAGATCCAGTGAACGAGTCCATTGGATTAACGTAGGTGCTTTGTTCAACAATAGGACCAGACAGGTTCATCACCAGTGCTGTGGCTTTTTTCTCGACCGCTGGTGGCGCATCGCTTTGAGTAAGCGCAAAGTACAGTGTGGCGAGCACCGCAAAGAAAAACAGATTCACAATGGCGAGGCGAGTGAAGTTAATCAGCTTCCAAATGCCTTTGAAAATCATACCTATAAAACGAAATACTTTTTTCATCATCTCTCCACATCACAAATGTGAGTGTTTATGTCCTTTAACATCAATTACTAGTGTAGCGCTGAGGTTAACAATTCGCAGTATCGATTGTGTAATTGTACGTATGTGACGCTGACTTCTATCAGCTTGGGGTTAACTGAATATAAATTAGAGACTTACCATACTAGATGAAGTTCAAAGAATCAGAAAGTTTTTCTGTTTATGTTGTAAGAATGTAAACACTAGTTTGATTTTTTAACCTTTCCATAATATTCTGGTCAGACCACAACAACAATAAATGGATCTGCCATGTACCCGAATTTACTTAAGCCACTGGATTTAGGATTTACTCAACTTAGAAACCGAGTGCTGATGGGATCAATGCACACTGGTCTTGAAGAACATAAAGAAGGTTTACATAAGCTTGCTGCGTTCTACGAGGAGCGTGCAAAAGGTGGAGTTGGGTTAATAGTAACAGGCGGTTTCGCGCCTAACCTTCGTGGTCGCCTCGCCCCATTTGCTGCAGAGTTTAGTAAGCCAAAGCATGCGAAGGCACACAAAGTGGTCACAGAGGCAGTTCATAAACATGGCGGTAAAATCGCACTGCAAATTCTTCACGCAGGACGATATGGCTATCATCCATTCTCTCAAAGTGCTTCCAAAATCAAATCACCGATCACGCCATTTGCACCGAGTGAGATGAGCAGTCGTCAGATTTGGAAAACCATCGACGCCTACGCCAACAGTGCTTCTTTGGCGCGTGAAGCAGGTTATGATGGCGTTGAAATCATGGGCTCTGAAGGTTACTTCATTAACCAATTCATCTGTAAGCGTACCAATGTACGATACGATGAGTGGGGGGGCAGTTATGACAATCGCATTCGTTTACCGTTAGAAATTGTCAAAGCGGTTCGCGCGGCTGTCGGAGAAGACTTCATCATTATCTTCCGTCTTTCAATGCTGGATTTGGTTGAGCAGGGCAGCACCTTTGAAGAAGTGATTCAGTTAGGTAAAGCGCTAGAGGAAGCCGGCGTGACCATTATCAATACCGGTATTGGCTGGCACGAAGCAAAAGTACCCACTATCGCAACGCAAGTGCCACGCGGCGCATTTACTTGGGTAACCGAGAAGATTCGCCCACATCTTTCTATTCCGGTCATCACGACGAACAGAATTAATACCCCGGATGAGGCGGAGCGCATTCTTTCATCTGGGCATGCCGATATGGTCTCTATGGCGCGACCTTTCTTGGCGGATCCTAACTTTGTTGCCAAAGCTGAGCAGGGTGAAGCTCACTTCATCAACACTTGTATCGGCTGTAACCAAGCGTGTCTGGATAACGCATTCAAAGGCAAGCGTGCGACATGTCTGGTGAATCCGCAGGCGTGTTATGAAACGGATTTGATCATCAAGAAGACGGTGAACAGCAAAAATATCGCCGTGGTTGGCGCAGGACCAGCCGGACTGGCTTGTGCCACTATGCTGGCAGAGAAAGGGCACTCGGTTGATTTGTTTGAGAAGAACGATCGTATTGGTGGTCAGTTCCGACTTGCTATGCAGATCCCCGGTAAAGAAGAATTTAGAGAAACGATCCGCTATTTCGCCAACCGTATTGCTCAGACTGGCGTTAAGCTGCATCTCGAAACCGAAGCGACGGCTGATTTACTAAAAGAATACGATGAAGTTGTGATGGCAACAGGTGTTAAGCCACGTATGCCGAAACTAGAAGGCATCGACAATGCAGATAAAGTCATCGATTACCAAACGGTGATTCGTGACAAGACTTACCTCGGTGAGAACGTTGCTATCATGGGCGCCGGCGGCATCGGAATTGATATCGCAAGCATGATTACTGAGCCGCACGGGCAAACACTCGATGATTGGCTGCACGATTGGGGCATTGATAAAAACATCGACCATCCCGGTGGCTTGTATCCGTTCCCTGATTCGACGACGGACACCAATGTCTGGGTAATGCAGCGTAAAGAAGGTCGCGTTGGCAAAGGCCCAGGTAAAACTACGGGTTGGATCCACAAAAAGACGCTTGAGAAGCGCGGTGTTCATCTACTTGGCGGCGTCACTTATGACAAAATTGATGCTGAAGGTCTCCACATCACGGTGAAGGGCGAATCAAAACTCATCCCAGCAGACAAAGTGGTGATTTGTGCCGGTCAAGAATCGGTGAAGCCGTTTGAAGACCAATGGCCAGAGTTTGGCGACAAGCTGCATGTGATTGGCGGTGCGGACTATGCGGGTGAACTTGATGCCGTACGAGCGATTCGACAAGGTGTTGAGTTGGCCGCCAAGCTATAGGGTCGAATATATACACTGAGATTTAGGTAGAGTCTAAACCGAAAAACCGGACTGACGTGCTAGTCGTTCCACAACGGGCACGTCAATCCAGAGCCACTAAATGAGATCGGTTCTCATTGTTGGTGCGTAAAGGTTAGCGTTTTGTTATTATAGCGAAACGATAATAAGAGGTATGTGTTATGGATGCTTTAGACCTGTTGCTCAACCGACGCTCAATAGCCAAACTTTCCGACCCCGCACCAGAAGGGGTTGCACTAGAAAACATCATTAAAGCGGGACTACGAGCCCCCGATCATGCTGGATTGACGCCTTGGAGGTTTGTTCTCGCGCAAGGAGAGGGTCGCCAGAAACTCGCCGATATACTTGCTAACGCTGCCACTCTTGCAGGCAGTGAACCCGCTGTTATCGAAAAAGCACAGAAAGCGCCGTTTCGCGCCCCATTGGTGATCACGGTTATCGCTAAGGTAACGCCGCATGAAAAAGTGCCTGCTTTTGAGCAGCACTTGTCAGCAGGCTGCGCGGTACAAGCGATGCAAATGGCCGCGGTAGCACAAGGTTTTCAAGCGTTTTGGCGCTCAGGAAAATGGATGTTTGATGACAATGTCCGTCAGGCTTTTGAGCTTGAAGGTGATGATCAGATTGTAGGCTTTCTCTACGTGGGAACCCCCGGTTGTACACCAATGAAAGTGCCAGAACGCGAGCTCGGGAAGTATGTTCACTTTTTATAGCAACGGCTTGTTGTAGCAGCCGCTTTTTATAACAGATAGTGATTAACTGGCTATTTATACAGTTTTTTCTTGATTCGCAAAGGTAAGCTTAGTTAAGCTTACCTTTATTTTTTCGACTCATTTCATTTTTATGACGCGTCTCTTCATTGCAGAAAAACCCAGTCTTGGCAGAGCGATTGCCGCCGCCTTACCTAACCCCCAGAAAAAAGGGGATGGGTTTATTCAATGTGGTAACGGCGATGTCGTCACTTGGTGTATTGGTCACTTGCTAGAGCAAGTAGAGCCAGATGCTTATGACGAACGCTACAAAAAATGGAATCTCGCCGATCTTCCGATTGTGCCTGACCAGTGGCAGTTAAGGCCGAGAAAAAGTGCCTCTAAGCAGCTTACTGCCGTTAAGAAGTTACTTAAAACCGCAACGCAAATCGTCAACGCTGGTGACCCAGATAGAGAAGGGCAACTGCTGGTGGATGAAGTCATCGATTACTGCAAAGTCCCTAAATCTAAGAAGGAGACTGCCCAGCGCTTGCTGATCAGCGACCTTAACTTACCTGCGGTGAAAAAAGCGCTCAGTAATATGCGTATGAACCGCGAGTTTGTGCCTTTGTCAGTCTCTGCATTGGCGCGTTCACGTGCCGATTGGCTCTATGGCATGAACATGTCGCGAGCGTACACCTTGCTTGGTCAAAAGGCCGGTTATCAAGGCGTACTGTCAGTTGGACGAGTACAAACGCCAGTATTGGGATTGGTCGTTCGCCGTGATGAAGAGATTGAGAACTTTGTTCCCCGTGACTATTTTACGTTGCATGCCTTGATCCCATACCAAGACAACGGCCCCGCATTCGATATTCGCGCCAAATGGCGACCGAGCGAAGCCTGCAAACCATGGCAAGATGAAGAAGGACGCGTTCTTAATCGCAAACTGGTTGAGAATGTCGCGCAGCGTATTCAAGGGCAGCCGGCCAAAGTCGTTAAGTCCGAGCACAAGTCGACCAAACAAAACGCGCCACTGCCTTATTCTCTGTCGGCGCTGCAAATTGATGCCGCAAAACGCTACAACATGAGTGCGCAACAGGTGCTGGATGTGTGTCAGGCGTTGTATGAGAAGCACAAGCTGATTACTTATCCGCGTTCAGACAACCGCTATTTGCCCAAAGATCACTTCTACCAAGCGAATGACGTGCTGGCGGCAATTAAAAACAACAGCCAAGAGTATTCTGCCGCCGTCGATGGTGCAGACAGCAGTCGCAAGTCTAAAGCGTGGAATGACAGTAAAGTCGATGCCCACCACGCGATTATTCCAACACCTAAAAAGACCAGCATGGTGCTCTCTGGATTTGAAGAGAAAGTCTATGGCTTAATTGCACGACAGTATGTGATGCAGTTTTATCCGGCCGCCGTGTATGCCGAAGCCATGTTGGAGTTCGATATTCAGGGTGGTCAGTTCGTCGCAAAGGGCAAGCGTCTGCAAGCGCCTGGGTGGCGAGTATTGCTAGGTAATAGCGCTAATGATCAAGAAGAAGGTGTGGATGCCGTTCCACCGCTTGAGGTCGGCACCGTTCTCACGTGTCGTGAGGGGCAAATTGGTGAGAAGAAAACCGAGCCACCGCGCCACTTTACTGAAGCCACTTTGCTGCAAGCGATGACCGGCATCAGCCGTTTCGTTGAAGATAAATCACTGAAAAAGATCTTGCGTGATACCGATGGTATCGGCACAGAAGCGACTCGCGCAGGCATTCTAGATACGCTATTTAAACGCCAGCTACTAAGCCGTCAGGGCAAGTCTGTGATGTCGACACCCGCAGGTCGAGGTCTTATCCATGCGCTGCCTGATGAATCAACCTATCCAGATATGACAGCGCATTGGGAGTTTCAGCTACAAGGTATGACGGAAAAGACCCAGTCGTATGGGCCTTTTATGTCGGATTTGAATGTAAAGCTGGATCAGTTGATGGGGCAAGTGAAAACTGGCCCGATTCCAGACTCGCTGCGTAACCTACCGAAAGTGGAAAAGCCAGCTTTCAAAAAGTACAAAAAGCGCCGCGCCGCAGGTAGCTCAACAGGAAAGCGCCGCAGTAAACCTAAAGCGAGCTAATTGATCGCTAGCTGCTAGTATTTTTAGTTATTAATAGCGCTACCAAAGTGGAGAGTTACCAGGGTAGCTCTTCACCTTCAAAGTTCAAAAACTTACCAGAATCATCCAGAGAAGCATCGCGGATCACTCTGTATAGACCGCTTGCAGATGCTGAGGTGGAAATTAGCGCATTCGGCCCGCCAAAAGTTAGTTTGTATGTACCTGAATATTTCATTAATATTAGACACTTAGTTAACCCAAAACATGGTGATTCTAATGACTACCCCAATGATCTACAGCTACAGACGAGTATCGACTTTAAAACAAGAAGACGGCTCTGGTATGGAGATCCAGAACGATGAACAACTTCTCAAAAGTCTTTCTGAAAAATATCAGATGGAGGTTTCTGATCGATTTTATGACGACCTTGGCGTGTCATCGTTCCGAGGAAAGAACGTAGAAAATGGAGAGTTGGGGCTTTTCATTGATGATGTTAAGGCAGGAAAGGTAGCTAAGGGCTCAATACTGGCTATTCGAAGTCTTGACAGAATCACTAGGCAGGGAGTCCGAGCGGGTGAACGTATATACGGGACGTTGGTCGATTTAGGCATACGAATCTTCAGTGAGTTTGATGACCGTTTATTTGGAAGTGATTCTGAAAATGAGCTGATGGACTCAATAACGTCTGCACTTGTGTTTCAGCGAGCATGGTTTGAATCAGACAATAAATCGAGAATGACTACGAAAGCGACGGTCAAGCAAATCGAAGACTTTAAAAACGATACCGATGAAAAGGATGAAAATGGGTATCGGAAAGCCATTAAAGTTTCAGGTAGGAGTGTATGGTGGGTGGATGAATCTAGCGGCTTTGTTAGACCGCACAAGCGCTTGTTTCCTATCGCGCAAGAGATCTGTAAGCGCATCCAAGAAGGGCAGGGAACAAACCGAATTGTCGACTGGTTGAATGCCACACATGAGCCTCCTAAGCGAAGAAACAAGAACGTCGATAGTAGCCCGTGGTCACATTCCAATATCCAAAAAATTCATAAAACAGGGGCACTGTTCGGCCAGAAGAGGTTCAATATTTATGTTGATGGCCGTGAGGATAAGCAAAGGAACAAGCTTAAGCCGACAGAGTTTATTCTAGATAACTATTATCCTGCAGTAATCACTAAGGATGAATATCTGGCAATCAAAGAAGCTCGAAGGCAAAGGACACCTAAAAAGGGTACAAAGGATCCATATGTCAGCCTCCTTACTGGGATGCGGATGTCGTATTGCTTGAACTGTGAGGACGAGCACCCACATCCATTGGGGACTCTTAAAACACAGAAAGGGTATCGCCGTATATATTGTATCTATGGTTCTCGCAAGGGAGACAATGTATGCACAGGCTGGAGTACGCAGGCAAAGTGGATTGAGAAGCCGCTACTAGACTTATGTAAGGACAAGCTATGGCGCGCCCCTGAAGTTGACAGTACAGAGTACTTGGCAGGGCTGTCGAAGGTTGAGGAGTTAACAAAGAAAATACGAAAATTGGTTCTGTCTCTAGAAATTGCCGACGATGACGATATATACGAAATTACGGAAAGGATTAAAGAGCTTAGAGCTGAACAGCAAAAGCAAATGGCACTTAATGATGCAGAGCAATCCCGCCTTGCTACTAGAAAGAGCATTCCCCTTGAAGACCTCGAAAATGAGTGGGAGGAAGTTACCGCTAGAGCACTAGACGAAGGCGACCATGAAGCCCGGCAACAAGTTAGGGATTTGTTACAAAAGTCGGTAGAAGCAATTCTTATAGGTCGCAATAGGAACTCTGAGATTCTGACGACCTATATCTCATTTATTGATGGGGATGAAAGGATTATTTGCTCCCGCGGTGGTGATGTTCTGTCATATGCTTCGATCGGTATGCCCTTAGCAAAAACGGAACATTATATTAAACATGAATTTCCGAAAGGAACTGAAATCGGGAAGGCTGCAGGAATGGTGCTTCGTGATGCGAGTGCCCTTTGTTTAGGACTATAGCTGTGTTGAAGACACTTAAGTTGCCTTTTGCAAACAGTATTAATGTAGGTCTCAGGCTATGTTTGGGAGGGGTAACTTTCTTTGTTCATTAATTGCAATTTTTTGTGAAAACAAAGGTATACATAGTACCATTTGTAGCTATAATCATTTACTAAAACGTATATCAACGTCAATGAAGGGCTCTACCATGCAACGCCTAACCATTCAGCAGCAAGCTCACTACTTTTGTAACAATAACGATATGTCAGCTTCTCCGGAGCTAATAGGAAAGCTTCTTACAGTACTAGGTCCGTTAGGGTTAATTCCAAATACAGGTACCGAGTTTAACGCAAAGACAGGCCAGCAAAATAAATTCATTATCATGGTTAGCACTACTGAGAGTTTTCAGGTTCAGTTCCCTCAAAGTGAGGTGGTGTTCATAGGTAAAGACTTGGAGTTAGATAAGTTCTTAACTAAAGTGAATGAGGTGCTGGAAAAGCTTCACCCGATGCTTCAGAGCAAACTATCTAACCGACTTTCAATTCTGTCAACGGAAATATGGAAAGGATCCGAAGAAGAATATGCAGGTAAGTATAAACAGATATTCTCTGATGAAAATGGCCCTTTTGAATGGGATGCACGAAGAGCATATAAAGATGTGATTTCAAATGATGAAAATATCAACAAAATTACCACTGTTCGCCGTTGTGAAGCACAAGTGACATCTGAATTCTTTGACTCTATAGTCTACGAAGTAGACTGTAATACGGTTTTTCAAGAAACTAACTTTAGGTTTGATTTCTCAACTGCGCAACCTGTTTTAGCAGAACTATCGCGTCAAGCAAATGTGCTATTGGAGAATGCACGCTCATAGAAGGAGGGAGCCTAATGCCATTTAACGTAGTAGTCTCAAATCAAAATGCTGTACCTAAAGCAGAGTTTAAACAACCGTTTACTTCGGGGATTCAATTTAAGAATTATAGCTCTCTATTTAGAAGTGCGATCTCAAGAGATAGACCTCAGATTGAGCTGGAGTTGCAGTTCAAAGAAGAGGTTAGCTTTTACAGCAAAGAGATGATTAGGCTAATTCAACTAGAAGATTTTGAAGATGGTGAAGAAGGGCAGATTCACCGATTGTTTGATTCGCTGATATATACGAAGCCTGGTATTTTTAAGGAAAGCTTTCAGGAGTCATGGCTAACTTTAGCTAAGCAAGCATCATATAACTATTTTTATAATTTTGTATGTGCAGCCTCAACGGTGGAGTATTCACTTATTGAAAAAGAAGCTGATTGCTTGCTTTTTGCAGCTCTGGCTTTGAATAATGAATCAATAAACGATGCGGCTATACGAGCTATAGAGTCATGGGAGCAAAAGGGGCATCTTAAGATGCTAGAAGGGATCCGACCTTTTGAAGCGAATTGGCTAGAGCTCTATCGACAAGAAGTATTAGCTAGTCTTGAGGCTTTAGATGGATAATTTGTTAAGAAAGGTCTCAAAGAAAAAGTGGACGGACAATATACCACTAAGTCCTAGTGACTACTCGGCGGACTCTATAACCGGATGTATTCGCACTTCGCAAAATACTTTATCCCTCTGGAAAAGCCCTACGATAGACTTTAATGATAGCTATGTTGAGGAGTTGGTAACGGCACTTGCGGCCACTACACAAAGACCAGACGTAATCGATGTCCTCTGGTTTGATAAGCACGAGCTAGAAAAAAGGGGACTAGAAGTCAAAGACTCTGAAGGAAAGACGCCTTATGGTGCAGTTAACGATAGGCACTGCGATATTGTAAATATAAACTACAAAAAGTTGGGTGATATCGGTGAGTACTTAGTTCAACAAGTATCCAATGACACCAATATTAAGCGTTTTTCTAAAAAGTCTGTTTTATCCTTAGTAAAGGCGAAAGTAGAGAGCGGAGATATAGACATAAGGTCTCTCGAGGATAAATGGAAAACGGCAATAGACCCGGTGAACTACCCGCCTCTCTAAGCAAAGCTTCACAGTTGTACTGGCTCAGGTTTTAACCCCAGCACCTCAATCTAACGTTGTTTGTTGGATTATATCTGAGCTAACTCTCCTAATCTTGCGCACATATATCGGTACCTAGAAACTTACGGTTACTTCTAATTGGCCCGTTGGATTTGTCAATCAAAAAAAAACCAATAGACTAAATGTCCGTAACTGTTACGAAAAACCGGACTGTGTCCGAAATTATGTATTTACAGTTTCGTACATCTTGTGTACCATAAGTCCGTAACTTAACAGTATCGGACAGGGTGCAATCATGACTTCATTAACTGGCGCATTAGTTGGATTCGCAAGAGTATCAACTCAGGGACAAGATTTAGCAGATCAACTGCACAAACTAACCGAGGCAGGGTGTACCAAAATTTTTGATGGTAAGCACTCGGGTAAGGCAGACTCAAATGCAGAAGCACTATTGAAGCTTGAAGACTATGTACGTGAAGGGGATACCGTTGTTGTTACTAAGTTAGACCGCTTAGGAAGAAGCGTTGGGCAAGTGGTGTCCTTCTTAGATCGCATGAAAGTAAAAGGTGTCTGCATTAAAGCTCTTGAACAAGGTATAGACACCAGCAGGGCAAATGATCCTATCGCCACAGCCATGACTCATTTACTTGCAGTATTTGCTGAAATGGAGCGCTCTATGATTCAATCTAGAATGGATGAGGGCAAAGCTGCCGCCGTTCGTTCCGGCAAACATACAGAACAATCGGTCAAAGGCGGTCGGAAACGTACCTATTCTGCTGAACAGGAAAAAGTGATAAAAGACCGACTTCAAGTTGGTGAAAGCGTTACAACCATATCAAAAGAAACAGGCTTATCACGGCAAACTATATACCGTATCAAAGAGCAAATGTAATTTGCCAATAAACATGAAATAAACGTCCTCTTAACTCTTTGACTTTAAGGGCATCGAATCAAGTTAGCTTTGTCGATGCCTACCTACCTCGTTTGTGCTCTCATTTAGCAGAAAAAGATTCCCATAATTCTAAATTGCAGATTCCAACGATCTGGTTTTTTGTTTCCATAAAATTGAACTTATGGAACAGATTTTACAGAAATCAATTCCCATAAAAATCTTTACATTTCAATGGCTTGGTCTTTGTTTTTCTTGCAATCTTACGTTTGGGATGACATGCTGTAACAGTTGGTTGTTAATTACACATTGAGTACAAATCTCCTTCTGGAGAATCGAAATCTAGGGAGCAACAATGATTAAAGAAATGGCGGGCTATCGAGCCCAATTAGTAGAGGTTTATCTGGAAGGAGAAGACGTACTAAGCGAAGAATCTATTCGCTCTTACGTTGATAACCTTGATCATAACGATGTTTTCGAGGCTTTAGGCATTACCGCCGATGAGGGTGCGATTGCTAAAGCCGAAGTTGAAGCTGAAATTGAACAAGAACAAGCCCTGAAGCAATCCATTCGCAACGAAAACTATGAACGCCTCAGTAAGATGAATGGAGCACAGCGTATTGCTGCGATCATGGATATCGAATCTAACGGGAATACGGGCAGTATATTGGCCGCAACAGACAAGCAAATGTTGCAAAACGGAAAGCTGGAAGGCGTAGACCGTATTGCAGCTGCGTTGAACGCACGATCATCTAATTAGGTAAGGGACGAACATGATCTATAACGAACAACTTAAAAAAATTCTCGCCAATGCTCGAAATAGTGTTGAGTGCAGTGACAAAAAGGCTGCTTTGGCGCAAATAGAACTGGCTGATATGTATGCTGACCATCATAAATTTACAGATCCTCGAGTTACTCAGGTTATCCAACATACTGCAAAACAGTTGGGACTAAGCGATCCAGATGCTCTGCAAGCACTGCTCTTCATGGGGATTTATGAGGCAGGGAGAATTGTATCGGGAAGTAGCTTCGACGTTCTTAAGCAAGTTTTGGACGAGCGGATGTTAACAACTGTTCAGATGATGCTGCCATACTTTGGCGTTAACAAAATGACAGCAGCAGAAGAGAGCGCGGAGCTTTCCCGTATTCATAAGCAAGCAAGAGGTTAATGCATGGCTAGTAAAAACTTCAGAGTATCAGGGCAAGTTCTTGCTGATATTCAGGCTATTGCTAAGGCAGGGGATATATCTGAAGCAGACCTTGTGCGCGGTTTGGTCGTCATTGGTTTAGAGCGATTACAGTTGCGTATCAACCAAAGAAATATAAATGGGGGTGTTGATGAGCAAACGGATCACGCCTAGACAGAAAGCAGAGGTGATCGCTTTAGTAGAGGCGGGCTTTAGTAAGTCCGCTAGTGCACGTAAGGTGGGTATCAGCTTGTCATCTGTAAAGCGCATCTCAACTGACCCGACGATAAAGCCCGGGAGGAACCATGCAGAATTGGTCGCCCAAGCAACAGAAGCTTTGCACAATGCTCTATCTAGTGACTCAGCAAAACGGCAGTTAGCAAGCCTTATGGTAGATGATCTAGCGATCGCAGCAGGGTTGCGTGATCACATAAGTTCACTATTAGAGCGAATAGAAGGGCTGCCAGTTAGTAACCTAAAAGATGCTGGTGCTAAAGCGCGAACACTCGCCGCAATAGCGACTGCCAATAAGCTAAACTCTGACAATTTACGACAAGTGATTGGACTTGCTGCCCCACAGATCGAAGTTGATGAACTTCCGGTACTTGAAGTTCGAGAAATGCTGCCGGAAGAGGTTAAAGCGATACGTGATAAGCAAAATCGAGATGCAGTAAAGATGGGATTGGCATCGACTGAAGCAGCATAAGCAAGAAATGAAAAAGACCGCTCGCAACGGTCTTTTCATACGTTAGTACCACTGTCAAATTAAGCACTAAACATGAATGATTATACCACACGCCATAATGAGAGCACACATCTTTCGAATGTTAGTAATGACCCTATATCGGCTAAGTGCCGTGGGGATTATTCCGAAAAGACTTATACTAGCCTAACCCGTTCAGCCCTTACTTGGTGCGTGAAGCAGTCTGTCTGTAATCCAAGATACATATTCGGTATAGATGCCATTGATAAATTTCTGACTAAGAGAGATATAGAAGCAACAGCTGAGATTGACTTCAAGAGTGCAAAGAAAGCGAATCACTATCAGAAGGGCTTAATGCGTCATCTTTCGATGCACGTAAATATACAAGCCTCAGAGAGTAACGATGTGGTACTACCGTTTACTGTTAGACCATTGCGTATCAATAAGACGTTCTTCGACACAACAAATGCTGAACTGGCGAAGAAATTTACTGACCAATTCAGAAAGGAACTGCGGAATGCTCTCGGCATAGTAGAACCCGAGTTTTACTATATCATCACAGGAAAGGGCAGTAAGCGGCATATTCATGGCTGTATGCGTATTTCAGAAGCACTCTACGACTATGACCAGCTAACGGCAACAAAACCAGTCTACGACGCGTTGAAGCGTTCTTGTGGGCTTACAGATGAGAATCGCGAGTTGATAGCACGACGAGATCGTCGGAAGGCATTGTATAAGTTTGCGATATCCTCACCCAATATGACAGGGAACAGCGGCAAGGATAGAGCTAACCCTAATCGTCCATATGGGCATATGGCTTATATCGACAGTACTGCCCGTGCTGATTACTCACAAGAAAAATGGGCACACTACATTCTCAGCGCACGTAACCGATCAAACAAGATATACGGTACTAAAAAGCTTGCTGGAGAGGCAAACGAGCTAAATGATAAGTTTTATTCTGAGCTCAAGAACTTGCGAAGTGATAACGACTGGAATAACAACCGTGCGAGATTCAGAGAAGTTGTTGTTGCGTGGTCTAAAGTTGTGGCTGATGCAATATCGTCTGCCAGTAAAGACGATATAGGGCAAGAGACTGCGGAACTTGCCGTTACACCAGCAAAAGAGTGTGAAAAAGACAAAGTCCTAGAAAAAAAGAGCTCAATAGTAGGGAACTGCGGAGAAGCCTCTATAGCGATTTTGAAAATAGGTGGCTCCCTTAAGTTAAAAGAGTTGATTGGGCAACGTGAGGAGTGTTCTGAAGAGAGTCTGGCGATAGAAGAGGAAGCCTATTTAGAGTACCGGACTGACCGATCTAAACTGAAAAAGGGATAACGTGCTAAGTTTCTATTGTGAGTGTGAGGAGCCAGTTCCGAACTAGTTTCGAACCCTTGGCGCAAGAGTCAAAACTGATGATAGGCTCGAGGTTTCTTTTTCCTACTCTTAAAGAACAGAACTCACGGCTTTTGGTATAAGTTGGTTGAAAAGTGGAGAGCCAGTAAAAGGGCATTTTGAAAATTGCTTAGAAAGCCGCGTTGGGCTCAGGAACAGATGTTCTAGAGCCCGAGATTGATTTAGGCAAAGCTCAACGAAGCTTATGACTAAATCAATTAGCAATTGGCTATTGTGAAACACTAAATTTACCGAGCTTTACCACGGAATCTCGGTACCGTCATAGTTTAAAAACCGTCCTGAATCCTTCAATTCCGCCCTTTTGATAACGTTGAAAAGACCTTTGGCACTGTCGGGTGCAGACAATGTGGCATTTGGTCCACCCATCTCGGTTTGTACCCAACCAGGGTGCAGCGCCAGTACGGTAAAGCCTTGTGAGGAGAGATCGTTACTTAAGCTCTTAACGACTGAATTTAGTGCCGCTTTCGATGAGCGATAGATATAACCACCACCAGAGGTGTTTTCTGTCATGCTGCCGACTTTTGACGACAAGCAAGCAATGATTTTCACCGACGAGTTGATGAGTTTTGGATACAGCAGTTCAGTCAGTGTAAGGGGCGCGATACTGTTGATTTCAAATACTTTGCGCCATTCATCGACATCGGTATTACCGAAGCCGTAGCCTTTCGGGCCGTAGTAACCTGCGTTATTTATGAAGATGTCGATGTCCGGCAGAGTTTGCACTAATTGCGCTACCGAGCCGTAATCAGTCACGTCTAGCAAGTGTGTGGCAAGGTGCGATTCGCTTACTTCCAGAGAAAGCAGTTCATGAGCGGAGCTGGCGCTGCGGTAGGTGGCATGAACCTTAAAGCCGGACTCTAAGTACTTTTTCGTCAAAGCGAGGCCGATACCTCGATTGGCTCCGGTTATGAAGACGGTTTTCATGTTGTTCTCCTAGCGCTACTATGTTTTTGTAACATGTTTTTGTGTCTTTGATTTAACTGAGAATAGAATACTTTGATTCCACTCATCTATCATCCTATTTACTCCGCGCTGCCATTGCCTGATGGGCATCGTTATCCAATTCGTAAATATGAGCTGCTCTATGAGGCGGTTGCTGAGCGTTATTCCAACTCGTCGCTGTTTCGATTTGTCGAACCCCAAGCGCTTAGCGTGGATGATATTAAACAGACCCATTGTCATACCTACACGGATAATTTAGTGTTGGGACAACTACCAGCTGCGAAGATGCGCCGTATTGGTTTTCCGTGGAGTGAGCGTCTTATCGAACGCACGTTGACTTCAACGGGTGGCACGGTACTAGCGGTTAAAGAGGCACTGGAAAATGGCTTAGCTATTCACTTGAGTGGTGGTTATCACCATGCCCATTTTGATTATGGCAGTGGTTTTTGCCTGTTTAATGATTTGGCGGTCGCCGCGCAGCACGCAATTTCGCAGGGTGTCGACAAGGTACTGATTATCGATAGTGATGTTCACCACGGTGACGGGACTGCATCTCTGATGGCACAAAACTCGCAAATCATCACACTTTCACTGCACTGTGATAAAAACTTCCCAGCACGAAAACCCGATTCTGATTTCGACGTGCCATTTACTAAAGGTGCTGAGGATGACGACTTTTTGCCAAGCTTTAAGCAGGTTGTGCAGTTTGCCCTTGATATTCATCAACCAGATTTGGTGATCTTTGATGCCGGCGTTGATATCCACCAAGACGATGAACTTGGTTTTTTAAATGTCACTCTGGATGGCATACGTGAGCGAGACCGCTGGATGCTCTCTACTTGTCAGAAGCGTGCCGTTCCAATCGCGTGTGTGATTGGTGGAGGTTATCGCAGTAATCACGCAGATCTAGTGCCGATTCACATGTCGCTCATTGAAGCTGCGGCCAAGTTAAAGGAGGTAACATGAAACATCGCATTCGCGCCGCTGGGATAGCGGTTAACGAAAATCGCATTTTGATGCTGCGCGTAAAAGATCCCTACTCTGGAGAATACTGGATCCCACCAGGTGGCGGCTTTGAAGCTGGAGATGTCAGTACTAAGCAGAGTTTGGTACGCGAGTTCAAAGAGGAAACCAACCTGGATGTCGATGTTGGCGAACTAATCTGCGTGCGTGAGTTCTATGAGACTTCGGCTGAGCGCTACCATGTTGAGCTGTTTTATCATATTCGTGATTGGCAAGGTGAGCCCGGTCTTGGGAACCTCGTAGGGCTTAATGATGAAAGCTATATTCAAGAAGTGAAGTGGCTTGCTATTGATGAGCTGTCGACCTTAAAAGTCTTCCCGGCAAACTTGGCGCAAGATGTGCTATCCATCATTGAAGAGCAGCGTTTTGCAACGCATCTTGGCAGCTATGTGCAAGGTAAAGGGGATGAGATTAATGTTCTCGATGCTGGATAATCGTGCTTAGCAGTGGATTAACACCCAAGAGAGCGCTATTATGCGCAGCCCATGAAAACCCGCTAGAGAATAGAGCCGTTTATGAACAGAAAGAAGAAGGTCATCCAGATCCTGAAAGCAAAAGCGAAAAAAGGCAACGCTAAACAGCAGAAGAGTAACAAGCCGCGCTATATCTCAAAAGCTGAACGCGCCAAAATGGAAGCGGAGCAAGCGGCGAATTCTGATCAAGCTGAAGTGGTTGAAACCGTAGAAGTTACGGAAGGGACAGCAGATTCGTAGGTGTTTCATTTCGTCCTTAACACCCCATATCTACATCCTCATTTTACAATCGCTATCCTCGCTAAAGTGTGGTTCTCCCGACCTACATGGCTCAACAAACGCGTGCTTTACCCTAAAGCACGCGCAACAGCTGATTCTCATTTTACGACAATGGTTTTGCTTTGAGAGATGTCGTTTTTGAGTGACGGTTTAGTCGACAATGGTGACTTTGTTGATTTTTATCGTATCTAACGGCACATCATCATGACCTTTTTTCATGCCAGTCATAGCCTTTCCAATGTTGTTGACCACATCCATTCCCGCAGAGACTTTGCCAAACACCGCATAACCCCAACCCGAGTTTGTCTTGCCGGTATGATCTAAGAAATCGTTGTTATCTAAGTTGATAAAAAACTGCGCTGTCGCGGAATGCGGCGCATCGGTGCGTGCAAAGGCAACGGTGCCGGTTAGGTTTTTAAGGCCACGGTTTGCTTCATTTACGATAGGTGCATGGGTCTCTTTTTCGGTCATGTCTTCGGTATGACCACCACCTTGGATCATAAAACCGTCAATAACACGATGGAAAATGGTGTCTTCATAGAAGCCTTCTTGGCAATAGCGCAGAAAGTTTTTTGAACTGACAGGCGCTTTGTCCATATTAAGTTCAATTTCAATGTCGCCATAGGTCGTCGTTAAGATAATCATGGTGGTACTCTAGTTGGTTGAAGTTGTGATGGGCGGAAATTACGCTGATTGTAGCAGATTTAAGCTGAGTAGCGATCGGGGACGCCGACATCGAGCGAATGGACAAAGCTCGTTTGTAGATATATTCGTAGGGAACTGAGACGAAAAAAGCCGCTGTAAAATACAGCGGCTTCTTAGAATGTGGCGGAGAGATAGGGATTTGAAAACTATCTTAAACTTCCAATGTAACAGTAAAACCATTTAAAAACGGTACGTTACGGCACTTCTGAGAGAGGCTTATGGTACATTTTATCCCGATAGTTACACATATTCGCATCACTGTGAATACCAAATTTCGATTATCGAAAAACAAAAAAACCGCCTCTCGGCGGTTTTTACGTATCTAGACAGTTATGCTGCCATAGGCAAGTCAATCATATTTGCATATGGATCATGCTTCTCTCGATAAGACAGAGCCCCTTTGCCGATTTTGGCAATGGTAGGTGAATAATAATGCTTAAGGGTCGTCTCAGTATTGGTGTGACCCATTTGTTCTGAAACAGCTCTGATCTCAACACCTGAGTTAATGGATTCAGTCGCATAAGTGTGACGCGTAGGCTGGATACCTCTAAACTCGATGCCTGCACGTTCAAAGTAAGGCTTAAGAGCTTCATAATAGCTATTTGATTTACCCCAGTTCTTTCCGCTTTTGGGATTGCAGAAAACAAAGCGATCCTGATATGTAACTCCTTGGATTGTGTAGCTTTCAAGCTCCATCGGCTTTGATAGTAAATCTGCGATTATGTTGGCAGAGTTACGTGTTATGCATATATTACGTTCTGATTGTTTTGTTTTTGTATTATTGAACTCATCCAGAACCAGTGCTTTGTCGATAAGCACTGAAGGCTCTTTATCAAAGATCTGACTGTTTTGCTCGGTCAGCGCGATTAACTCAGAAACTCGAAGACCTTCTCGACACGCGAAATAGAACCCTTCAACAATGCCAGTTCCGTCTCTGACAGATAGCAGGGCTTTAATTTCGCTAGCAAGATAAGGCAGTATTGGCTCGCCATCATTTTTTCTCTTGACTTTAACGCCTTTCAAGAAGGGGTTTACACGTATCATATCTCTCTTGTAGTAGTGTTCGTAGACATACTTTAATGATGTGTGCATGTTTAACCGAGTCTTATCTTTGTACCCAACACCTTTTGAATGCACGACTTCCAACAACTCCTCATTGAAAAAGTTCTCAAGTGCAGCAGCATTCAACTCTGTTAACTTGTAACGACCGATTAGTTTCGATAGAGTTCGAAAGCTACTCTTGTTTCCCTTGTAAGTAGACTTTTTGATAAAGCCTGAATTGTAGTCTTTCTCAAGTTCTTTTTGAGCTGTTCTGATTGCTGTTGCGATAGTTACACGAGTTTGACGAACCATTTCTTAAATCCTAATTAAACATTCATAAAATCTGATATGCATTTTTCATAGGAAATACTGGGATAGCAATTACATCTTAAGAATGTAACGCAAGTTAATAATAATAAAACACATCTTATTATATTTGAGAAAAATAGCTTGCCGCTGGTGGTTTTAATCTCATAAACACGTAGATTTGCATCTCATTTAGGAATTAACTTCCCAATCATGACTATTATTAGCATACTGCTATAAATATCTTCTCTATCTTTAGTTCTTCTAATAACTTAAGCCTCAAGCAACAACATATATACATGTTAAGCGTTGTTATAGTCTCATACACTTCGATTGCCCGTTAGGGCTAGTAGTGAGCATTAGCGAACGTTAGGCTAAACCTAACTATTATGATTTATATATTACTTTATATATTAAGGTATATATTACCGATTCATAAGCCATTGATGTGATGGACTAATAATGAACTTATCGATACATGTTTTGTGATTTAACGACACATAAATTGTGTAGTAGAGAAAAATCAATAATCAAATTAACTTGTTGATTTTAAGAATATAACCATTCGATAAGCAAAGAAAAGATATGACACAATATTTGTGATCATTACTGCACGTTATTTGTGAAAGAAAAAGAGAATAGAATGACTGACACTGCCAAACTTGAACTAGATTTTGATATGATCAACCCGCCGCATGAAGACGGGGTAAAAGCCTTAAGATTGAGAAATGAATTTGCATTTGCAACTTTTTCGTTAAATACTCAGACGCAAAGACTATTGTTTATTTCAATGTCACTATTTGATATCAATGATTTTCTAAGTTCAAGTGAAAACTACAACCTGCTCAACACTAATGGTAAAAGAGATTTTTCAGGATTAACTGATCAAGACTACAGAGATTTTTATTGGTGCAAAGAATACAGAACCATAATTTTGCCAATGAAAATGCTGTTGAATTACACTAAGACTAGCTCAAGGAATTATGCATGCTTTGATAAAGCGATTGAGGAACTGAGAACCTTCACAATGGACATCGATGTTCCCGACTACACAGGGAAAAGGTCAAAGCAGAACATTAAAGTTATGGATTACTGTGGAAAGGCTGAAAACAATGATGTGATCATGGTATTTAGCCAAAAATTCATCCCCTATGTGTTATCCCTAAGAGGATATACAAGTCTTGACTTAGCGACTCTGATTAGCTTCAAAAACAAGTACTCCCTTAGATACTATCACTGGTTTTCTCTGCGAATTGGCTCTAAGCCTTCAGCATCATTTGAAATAAATATATCTGAGCTTAGGAATAGGTTTGAATTGGATGAGCTGGCGTGTACACGTCACTTTTGGCAGCGTATCGTTATCAAGAGTATTAATGAGGTCAATGAAAAATCTGATCTGGAAGTCGATGCTAAAGCAATTAAAAACCGCTACAAAAAAGGCAAGCCAATTGAAAAAGTGAAATTCTTCATCAATAGGAAAATCTCTGAGAGTAACTACGAGTTTGCGCTAGGTGAAGAGTATGATTGCTTACCTGAGTTTTAACGATTGACGTTAAGGTAATTAGTTAGCTTAGACAGTCTCATTGATTATACAAAAAAGCCTCCGCAAGGAGGCTTTTATTTACCCGAAGGGCGAACACAAAGGTACTTTGTATAGTGAGTATACAATGCAATTGTAGTTCAGCTTCATTTTTAATATTCTTAAATTAAAAATGAATACAACTATTCTTAGATTTGAAAAAATAAAATCTAAATCATCTTTAAATAAGTCGTCTTCTCACGTACATCGATTTGCTGAAACACCTAACGCTAATCCAAATAAATTCAACTCCAATCGGATATTAAAAGGGTCAAATGTTGAATCCAAGGACGTTCAAAGGGTTTTAGATAAATACAACATAAAGCCACGGAAAAATGCGGTTATATGCATGGATGCCCTATTAAGCTTGTCGAGTGATGCATTTAAAACAAATAAAGACATTAACTTGTTTGCAGCTAAAGCAAGTGACTTTTTAAATGCAAAATTTGGAAATAGGTGCAGTAACATAACGTTACACCTTGACGAATCAACCCCTCATATTCACGCAAAAATCGTCCCTTTACTATCGAAAAGCGGAGAGAAAGGAGGCGTCAGGCTCTCTGCTCGTGATGCTTTTGGACCAAAGCAGCTTGCGGATCTTCAGCGTGATTTTAATGCTCACATGTCTAAGTTCTTTGATTTAGTACCACCAAAACATGGTGCTAAAGCATCGCACAAGAAAGTTAAACAGTTTTATGAAGAAATAAATAAAGACTACGAAAAGTTAAAAGAAGAATATAAATCCTCCTTAGTTAATAAGCTAGAAGAACAGCAAAGTAGTATTGTTAATAAATGTTTAGCACGTATGTTACCGCCTCTCGATGCTTACTGCGAAAAACAAGAAAAAATATTAAAAGAACAATTTGGTTACTTAGCCAAGCAATATGGTGACAAGTGGAGAGAGGAGAGAAAGAAAATAGAAATAGATTTGAATAATGCATTTGAATATAACTATGACGATCTAAATTTTGCGGAAAATGCATTTAAAAAAAAGCAAAAAATCGTCGACGATATAAGTAAGCATGTAAACAAAGGTGCAGCAAAAAAATTGAAAGTAAACATGTAAACCACTGAATTTTATCGACTTTTGCACTCGCCAATGCTGTACATGTTATTTTTTGTCGGTATAACTATGCCCCATAAGCGGCTTACTCAAAGCTGTTGTTTACAAGTTTACAAATAGGATGATCATGAAAGGTAATTTTACATTAAAAAAAGCTTTTGAGTTTGCAGAACGTATGCACAAAGCGCAGCAACGTGAGCGGGCTATGCTCTTAAAGTTGCTCTCAGATCGTGCTGCGTACGACGACATGGATAGTGCCATGCTTAAAGGGGTAGCACAGCGCATTTTGACTGCGCATAGTAATCGTAAAGCGTTTGAACTGCGACCTGATGAGGCAGAGGCGTTGGAAGAGTTTTTGCATGCAAACATGCAAGATGACATGGTGCAGTTTCTCGCTTACTGCATGGGTGACACGATAGAGGATGCGCTTCAATGAGTGCTGATGATTACGCTACGCCCTTCCAATTTCAAGGGATTAGATTAGGGAATATTTGAATAGCGATAAGCTTTTTAGCATACATAACCACGTAAGCGACAGTGTTATGCTTTTGTAGTTTTAATATGATTACGGTTGAGGGTTACTTTTTGGTTAAAAGTGAGTTAGTGATTCAACGAATACACTAACTCATTGACTAATTTGAGTATAGGAAAATTATCATTACTACTACACATGATAGAAGTTTAGCAACTACATGATAGTACTAGCTTTAATTTGTATTGGTAATGACTTTTTTGATGATTTTGGCTAATTCTTTTTCCCACTCACCACTATTGGCTGTTCTCGATGTAGTAAGGTGTGTCTTGTGGATAGTTAATTGGTTCTCTATTGTATCAAACCACTGTTTATCTCCTCGGTTAGCTATTACCACCTGCTCAAAAGTGAATAGAATTTGAGATACAAACCATAGATACTCTCTTTTATTGTTAGTACTGTACTTCCCCTCGGCGAAATCAGGGTTATTGATACATAACTGCAAGTATTCTTTGTAAAGAGCTGCTGCACTTTGTTTTCGGCTCGCCAATAGCTGTTGATAAGCAATATACCCTGCGACTCCTGCGATAATAACTGCTGTAATAGTCGCGACATCAGAAAGTACGCTAAGAATACTATCCCATAATGCAGCATCAACCAATGGATGCTCCGTTAACTTAATACAAACTTCATTGCTAATCATCGTTTACTCATTCTTTATTTGCGATTCTTCGACATGTTGAATCCAATAGGTAGGGGCTTAAATTCGTCGTTTTTAGTACGACGAGATGTTTGATTTTGAAAATTTCGTAAGCTGCCATAATCGATTTTAGCTAGAACAAAGTAGTCAGCGATACCTCCTTTTATGCGGACAGAGTCTCTCTTATAATCAATTCTATATGGTGCTCTGACTCTACTATCTCCGTATTTTCGGTTGTTGACTTGAACAACGAATGTATGGACATCATGTGCAGCTCCCTCAACTAAAAAACTAAAAGTTTTTACGTCGGGGTTCCATTCAAGGACAAACAGGCTATCCACTTTTCCTTGAAACCTGACTCGGTTTTGTGGATTAGTTAGATCGCTACATACAATAACTCCAAACTGGTAGGGACCATGCTTATAAATTGGCAGTGCATCATCGTTACAACTTGGCGCATAGAGCCTTTTTCGCTCTTTACTTAGGGTTATCTTCTCTTCATGAGCGGGCATGATTTTTGGTTGCATAAACACTAAATTACTTAAGTATCCGGTGACACGCGTAGTGAGAGAAATTAAGCAATCATTACGAACTATATTGTTCTTATTCCTGTGCTGGTAGTACTCTAGACCAGCGATAAACGATATGTTTTGTCTAGCTAAACGGCTGGCAATATTAAAGGCCCAACGCCGCGGCATCGAACATTCAGGAAATACAATGTAATCAGCCTTAGGGTTGGTTTTCAATATATTATTTATGAGATGATTTACTGACTCATATCTTCCTACACTCCTATCCGGATTTCCTTTTAAGGCACTCAGAAATTGCTGGTCAGTAGTCTCAAAGTTTGTAAGAGCTACAATAGTCTTTTTTTTGCTATGCTTAGGAACGTTGTAGCATTCACCATCTACTTCATCCATCTTCAGCCCTAGATTATCGAGGCTATATGTACCAGCCCCTCTAAGCCCCAATATTGAATCTTTAAATAGCTTAGGGTCGCTAAGCACTGTTGGGCATACAATCGCTATCTCTTGAATACTTAATGGTCGTGTTGGGAATGCTAGCGCTGGCCAATGTGGTGTCTTTAGATTAGCTTCTTCCCGAAAACGCTTTATCAGCTTGAGTCTCAAGACTTTCTGAATACTTTTAGCGCGAGGAAAACGCTTAGTTCTGTATTCTCTGTTTTGGTCATAATACCAATAGTCTTTATATGGTCGACTTCCTAGATCAGAGAGAAGTAAGATTCGATTATATCTTCTAATGTCTTCAATAGAGCTATGCCTGCCTGTTGAATTTGTTGTTATGTCATCTAACATTTCTAGACTAGAACACAGCGACTCCCAGCTATTAAACCCTTTCGATGTCGAAGCTTTCAAAGCAGTTTCTTTCAGTGATAAATATAAGTACTGGCGACACGAAGTGAGCTGTTTCTTTGAGTTAGGCTTGGTTGTTCGCTCTAAAAGATCAAGGCATTCATTTAGCTCAGAAATAAAATCTTTTGTTGCATCAAAATCTTGATTCGAAATCATCAAGCTGAATACGCGAGGCAAGTAACCAGATAAGTCAAAAAGCCCTTTAGGAGTCAATAGATAACGCTCTACGAGACCATAGAATTCTTTTCTGATCTCTACCCAATCTTTTGATACTAAATCAGACGTATAGCTTTCAATATCTCTAAGCAATAAGGAAAGTCCCATTCTCTTTACTGAAACTACATCAGCTTTTCTGAGCGCATCAGCTATCAAAGATGCATCAGGAGATGCAAGTAGTGTCTTCTCTGCCATTAGAGCAGAAGAATGAGGAACCTCTGGAAGTAATCGATACTCGCTAGATTGTTCACGAATTTGGCTTTCAATTTGATTGATGAAGTCCTCACCATGATCAGAAGATAAGCTAAATATTTTCTGTTTACTTGCTGTAAACGTTAAATCAGAGTCTTGCGCGTATATAAACCTAAGCCTTAGGCTTGGTTGCTCTCCTTTCTGCCTAAATATCTTTATACAATCTACTTTCTTATTAATATGAGAAATAATTTCATTGCCAGTACTTGCTTCTTCTGGTGTCTCAAAAACTAAAAATATATCGTCAACATATCGACCGTAATATGCTGGCTTGAGACTAGAATGAACCTCTTTATCAAGTTGATAAAGGAGTACATTGGAAATTACTTTTGAAGCTGATATACCAACTGGTAGAGCACCTTCAGGTCTGTTTATAAAATCAGGAGTTAGTGAATACCAATGCCCCATTGAAGCTAGTAATTGTCGCGTGAACCTCCTTTGATCTTTAGTTAAATGAATGCCAATTTCAGTTAGGAAGGAGGGCTTCAATAGGAAATTAGGGGAAGCATTGTGATAAAATCCAGCCAGATCCATTGTTACAGCTGTAGCATTTTTCCCATTTTCAATAAGATTTCTCATCGTAGAGAGACCTTTCTCTCGCCAAGACTTATAAGCTGAAAAATATGGTGAAAAAAGCCCTGAAGAATCGAGGTTTAACTCTCCGTTTAATGAATCATCATAGGGTTGACTATGGCGCTTTCTGCGAAGTCTGTTGCCGTAAGATAAATTTTTATCTAGCTTTGACTCGAATTCATGCCCAACTTTAAGTATCCACAGCGCAGACACTATCTGATAGTTAATCGTTGGTTTGATCACTAAACGGTATTTTGCGTCTAACTTCTTGTTGCCGCTTTCACTGAACCTTAATTGCCAGTCTATTGAAGGGTCAACAGAGCGATAATGAACTTGTTGTTCATTGCTCCAATCGGAGTCATCAAGGCTTTTTGGAACATAATAGTGATCGCCAATGAAGTTTTCTTTCTCCCACCATGCAAAGGTGTCTTCAGTGACTTGTTTAAATAAAGCCTCAATGTTTTCCTTAATGTTCTGTTCAAACTTCGCAAAATCTAATGATGTTGGGGCAGAATTGTCATAAAAAGCTTCAGACTTAGCTTTCCTATAAGCAGTGTATATATCTGCAAGAGTAATAAAGGTTTTAGCAAACTGTTTCCTAGCCATACTGAGTCTAAGTATCTGTGTTGTTTCCTTTTATAGTATAGATTTATGGTATTTAGTAAAGTAAGACATATCAAACCATATGGGTAGCCACATGCTGCATACCTAGGCGCAACAAATATGGTGCATATTTATGTTACACGGCACCACACTGGACAATTTTTTGCATAAAATCTGCTCTGCTCAACGATATTTTGTTCTTATGGATAGCGCTTTGCTATTCCCACAAGAACTTTGTCGATAAACGGTGATTCAGGGCTAATCTCATAGTCATTTTGTGCGTCATGGATGAGAGCTTGCAACCTTGCTATCGCCCTGTTTAGTTCTTTTTGAACAGCTTGAACCACAGCTCTATCTTCCCCGTTACTGAGGGCAATATGAAGCTTATTCATTGCTTTTATGACGCTCTTCCTAAGCGACTTGAATTCTTGCTCTTGTAATAAATTCATGTTTATTACAACTGTACAATTTTCACCCCCTTTTAAACAAGTCGATACTCAACTGCCTGAACAACGTCATGCAATGCAGAGAGATTCAATTGTTTAGCATAACGTGCGTATGTAATCGACTTTTTACTATGACCGACTAAGTCAGCAACATAATGCTCTTGTACTCCTGCTTGTTGAAGCTCATCAATAAAAGTGTGCCTTAAGCTGTGCAATGTAGGCCTTAGACCACGTGTAAATCCTATTTCGTCTAGAACTTTCGAGAATCGGACTATAAAGGCTTTAGACCAGTCTTTGTCTCTGCCATATGGGGTAAAAGAGAATAGTTGAGTCGCTTTTTGTTCTTGACGCATTTGAACGTACTGTAGAAAACCTAGCTGCATTAACTTGGCATGAATGGGAACAACTCGTGTTGCAGCTGCTGATTTTAGTCGCTTGTGCTTGCCTTCCTCATTGATCGATATGCTCCAAATACCCTCTTTTTCTATTACGTCACTGGTGCTTAACTGACAAATTTCTGAGACTCTAGCCCCCGTGTAAAGCAAGATGAGTGGAACCCAGTAATCTTCTTGTTCTTTTTGGCTATAGAGCCTATCCGGTGTTTCCGAACTAAGTCTTGAAAAATTACTGTGTCGGAATAATTTTGATAATTCTGTGGTACTCCATCGTGATCGCTCATCAGATACCCTTGATTTCTTACGTTTGACAGTCACTTTTTCAATGGGATTAGCATCAATATCGCCTCGTATACTTAACCATCCATAGAACTGCTTTATCGCAGCAAGATACTCAGAAACAGTTTTTTCGGATTTTCCCGACATCAGCAATTTATCTCTAAAAGCCATAGCGTCTTTCGAGCTAGCTTTCAGTTGTGACTTTGTCAGACTGCTTGAGGTAAGAAATGCAGTGATTCTAGATTCAAGCTGTTGAATAGTGCGGGGGAGTAACTTTTCCAACTTTTTTGACTGGATAAATTCAGAAAGGTAATTGGTGTCCTTTGCCTGTGCTTTAGGTGCTGGGTTATCGAGGTGGGCTAAAGGTGCTACTGAAAGCTCAGTTACTCTTGGTAAACCTGTCGGAAAGTGATTGTTGCGATAGAAGGTGATCTGCTCCCTCAATTGACTCAGGACATGCTCAACACACTCGTCGAGCGATAAATGCCTAACGTTCTGTCTGATCATGCTTATAACAGCCAAACCCCTGTCTATTGCTTCTGAGCGAGTTTTAGTCAAGAGAGAAAATCTTAGCTCTTTTGGATAACCAATAGATTGAAGTTTTTGAGGGAAATAATAGCGGGCGTAGTATGTGGCGTTTCTGTCTCTGAGTAAGAACATGATCGTATCACCTGTCTGGATCATGCCAATCTCAGAAATGTCAGCGCCGATGTAAAAATGACCCACTAACGCCGATTTAAAATTGACCCACC
>NZ_JBJHPB010000034.1:0-51746 GCF_059412285.1 Vibrio sp. CB1-5 | reverse complement strand
AGTGCCGGCAGATTTACAGTCTGCTC
Organism: Vibrio sp. CB1-5; assembly: GCF_059412285.1. Lineage (NCBI taxonomy): Bacteria > Pseudomonadati > Pseudomonadota > Gammaproteobacteria > Vibrionales > Vibrionaceae > Vibrio > Vibrio sp. CB1-5. The sequence continues at coordinate 51,720 of NZ_JBJHPB010000034.1, read as the reverse complement.
CCTTTGGCCACTCGGGAACCCCCCCAGGGTTTTATACTTGTTTGATGTTTTCCCAACACATCCCTCAAGTTCGGAGCGCATCATAACAAACTCCGTATGGCTGTAAACCCTTTTTTGCTGATTTTGAACTGAATGGTGCCTTTTTGGGCAGAGAGGGCCAAAAAGCGTGTTTTTAGTCATTATTATTTAAACAGCAGGGAGTTATAGTGGTTCTACGCGACGAGTAAGAAGGAGAGATTAAACTCAAATGTAAATGAACTGCTCTGGAGAGATTTACACTTCTTGACGTTACACGGCGTATAACTCGTTAAAATAACCTAAGTTTTTACACGATAAGACACATACAATGAAAAATAAAACCATAACGGGCTTGCTCGCACTGTCTATTCTATGTGCCTCTCCAGCAAGTTTTGCCAAAAGGAGTTTTGGCGCCAAGGCAGTGTCGGTGGTGACCGAACCTGTTGCTATCCACCAAGTCTCGCAATCGCTTTCTCTCGTCGGCAAACTTGAAGCTGACGAATCTGTCATTATTGCGTCTGAGGTGAATGGCATTGTTGATAGCATTCAAGTGACGGCTAATCAAACCGTAGAAAAAGGTCAACTACTGGTTCAGCTTAATGATGACAAGGCGCTCGCTGCTGTCGCAGAAGCGAAAGCTTATGTACGTGACCAAAAACGTATTCTTGCTGAGTTTGAACGCTTAGTGGATCGCAACGCGATCACAAAAACCGAGATCGATGCCCAAAAAGCGGTGGTTGAGATTGGTAACGCGCGTTTAGATGCCGCTAACGCGAACTTAAACGACCTCTATATAGAAGCCCCATTTGCTGGCACCGTTGGTCTGATTGATTTCAGCCGAGGTAAACTGGTGAATGTGGGTACTGAGCTACTCACTCTCGATGATCTGTCTGTGATGCAGCTAGATCTTCAGGTTCCTGAAAGCTACTTGCCAATGCTAGAGAAAGGCATGGCGGTCACAGCGCGAACTTCCGCGTGGGGAACTCGCGTATTTACCGGTAAAGTGATCGCTATTGATACTCGCGTTAATCAAGAAACGCTCAACCTTCGCGTTCGTATCCACTTCGACAACGAGGAAGCACGTCTTAAGCCGGGTATGCTAGCTCAAGCGCGCATGGAATTCCCCCCTATTGAAGCGCCAATCATTCCAGTTCAAGCGTTGGAGTATTCCGGTACTAAGCGTTATGTCTACGTGGTTGATGACAATAACAAAGCACACCGCACAGAAGTATTTCTTGGTGCACGTGTCGGCAATCAGGTGGTCATCGAAGAGGGGTTAGAAATTGGCAAACGTATCGTTGTTCAAGGTATTGTGAACATGCGTGATGGCGTGTCCGTTTCGGAAGTCGATGCAAGCGGCCGACCTGTCGGTGGCAAAGGCGGCAAACCTGAGGGTGCGACTAAGCCTAAAGAGAAGGAAGCCAACTAATGTTGTTATCCGATGTTTCTGTAAAACGTCCGGTAGCCGCGATCGTACTTAGCTTACTGCTTTGTGTATTTGGTCTGGTTTCTTTTAGCAAACTGGCTGTGCGCGAAATGCCGGACATCGAAAACCCTGTGGTGTCGATCTCTACTCGCTACGACGGTGCATCCGCGACCATTATTGAAAGCCAAATAACGTCGGTGATTGAAGACCAATTATCGGGTATTAGTGGCATTGATGAGATTGAATCGACCACGCGCAACGGCAGTTCTCGTATTACTGTAACCTTTGAACTTGGTTATGACTTGAACTCTGGCGTAAGTGATGTTCGTGACGCGGTGGCAAGGGCGCAGCGCGCGCTGCCTGATGAAGCGGACGATCCACTGGTATTCAAAAATAACGGCAGCGGACAAGCCTCTCTCTATATTAACCTTAGCTCCTCAGAGATGGACCGAACTCAGCTTACCGACTACGTAAATCGTGTGTTGGTTGACCGCTTTAGTTTGATTTCCGGTGTGAGTTCGGTGGATATTTCTGGTGGTTTGTATCAGGTCATGTACGTCAAGCTTAAGCCTGCTTATATGGCAGGACGCGGTGTGACTGCATCAGACATTACGGCGGCTTTGCGAAGTGAAAACCTCGAAAGTCCGGGCGGTGAAGTGCGAAATGATGCGACGGTGATGTCGGTGCGTACTGCGCGTGCTTACAACACGCCGGTAGATTTTGAGTACTTAGTTGTTAAACGTGCTAGCGACAACACGCCCATTTACCTTAAAGATGTGGCTGACGTTTACGTTGGCGCAGAGAACGAAAACTCGACGTTTAAAAGTGACGGTGTCGTAAATGTGAGTATGGGTATCGTACCGCAATCAGATGCTAACCCACTTGAAGTGGCTGACCTCGTCCACAAAGAAGTGGAACGTATGCAGCAGTTCCTTCCTGATGGAACGAGACTTGCGATTGACTACGACTCCACGGTGTTTATCGACCGTTCGATTTCAGAGGTGTACAACACCCTGTTTATCACTGGTGGTCTGGTTATCTTAGTGCTGTACATCTTTATCGGACAGGCGAGAGCGACGCTCATTCCTGCGGTGACGGTACCTGTATCTCTGATTTCATCGTTTATCGCGGCGTACTTCTTTGGCTTTTCCATCAACCTCATTACGCTAATGGCACTGATCTTATCGATTGGTCTAGTGGTGGATGATGCCATCGTTGTGGTTGAGAATATCTTCCATCATATTGAGCGCGGTGAATCTCCATTACTCGCGGCCTATAAAGGTGCTCGTGAAGTAGGATTCGCGGTAGTGGCGACAACACTGGTCTTGGTAATGGTGTTCCTGCCTATCTCCTTTATGGACGGTATGATTGGTTTGCTGTTTACCGAGTTCTCGGTGTTGCTGGCGATGTCGGTGATATTCTCCTCGCTAATCGCACTCACGCTGACCCCAGTTCTTGGCAGCACCATCTTGCGTGCTAACGTTAAGCCGAACCGATTTACTCAGTCCATTGACCGTGGATTTAAGAAGCTTGAGGGTGGCTACAAGTCATTGCTTGCGAAAGCGCTAAAATGGCGCTGGCTAGCGCCAGTCGTGATTATGGCGTGTGTCGGAGGCAGCTTCCAGTTGATGCAACAAGTGCCTGCACAGCTGACACCTTCAGAAGATCGTGGTGTGATCTTTGCCTTTGTTCGTGGTGCGGATGCGACCAGTTACAACCGTATGGCGGCGAACATGGACGTGGTGGAAGAGCGATTGATGCCACTGCTTGGTCAAGGCTTCTTAAAATCCTTTAGCATCCAGTCGCCAGCGTTTGGTGGTCAGGCGGGCGACCAAACCGGCTTTGTCATCATGATCCTCGAAGATTGGAATGATCGAAATGTCACAGCTCAGGAAGCGCTAGGTGAGGCGAGAAAAGCACTTGCTGGCATTGCCGATGTTCGCGTGTTCCCGTTCATGCCAGGCTTTAGAGGGGGCTCGAGCGAGCCAGTACAATTTGTTATTGGTGGTTCCGATTATTCAGAGTTGCAAACATGGGCAGATAAGCTAGAACAAGCGGCAGAGCAGTCACCTTATATGGAAGGCGCCAATACTAACTACTCAGAAAAAACGCCTGAGCTGGTGGTAAGCATCGACCGTGAACGTGCTGCAGAGCTTGGGATCAGCGTTTCAGATATTTCAGATACGCTGGAAATCATGCTTGGCGGTAAAACTGAGACCACGTATGTCGATCGCGGTGAAGAGTATGACGTTTACTTGCGCGGTGATGAAAACAGCTTTAATAACGCCAATGACTTGAGTCAAATTTACATGCGTACTAAGTCTGGCGAGCTGGTTACTCTTGATACGGTAACCAAGATCGAAGAAGTAGCGTCATCAATTCGTTTGTCTCACTATAACAAGCAAAAAGCCATTACGATTACCGCTAACTTGTCCGATGGTTACACCTTGGGCGAAGCACTCGACTTTATGGACAGTCAGGCTATTGAGATGCTGCCAGGTGATATTTCGGTGAGCTACGCGGGTGAGTCGAAAGACTTCAAAGAGAACCAATCGAGTATCCTAGTGGTGTTTGGCTTAGCGCTTTTGGTGGCTTATTTGGTGTTGGCAGCGCAGTTCGAGAGCTTTGTGAATCCACTGGTGGTGATGTTTACTGTGCCTATGGGTGTGTTTGGCGGCTTCCTAGGGTTAGTCATCATGCAACAAGGTCTGAACATCTACAGTCAAATCGGCATGATTATGCTTATCGGTATGGTGACCAAAAACGGCATCTTGATTGTAGAGTTTGCGAACCAGCTTCGTGACAAAGGCATCGAGTTTGAAAAAGCCATTATTGATGCTTCTGCAAGACGTCTACGCCCAATCATGATGACAGCATTTACTACGCTAGCAGGTGCCATCCCACTCATCCTTTCAACAGGGGCGGGCTATGAGAGCCGAGTAGCCGTAGGTACGGTAATCTTCTTCGGTATGGCGTTTGCGACCTTGGTTACTTTGTTCGTTATTCCAGCGATGTACCGCTTGATATCGGCGCGTACTCAATCGCCAGGTCACGTTGAGGCTGAGCTAAATAAAGCCCTTAGCCACGATGTGAAAGCGCGAGCCAGTCATGGTGAGTTAAACGACGTATAGGTCATAAATGCCCAGTTTCGACTGGGCATTTTTTTGTTTGTTGGTTAGGATGGAGGAAGAAAAACCAACAATAAAAGGAAAGTAGAGTGGCTGATTTCAAATATAAAGATCTACCTCAAGAGCAACAAGATAAGCTCGATGCTGCGGTATTTCGTCGCCTTCTAGAGCACCTAGACAGCAATAAAGATGTGCAAAACATCGACCTTATGATTTTGGCAGGCTTTTGCCGCAACTGTTTTAGCAAATGGTATAAAGCTGAAGCAGAAACTGCAGGATTGGATTTAGACATTGATGACGCTCGCGAGCGCGTCTACGGCATGACTTACGATGAGTGGAAAACCAATCATCAACCTAAGGCGACACCAGAACAGTTAGCCGCGTTTGAAGCAAGACAAGCAAAGAAATAGTCTTGGATTCATGAAGATCGAAAAAAGGCTTGGTCAATGACCAAGCCTTTTTTCGATCTCGCGTATGGTGTTAGTCAGAAGTTAACTACAGTACCATTGCCGCAATCCAACCAAATACGATAAGTGGGATGTTGTAGTGGATAAAGGTAGGTACTACGGTTTCCCAAATGTGTTCGTGTTGGCCATCTGCATTTAGGCCAGATGTTGGACCTAAGGTTGAGTCAGAGGCTGGAGAACCGGCATCACCAAGTGCAGCCGCTGTACCAACAAGGGCAACCGTTGCCATAGGCGAGAAGCCAAATGCAAGTGCTAGAGGAACGTAAATGGTTGCGATGATTGGAATCGTTGAGAACGAAGAGCCGATACCCATAGTAACCAGAAGACCCACAATAAGCATAAGAAGTGCTGCAAGTGGCTTGTTGTCACCAATGCTTGTTGATAGTGCTTCAACCAACGTTTCAACGCCGCCAGTTTGCTTCATCACTGCTGCAAAGCCCGCCGCTGAAATCATGATAAAGCCGATCATTGCCATCATGTGAACACCTTTAGTGAACACATCTTGCGTCTCTTTCCAAGCGATCACGCCGCCAAAAGTGAACACCATGAAGCCAGCGAGTGCACCAATGATCATAGAGCCAGAGGTTAGCTGAACAGCAAGAGCCGTCACAATGCCCGCTAGAGCAATAACGATGTTCTTTTTATTGATGTGTGAAGGCTCTTCATCAATTTGTGTTAGCTCGGTTTCTGCGTATTCGCGAGGCTTACGGTAGCTAACTAACACAGCCACTAGAAGACCGGTGATCATGCCAGCAGCTGGCAACAACATCGCCATTGGTACTTGTGACGCTGTTATTGACTCAAGGCCATTGTCGTGCAGGTTTTTAAGCAGAATGTTGTTTAGGAAGATGCCACCAAAACCGACAGGCAATACCATGTAAGGCGTCACTAGACCAAAGGTCAGCACACACGCTACTAGACGACGATCCAGCTTAAGTTTTGCAAATACGCCTAACAAAGGTGGGATCAAAATTGGGATAAAGGCGATATGAACTGGAATAATGTTCTGAGACGACATAGTCACTAGGATAAGCGCGGCAAGAACTGCATATTTAAGACCCGTCGTGCCTGCTGAACTCTCTTTGCCATGGATGCGTTTAATAACGCTCTGTGCAAGTAGATCAGTAATACCAGATTTCGAAATTGCGACAGCAAAGGTACCTAGCATCGCATAGCTAAGTGCGATAGTGGCACCACCGCCGAGGCCGCCTTCAAAGGCACTAACAGCGTCAGTCAAAGACATACCAGATACGACACCACCAACAATGGCACTGAATGTTAACGCAACGACAACGTTAACGCGCATCAGTGCGAGCAGCAGCATGATGCAAACGGAAATAACGACAGGATTCATAATAATCTCTAAAAATGTGTGTTTGTTTATTCTTGGTTGTCGTCAACAATCGGCCAGCCACCAAGAGCCTTCCATTTGTTGACGATTCGGCAAAACAGCTCAGCCGTCTTTTGAGTGTCGTAAAGAGCCGAGTGGGCTTCCTTGTTATCGAACTCCATTCCTGCGACTTTACAAGCTTTTGCCAATACCGTTTGACCAAAGGCGAGACCGCTCAAAGTGGCAGTATCAAAGGTAGCAAACGGATGGAACGGAACGCGCTTAAGTTTGGCACGTTCATTCGCCGCACTCACAAAACTGTGATCGAAGTTCGCATTGTGCGCCACCATGATGGCGCGACTGCAATCGTGTTGCTTTTGCTCTTTTCGAATCACTTTGTAGATTTCTTTTAACGCCTCTTGCTCCGATACCGCACCACGAAGTGGGCTGAATGGGTCGCGAATACCGTTAAATTCCAGCGCTTCCTTTTCTAAGTTTGCGCCTTCGAACGGTTCAATGTGATAGTGCATCACAGTGGCAGGCTCAAGGTTACCTTCTTCGTCCATCTTTAAAGTGATGGCACAAATTTCCAGTAACGCATCAGTGCTAGCATTAAAACCTGCTGTTTCCACGTCGACAACAACGGGAAAGTAACCACGGAATCGCTTTTTTAGGGTAAGTGCTTCGTTTTCTACAGACATGTTTGAGTTTTCAAGTGTGACGAAGCGGGCATTATTGCAGATTATGTCAGCATAAAAAACTAAACCGGGCATTTAATTTGCCTTCTATACGGCTATTGATAGTAAGCATTCATAGCTTTGGCTCAACAGCCAAGGCTGGTCTAAGAAATTGGTTGAGCAAGGGCGGTATGAAAAGTAATCAGAATCCTTCTTGTCTGAGACGCGCCTTCAGGAAACTAGCGCTTTGTTTTTCACTAGCGCTATGTTGGCGGGGAAATTGCAATGACCTATACGGAGATCCATCTAAATGTTTTAGCGGCAAGGACATGCCGCTAATGCAAAAGTTATCGAGTTGTCTATCTGTATGAAATTAAAAGCTTTACTTACCACATTGTTCCTACCTACGCTGGCAATCCCAATGGCGGATGCGGCAATAGAAAAGCGCTATGTGGCAACACCCACCCAGTCGCAGTGGGAAATGGTAAGTAACACACCGCTTGAGTGCCGCCTTGTACATCCGATCCCAAATTTTGGCGATGCGGAGTTTGTCGCTCGTGCCAGTAAAAAGAAGAACCTCGATTTTGAACTTAAGATGCGCCGTTCTATGGGGGAAACGCGCAACGTAAGTTTAGTGTCGATGCCACCACCATGGCGTCCAGGTGACAGTGCTGACCGCATCACCAACTTGCAGTTCTTTAAACAGTTTAATGGTTACGTCGGTGGCCAGGCCGCTTGGGGTATTTTGAGTGAGCTAGAAAAAGGTCGTTATCCAACGTTCAGTTATCAGGACTGGCAAAGCCGGGACGAGCGTATCGAAGTGTCGTTATCTTCGGTATTGTTTCAAGCCAAATACAATGTGTTTAGCGATTGTGCTGCTAACCTACTGCCATACAGCTTTGAAGATATTTCTTTCACTATCTTGCACTACGACCGCAATAGTGAGCAGCTCAATAAGACCTCGCAACACCGCTTACAGCAGATTGCTGAGTACGTGCGCTACAACCAAGATATCGACTTGGTCTTAGTGTCCACCTTTACTGACTCTTCGGAGTCTAAGAGTGAAAGTCAGCAGCTATCGGAAAAACGCGCAACAATTTTGCAAGACTATTTCCATTCTTTAGGGCTGCCGAAAGACCGCATTCAGGTGCAGGGTTATGGTAAGCGTCGTCCGATTGCGAGCAATGCATCGCCAGTGGGTAAAGCGAAGAACCAAAGGGTGGTGATTTCGTTTGGGCGGACTGAGGTTTAGGTTCTATTTAACGTAGAAGGTTTGGAAACCAGTGGTCGTGGGGCTACTGGTTTTTTGTGGTCACGCGCTGTCTTAAACCATCTTTCCTCACCAAAGCATAATGAGTCCTGAGAACATAGTGTTGCAACTTTACGACCTATTTTTCACTTCCAAAGCTTCTACATGCAAATGTGAACAAAAACGCAGTCAGTCGGGAGGGGAAGTATGAGATTTGTGTGTCTTTTAGGACGTTCCCCCCTTTCAGGTTTTCAAGCTTTAGCGCTTCCTATCTCTTATATTTCAACTGTATTGATTAATCGAGTTTATATCTTCCTGACCAATAGCTGCCATCGATATTTGAAGTTGTGAAGACATAAGTTGTAGTTGCCCCCCTTGCGCTCTCATTACCTTAACCTTATCTGCGGTATCTTTTGCCTCGGCCAATACTTTTTGAATATGCGCCATAGACTCTGCGCAAAGTGACTGTGAGTGATCAGACTCAATACTGACTTTTTGGTTCAGTGCCATTAAGCCTCCATAGCTAGCCGAAATATCGATAAAGTATTTATCGGAAAGTTTGTTAATCGTGGCAATGTTATCAACGGTAGATTGAATTTTTTCCATCGCTTCAACCAAACTATCCGCCGTTCCTATCAGGTCATTTGTCATCGCTTCAATATCGCTAACGGCACTTTGTGTGTGCTGTGATAGTTGGCGAACTTCACCTGCCACTACGGCAAAACCACGACCATGTTCTCCGGCTCTAGCGGATTCAATCGCTGCATTCAACGCGAGTAAGTTCGTCTGTTCAGAAATTCCTGTTATCACACTCAGCACCGTTTTCACATTATTGGAAACACTAACTAAGTCCAGACTGGAAGCGTTTGCTAAATCAATATCTTGCTTAAGTCCACTAAAATACGTATTGAGCTGTTTGTTACTTTCCGTGATTTGGTCAAAGTAGCTCATCACTTCTTCGCCTACTTTCAATGTTTTCAGAGCTTCTGAAGCGGTTTGACTAATTGATACTTGGACATTTTCGATATCGGTCGATGTCATCGATAGTTGTTTTGACTGATGTTCAATATTTCTTTCGATTTCAATAGATGTTTGTTCTGTTTCAACCGAGCATTTTTTGAGTGACCCCGACGATTGTTCGACGCGAGTTAATAAGCGCTCCAATTTTTCCATGGTGCCGTCAATGGCCGACCCGATGCGCCCGAACTCATCACTTCCTGAAAAGCCAACTCTAGAATGCAGAGCTCCTTCCTTAATGGATTGCATCGTTGTCACAATGTGGTGCAACAAAGGTATGGTGTTCTTATAAGCACCTAAACTGAAAAAAATAATGACCGCTATGCTCGTAACAAAAAACATCAATATCAACTCAACGGACAGACTAAACCCTAAACTATTAAGTGCGCCATGCTGCATCAATAAAGCCATAGTAAACAATAGATTACTAACAACACCACATATTCCGGGGAGCCACATTTTTGCTGGCATGCTAATGTGCATGAATATTCTATCCAATACACTGATTTTTACTTGAGACATGATCACCTTCCTAGTGCAAATTCGAGGTTAGCGTTTAACTCTAACCGTTCCTTGTCTATCGATTATATGCAAGAAGCTTTCCATTTTCTGACTTTATGGTCAAGATTAGAGTGGAAATTCAGAAGTAAGTTGAAAAACACATACAAGTTAATGGTCTCGGGACTGGATATTGAAGCTCATGGCAAGTAGTCGTGAAATGACATCGGTTCTTTTTTTGGTTCTGGTGCCTGTGGCTTCATGGGGGCAGAGGGCTGGTGGATGTGTGGAAACTTGATGGCTGTAGTGTTTTGGTTGAAGCGATAAAAAGCCAGTGGTTAATGTCCACTGGCTTTCTTATTTTAGTTTAGTTAAATCAGCACTTAACCTTCAAGGCCAGCACTTGCTTGCTTGTTCTGAATCAACTCAATCATGTAGCCGTCAGGGTCTTTGACGAAGGCGATCTGAGTGGTGCCGCCTTTTACAGGACCCGGTTCGCGAGTGACATTGCCGCCAGCCGCTTTAATCGCATCGCATGTGGTGTAGATATCATCTACACCGATAGCGATGTGACCATACGCGCTACCTAGGTCGTACTCTGTGACGCCCCAGTTGTAAGTTAGTTCAATCACTGCACCTTCAGACTCGTCACCAAAACCTAGGAAGGCTAGGGTGTACTTGTATTCGGTGTTTTCATTTTTGCGCAGCAAGTTCATACCAATGACGTCGGTGTAGAACGAGATAGATTTATCTAGGTCACCTACACGTAGCATGGTGTGAAGGATACGGCCGTTAGACATAACATTGCTCCTTAATATTAATTGTCTGGATAGACTTTTTCTTTGTATTCGCAGAGATCTTCGATGATACAGCTGCCGCAGCGCGGTTTACGGGCGATGCAGGTGTAGCGTCCGTGGAGGATCAGCCAGTGGTGCACATCAAGTTTAAATTCTTTTGGTACGACTTTAAGTAGTTTCTCTTCCACATCGTCAACGGTTTTACCCATCGCGAATTTAGTGCGGTTTGAGACGCGGTAGATGTGGGTGTCTACGGCGATGGTCGGCCAGCCAAAGGCGGTGTTGAGTACCACGTTGGCGGTTTTACGTCCCACACCAGGTAGGGCTTCCAACGCTTCGCGGTTTTCTGGTACTTCGTTGCCGTGTTTTTCGATAAGGATCTTACAGGTCTTAATGACGTTCTCGGCTTTGGAATTAAACAGACCAATCGTCTTGATGTACTCTTTGACACCATCGACGCCAAGTGCCAGCATGGCTTCTGGTGTATTCGCGACGGGATAGAGCTTATCAGTGGCTTTGTTAACACTAACGTCGGTTGCCTGTGCAGAGAGTAGAACCGCGATCAGCAGTTCGAATGGTGAGCTCCAGTTAAGCTCGGTCTCTGGTTTGGGGTTGTTTTCGCGAAGCCGCTCTAGAATCTCTTTTCTTTTGGTGTTGTTCATTTGCTGACTAATTCTTCCGCTGATTGCTTGTACTCAGTGTCTGAGTATCCAGTGTGTTTTTATTATAAAAATGCCCGAAAATCTCGGGCATGAAAAGCTTTAGTTGGTAACTCGAGCGCGTTCAATCTCAGGTTTTTCTTGTTTTGGTTGGCGCTGCTCGATTTGCTTATCGATGACGTTCTTAAGAGCAATCAAGAATCCGACGCCGATAAACGCGCCTGGTGGTAATAAGGCCAACAAAAACTGACTATCAAATTGGAATACTTCAATGCGAAGTGCGGATGCCCAGTCTCCTAGTAGCAGGTCGGCGCCGTCAAACAGGGTGCCGTTGCCAATTAACTCGCGCATCGCGCCAAGCACAACAAGTGCTGACGTCATGCCCATCCCCATCCAAAGACCATCGAGAGCCGCGGGACCAACCGCGTTTTTAGAGGCAAAGGCTTCTGCACGGCCGATGATGATACAGTTGGTTACGATAAGCGGGATAAAAATACCCAATGACAAGTAAAGGCCATACGCGTAGGCGTTCATCAGTAGCTGAACACAGGTTACTAGCGCTGCAATGATCATCACGAACACCGGGATGCGCACTTCTTTTGGCACGTAATCACGAACCAAAGAGACAGTGACGTTGGAGCCAACCAGCACTAATAGCGTCGCAAGTCCCAAGCCTAGGGCGTTGGTTACGGTGGATGAAACCGCAAGCAGAGGACACAGACCAAGCAGCTGTACTAAAGCTGGGTTGTTGTCCCACATGCCATTTTTAAAGAGTTCTTTTGAGGTTGTCATTACTCACCTCCACAGTTACGTGGCTGGTTTAAAATGGAATCGCGATTGTTGTTCACGTATTCCACGGTATTTTTGACCGCTTTCACCACCGCTCTTGGCGTGATGGTTGCGCCAGTGAACGAGTCGAACTGGCCGCCGTCTTTACGGACTGCCCACTCACTCATGTTGTCTTCGGTCACTTGTTTGCCAGAAAAACCTAAGATCCAATCGGTGATTCGAAGGTCGACTTTATCGCCCAGTCCAGGTGTCTCTTGGTGTGCTAATACTCGCGTGCCTAAGATAGTACCGTCGATATCCACACCAATGATGAGTTTGATTGCACCGCTGTAACCGTCCGGTGCTATGGTTTCAATAGCCAGTGCTTTTGGCTCATTGTTGATGGTCGCAATGTAAGCAGGCTGCGCTGCTGTTGTACCAAGCGCTGGGTCGCTGACCAAGGTGCAAGCAGCGTATAGTTCATTGTCATGCAGTTCATGAGGGATGACCTCATTCAGCGTTGCTTGCAGCTGTGCGCGTTCTTGGCGCAATATCTGATCCTTAGTCAGATACTGGGTGACGGCAACGACCCCTGTTGATGCACACGCAAAGATAGCCAGTGTTAAGCCGTTTTTTCTAATTGCATTCAACATGATATCAGTGCCCGTAAGTTCTTGGTTTAGTGTAGTAATCGATAAGCGGTACGCACATATTGGCGAGCAGTACGCCAAAGGCGACGCCATCTGGGAAACCGCCCCAAGTACGGATGATGAAAATCATCAAGCCAATGAAGGCACCAAAAATCAAACGACCTTTTACTGTCGTCGATGCCGAAACGGGATCAGTTGCAATAAAGAATGCACCAAGCATAGTCGCACCCGACAACAGGTGCAGCAGGGGTGAGCCTGTCTCGCCAGGCCAAATCATTGCAAAGAAGCTACTAACCATCGTTAGAGACACTAACATCGCAACAGGTATGTGCCATTGGATAATGCGAAGTTTAAGCAGTACCAAACCGCCTAGCAGATAGGCTAAGTTTACCCACTCCCAACCGATGCCAGCGAGGCTGCCAAAGATTGGTTGGTTCAGGACTTCACCCATGGTGTTGCCATTGCTGATGCCTGTTTTGAATGCATCAAGCGGCGTTGCCATTGTGATGCCATCAATGCCGGTGCGGATCTGTTGTAGCGAGTAGCCATCCATATCAAAGCCGCCAAAAATCAGCGTGAAAGCGTCGGCAAATCCAACGGGCTCGTTTGAGATAGAAATTGGCGTGATCCAACTTGTCATCTCTACAGGGAACGAGATAAGCAGCACAACGTAGGCTACCATCGCTGGGTTGAATGGGTTTTGGCCAAGACCACCATAAAGGTGTTTCGCGATGACGATAGCGAATAGTAGACCAATGACTACTACCCACCATGGAGACAATGGTGGGATGGCAATAGCAAGCAGCCAAGCGGTAACCAAAGCACTGTAATCACGAAGTGCTAGGGCAGGAGAGCGCTTACGAAGCAGCACAACTGCGGCTTCAAGTCCTAGCCCGACTACAAGCGCCAACGCAAGTTGAATAATCGTGCCCCAACCAAAGAAGTAAGTCTGAGCGACAAGACCCGGCAGTGCACACAGTGCCACACCCTTCATTAGATCTGGCGTACGTTTGCGGCTATGAGCATGTGGAGAGCTAGCAATAAAGAACGACACTAGTTGTTCTCCTTATTCTGTTCTTGTTGGCGTTTTCTTGCTTTTGCGCGAGCAATCGCGGCAGCGACGGCGGCCTTTTTCGGATCGTCTGATTCTGAAGTTGCCGTCTCAGTCACCACTTCTTTAGGTTGTTCAGCTTGAGCGGCTTGTTTACGAGCTTTAGCTCGCGCGATAGCGGCTGCCACTGCTACTTTCTTCGGATCATCTGCTTCAGACGCTGGCGTTTCGCTTTTCGCTTCTTCTGGCTCAACCTGAGCGGCTTGTTTACGAGCTTTAGCGCGAGCGATAGCCGCAGCGACTGCTGCTTTCTTCGGATCGTCTGTCTCAGACGCTGGCGTTTCGCTTTTTGCTTCTTCTGGCTCAACCTGAGCGGCTTGTTTACGAGCTTTAGCACGAGCGATAGCGGCAGCAATAGCTGCTTTTTTAGGATCCTCAGAAGAGGGTGCTTCGCTTTCTTTTTCCATGGATTCTTTTTCCACGGATTCTGTTTCAGTTGATGCTGATTGAGTGCTTTGCTTACGGGCTTTCGCGCGAGCGATTGCAGCCGCGACAGCTTCCTTCTTAGCATCACTTTCTGGTGCAGTTTCGCTTTGTGTTGCTTGCTTACGTGCTTTCGCACGAGCAATCGCAGCGGCTACTGCATCTTTTTTCGCTTCTTGGCTGTCTGAATCAGAAGGTGTTTCTTGTTGTTGCTGTGCGGCTTTCTTGGCTTTCGCACGAGCTAAGGCTGCAGCAATCGCAGCTTTCTTCGGATCGATATCTGCGCTGCTTTCAGCCGTCGCGTCTTCTGGTGCTGACGCTTTCTCAGCTTTGCGCTCTCTGGCTTGACGCTTGCGCTCTTCGCGCAGTTTAGCCATTTCTGAATTGTCGGGCTCTGCTTGACCTTGTTTAGCGGCTTCCGCCTGCTTAGCTTTAGCGCGGGCAATAGCAGCAGCGACCGCTGGTTTCACCTCACTAGTGGTTTCAGTTTTGGCTTTCTGCGCTTTGACGCGCTCAATAGCGGCAGCGATAGCGTCGTCCCCGCCAGACTTACTCATCTGCTTGCGGCGATCATCAGCGGCTTTCTTGAATCGATTCTCACGTTCCGCTTTGTCACGCTCCATGCGTGCTTTTTTCTCTTCAAAACGGACTTTAGCGCGTTCAGCTGCATCGGCATCTTGCTTACGAGTGCGGATTTCGGCTTTGGCCTGACGATAGTATTGAACAAGCGGGATTTCGCTTGGACAAACAAACGCACATGCACCGCATTCGATACAGTCTTTAAGGTTTAGCTCTTCACACTTGTCGTATTCTTGTGATTTTGCGTACCACTGCAACTGCTGTGGAAGTAAAGATGCAGGGCAGGCTTCTGCACACTGACTACAACGAATACAAGCGATTTCGTGAGAACGTGGATCAATCTCGCGGAACGTCGGTGCTAAGATACAGTTCGCCGTTTTAGTGATTGGGACATTGGCGTGCGGCAGCGTAAAGCCCATCATGGGACCGCCCATAATAAGACGCTGTGATTTCTTATCTGCTTTATAACCAAACTCATCTAGAAGCGCTTGCACTGGCGTACCGACACGAGTCCAAACGTTACGTGGCTGGTTAAAGCTTTTACCTGTTAGGGTAACGACACGCTCAATAAGTGGCTCACCTTGGCAAACGGCGCGCTTAATCGCAAACGCAGAACCGATGTTTTGTACCATGAGGCCAATATCGGCAGGAATGCCACCAACTGGCACTTCAAGGTTGGTTAAGATCTTGATGAGCTGCTTTTCACCGCCTGATGGATATTTAGTTGGGATCACGCGGATAACAATGTCTTCGTTCGCAGCGGCTTTCTCTAGTACTTTAATCGCATTAGGCTTGTTATCTTCGATACCGATAATGGTTAGCTTTGGCTTAAGCATGTGCTTGAGAATCTTGATACCTTCAATCACTTCATCGGCGCAATCTTGCATTAAGCGATCGTCAGCCGTGATGTAAGGCTCACACTCAGCAGCGTTAAGGATCAAGATTTCGGTACGCTGGAGACCAGATTGGATTTTCTTCGCGGTTGGGAAGCCCGCACCGCCCATACCGGAGATACCAGCAAGTCGAATGGTCTCGATGAGCGTCTCTGGCTCAAGTGTACGGTAGTCTTCAACCGGAGCAAGCTCTGACCAAGTGTCTTCCCCATCCGCTTCAATCACAATACATAAATCGCTCAAACCTGATGGGTGAGCAATAGTGCGAGGTTCAATCGCTTTGATAGTACCAGACGTTGGCGCATGGACAGGTAACATAAAGGCTGCGTTGACTTGGCTCAGTGGTTGACCTTTAAGTACTTTATCGCCAACGTTAACCAATAGATCGCCTGGCTTACCAATGTGCTGTTTTAGAGGAATGACGAGTTCGCTCGGTACGGAAGCACGCACAATCTCATTGCGATTAGATTGCGTCTTGTTTTCTTGCGGGTGCACGCCGCCAGGGAAGTCCCAAAGGGAACCTGATTTAATTTGTTCGATGAGTGATAACATAATGCTCCCTACTTACCGTTTAGTTCTGTCGTTGGTTCGGTAATGTTGACGACAGGGATAGCATCCATTTGCCATTTCCATGTATCCGCGGTGGTTTCTACCGGGATCATTTCAATACAATCAGTCGGACACGGCGCAACGCAAAGGTCACAGCCGGTACACTCATCCTTGATAACCGTGTGCAGTGCTTTAGTGCCACCGACAATGGCGTCTACAGGGCACGCTTGAATACATTTAGTGCAGCCAATGCACATGTCTTCGTGGATAAAGGCCACTTTTTTAATCGACTTTTCGGCATCGTGAGCGGAGTCTTCGACTTCGACACCCATTAAGTCGGCAAGCTTTTCAATCGTCGGTTGACCACCCGGAGGGCACTTGTTTATTGCATCGCCGTTAGCAATCGCTTCGGCGTAAGGGCGACAGCCAGGGTAACCACACTGACCACATTGAGTCTGTGGCAGAATACTATCGATTTGATCGACAATTGGATCGGCTTCGACTTTGAACTTGATGGAAGCAAACCCTAATACGGCTCCGAACAGACCCGCTAGGATTACAACAGCAACAATGGCAATAAGGATGGTACTCATTATAGTTTCACCAACCCTGTAAAGCCCATGAACGCGAGAGACATCAATCCTGCGGTAATCATTGCGATAGAGGCACCCTTGAATGGCGCTGGAACATCCGCGGCTGCAATGCGCTCACGCATGGAAGCAAATAAGATTAGTACTAGGGAGAAACCAACGGCTGCGCCAAATCCATAGATAATGGATTCGATGAAGTTGTGGTTTTCATTGATATTTAGCAACGCAACACCTAACACGGCGCAGTTGGTCGTGATAAGTGGCAAGAATATACCGAGTAACCTGTATAAAGTTGGGCTGGTTTTGTGAACCACCATCTCTGTGAACTGAACCACAACCGCGATAACGAGAATAAAGCTCATTGTTCGCAGGTATTGAATACCCAGAGGTACGAGAACATAGGTTTCAACGAGGTAGGCGCACACAGAGGCCAAAGTCAGTACGAATGTTGTCGCAAGACCCATGCCGATGGCCGTCTCGAGTTTTTTAGATACGCCCATAAATGGACATAACCCAAGGAATTTAACCAGTACGAAATTGTTGACGAGTACTGTGCCCACCAACAACAAAAGATATTCGGTCATAATAAAAAGTGTAAAGAGCTCCGATCCCGATATTATCCAGTTTTGAGCGGTGAATAACAACCTGTGAAATCTATGGTTTTGCTCGTTTGTACGAAAAGTATAGGCATTCGGGCTAAAAACAAAGAAAGACGTACAGAATTGGGTGAGCCAGAGCAGACAAAAAGGCTGTTATTCGAGAGGAGTTTGTGAGCCGCAGATACGAAAAAGCCGCGTCTTGCGACACGGCTTGTTCTGAATTTGGCTCCCCCTGCGGGACTCGAACCTGCGACATACGGATTAACAGTCCGCCGTTCTACCAACTGAACTAAGGGGGAATTGCTTTAAGCGGGGCGAATCTTAGCTACCCTAGATGTGTGAGTCAATGGTTTTTTCGAAAAATTATTGCAAAAAATACTTCAAAAAACACTTTACTTTCTTGGGAGCCTTATTGCTCATGAGGTCGTTTTACTTATCCACCAAAATTGTGGATAAATGTGTTAATTGTGCGGTAAAGAGTGTTGAATTGAGTAATTACTCATTTATTGGGTTGTGAATAACTGAATGGTTTGTCATTTATCTAATTGAAATAAAGTGATTTTTACTTGTAGTGTGTTGTTGTGTCAAAAATGAGAATGATTTTATTGACAGGTAAGTAGTGATTGATTGGGGAAAACCCGTGGATGGATTGAAGGGCTTGGCGTGGATAAGGTTTTTGCTAGGGTGCACACAATAGCAAATTGTGCGTATAAAGGCGAGCTTTTGGTTGCAAATTGATAGCGCTAGCGCTCAAATAATAGGGTTGCAAATAAGGGACACATATAGATGGCAAAACACTTTGAATTGGTTTCTGACTATAAACCGTCGGGGGACCAACCTACCGCGATCGCGAAGTTACTCGATGGCTTAGACTCAGGGCTCGCGCACCAGACTTTGCTCGGGGTAACTGGCTCCGGTAAAACCTTCACTTTGGCGAACGTCATTTCCCAAGCGCAAAGACCCGCTATTTTACTGGCACCAAACAAAACCCTCGCCGCACAGCTTTATGGTGAGATGAAAGCCTTCTTCCCGAATAATGCGGTTGAGTACTTTGTTTCTTACTATGATTACTATCAGCCAGAGGCGTATGTACCGACCACAGACACGTTTATTGAAAAAGACGCGTCTGTGAACTCCCACATCGAGCAAATGCGTTTATCGGCAACCAAAGCACTGCTTGAGCGCAAAGATGCGATTATTGTCGCTTCAGTATCTGCCATTTATGGCCTAGGCGATCCCGACTCGTATTTAAAGATGATGCTTCATGTGACACGTGGTGCGGTGATCGACCAGCGTGATATCTTACTTCGACTTGCGGAGCTTCAATACTCTCGCAACGATGTAGCGTTTGAACGTGGCCAATTTCGCGTGCGTGGTGAAGTTATCGATATCTTCCCAGCAGAATCTGATCAAGAAGCAGTACGCCTTGAAATGTTCGATGACGAGATTGATTGCATCAGTCTTTTTGACCCGCTAACGGGTGTGATTACCCAACGCGATATCGCGCGCTACACCATCTATCCGAAAACCCACTATGTAACGCCTCGAGAACGTATTCTAGATGCGATCGAAGAAATCAAAAAAGAGCTCACCAGTCGTGCAACTTATCTAAAAGAAAACAATAAGCTACTTGAAGAGCAGCGTATCTCTCAGCGTACTCAATTTGATATTGAGATGATGAACGAGCTTGGCTTTTGTTCAGGGATCGAAAACTACTCTCGTTACTTGAGTGGACGTAAAGAGGGTGAGCCGCCACCGACGCTATTCGATTATTTGCCAGCAGACGGGTTACTCATTATTGATGAGTCACACGTGACCGTGCCACAAATTGGCGCAATGTATAAAGGCGACCGCTCTCGAAAAGAGACGCTAGTGGAGTTTGGTTTCCGTCTACCTTCGGCGTTGGACAATCGTCCGATGAAGTTTGAAGAATTTGAGATGATTTCGCCACAGACCATTTTTGTCTCTGCAACCCCAAGCGCATACGAGTTAGAGAAGTCGGGTGGCGATGTTGCGGATCAGGTAGTACGCCCGACTGGCCTTTTAGATCCCGAAATTGAAGTGCGTCCCGTTGCTACCCAAGTTGATGACTTGCTGTCCGAGGCAAAAGCGCGCGCAGCAATCGATGAACGTGTACTGGTAACGACTCTCACTAAACGCATGGCAGAGGATTTGACTGAATATCTCAATGAGCATGGCGTTAAGGTGCGCTACTTGCACTCAGATATCGATACCGTTGAACGTACCGAGATCATCCGCGATTTACGTTTAGGTGAGTTTGATGTGTTGGTGGGAATCAACTTGCTTCGAGAGGGCTTGGATATGCCAGAGGTGTCACTGGTGGCTATCCTCGATGCAGACAAAGAAGGTTTCCTTCGCTCCGAACGCTCTCTGATCCAGACCATAGGTCGTGCTGCGCGAAATGTGAAAGGTAAGGCGATTTTGTATGGTGACCGTATCACCAAATCGATGCAAAAAGCCATTGATGAGACAACTCGCCGTCGTGAAAAGCAGCACGCGTACAATGAGAAAATGGGGCTGGTACCAACGGCGCTCAAACGCAACATCAAAGACATTATGGAAATTGGTGGTGTGGTTAAAGGCGGTAAACCGAAGAAAGGTAAACAGGTACCTCTTTCCAAAGTGGCCGAGCCTTCACAAGCTTATGTAGCTTTGTCTTCACAAGATCTCGAAAAACAAATTCTCAAGCTCGAAGGGGAAATGTATCAGCACGCTCAGAACTTAGAATTTGAACTAGCTGCTGAAAAACGTGATGAAATAGAAAAACTTAGACAACACTTCATCGCTAATAGTTAACAAGCTAAGAGCAGTCTGGTAGGCTGCTCAAGCTTTAAGCAGGAAAATAAAAATGGTTTTTCTTAGTCAATAATTGCAAAATGCGAATATGCTTATAGAGTAACCAAATAAAGCAAACATAATAAAACAACAGTTAGCTAGGATTTATGCAACCTTTATTCGACGAGCCGAAGTCTCGCTACTTACTGATGGTAGAAGATACGGCCTCCGTTGCGGCTTTATATCGCTCGTATCTTTCTCCTTTAGGGATTGATATCAATATCGTCGGCAATGGCCGCGATGCGCTTCAAAGCTTACAGCATCGGACCCCCGATCTAATACTACTGGACCTGCGTCTACCTGATATGACGGGTATGGATGTTCTGGACGCAGTGAAACAGTCTCATCCAGATGTGCCGATCATCTTTATGACGGCGCACGGTTCTATTGATATCGCGGTCGACGCGATGCAACACGGTGCCCAAGACTTTTTGATTAAGCCTTGTGAAGCTGACCGTCTGCGTGTAACTGTCACCAACGCTATTCGTAAAGCATCCAAACTGCGCGATGAAATAAACAATACGGGTAGCCCAAGCTATCAAGGTTTTATTGGCAGTAGCCAGCCGATGCAAGCCGTGTATCGCACGATAGACTCTGCCGCGTCCAGTAAAGCCAGTATTTTTATTACTGGTGAAAGTGGTACTGGTAAAGAGGTGTGTGCTGAAGCCATACATGCAGCGAGTAAACGTGGTGACAAGCCATTTATTGCAATTAACTGTGCCGCGATCCCTAAAGATCTGATTGAAAGTGAACTGTTTGGTCACGTGAAAGGTGCCTTTACTGGGGCTGCGGTTGATAGACAAGGTGCGGCTGAGCTTGCGGATGGTGGCACACTGTTTCTTGATGAGCTATGCGAGATGGACCTTGAACTGCAAACCAAGTTGCTGCGTTTTATTCAAACCGGTACTTTTCAAAAAGTGGGCTCCTCGCGGATGAAGAAAGTGGATGTGCGCTTTGTGTGTGCGACCAACCGTGACCCTTGGAAAGAGGTGCAAGAAGGACGATTTAGGGAAGACTTGTACTACCGTTTGTACGTGATCCCACTGCACCTGCCGCCACTTCGTGATCGTGAAGAAGACGTCATCGAAATTGCCTACTCGTTATTAGGCTTCATGTCGCATGAGGAAGGGAAGAGCTTTGTGCGCTTTTCTCAAGATGTGATTGAACGCTTCATCCACTACGAGTGGCCGGGTAACGTGCGTCAATTGCAAAATGTGCTACGTAATGTTGTGGTACTTAACCACGGTAAAGAGATTACGTTAGATATGTTGCCGCCACCGTTGAATGAGCCTTTGGTCGTCGTGAAACCAACCGTATCAACGATCACGGTCTCATCATTTGGCCCACAAGATATTGTGCCGCTATGGCAAACTGAGCGACGTACTATTGAGCAGGCCATTGAGGCTTGTGACGGTAATATCCCACAGGCGGCAAAGTATCTGGACGTAAGTCCATCGACCATTTATAGAAAAATCCAAGCATGGAACGCGAGTGAGAGCAAAGCATGACGTTTATGAATCAAGACCGAGTTGAGCAGCTTACCAACGAAATTGGCGAGAGCAATATTCCTATTTTATTGGGAATATTCACTGGGGAGTTGGTGACGTATCAAAGTCAACTTAGTGAAGGCACAGTTAGTGACAAAATGGAGTTGCTGACGGAAATTTGCCATGCACTCAAGAGCAGCGCCGCCAGTTTTGGTGCTGAGCCCTTGTGCCAGCTTGCGATCCAAATTGATGCCAAGTCGAAGCAGAACACGCTCGTGGAAGATCAAGCTTTGATCGACCAAGTGCTTGCACTGCTGGCGAATACGCATACTACTTATGCTCGCTACCTTAAGACGATAGAAGCGTAGCGCATTAACCTTATCAAACGTAAAAATGCAGCCGTTGTGGCTGCATTTTTTATGCTCGTAAGTCAAAGCAGCGCTCTATAAATACAATTTTCTAAGCTCTTTCTTATCGACTTTACCAACGCTGGTTTTAGCTATGTTGTCGACAAACTTAATCTTCATTAACAGCGCTTCGCGAGTAAGGATGCCTTTGGTGATAAAGCCTTTTGCAAACCCTAATAGCTCTTTTTCTGTCACCGTTTGTTCAGGCTTTAGGGTGATCAGAGCCAGAGGAACTTCGCCCCATTTATTGTGCGGCATGCCAATTACAGCGGCTTCAGAAACAGCTCTGTTTTGATGAAGAATATCCTCAAGTTCAAGGGAGCTGACCCATTCGCCTGAGATTTTAATCATATCTTTCACGCGGTCGGTAATCTTGATGAATCCCTCTTGGTCGATGGTTGCTACATCGCCAGTATGTAAGTAACCACCTCTCCACAATGCCTTAGAGTTCTTATTGTCTTTGTAGTAGCTCGGTGTAAGCCAAGGAGCTCTCACGACAATTTCACCTGTGGTTTCGCCATCGTGTGCAAGTGGCTCCATTTGTTCATCGACGATCTCTACGTCGACCATCGCGACTTTTTTACCTGTTTTCGCTCGGTATTCCGCTTGAGTTTCCATATCGTGTTCAAGATGTTCTGGGGTGAGTTGCACTATCGACAGGATTGGACCGGTCTCACTCATACCGTACCCGGCAAAGACATCTATGTTGCGCGCTAATGCAGCCTGACAAAGCGCTTTTGGCAATGCAGCGCCACCAATAACGACTTTCCATTCCGATAAATCTATCGAGGACGATTTAGGTGAGTTGAGTAGCAAGTGCAAGATGGTGGGTACACAGTGTGAGAAGGTCACTTTTTCTTGTTCAATAAGGCCGAGCAATACATCTGGAATATATTTACCCGGATAGACCTGTTTGATGCCAAGCATGGTGGCCATATATGGCAGGCCCCAAGCGTGAACATGAAACATTGGCGTAATAGGCATGTAGATGTCGCCTTGATGCAGCCGGCCTTGAACCGCGTTGGTGCCAAGAGAGCTTAGAATTCCTAGGGTATGCAGCACCAATTGACGGTGAGTAAAGAACACCCCCTTTGGCATCCCTGTTGTACCTGTCGTGTAGAAGGTGGTGGCGACCGTGTTCTCATCAAAATCAGGAAAATCAAACTCGGTCGGTTGCGCGGCCAATCGCTGCTCATACTCACAGTCGCCTTCATCACGCAGTACCACGTAGTCGTTGATGGTATCGATACGTCCTTTGATTTGATCAAGGATTGGCAAAAACTCTTCATGGATGAGCAGTACATCGTCTTCTGCGTGGTCGATGGTATAGAGAATTTGCTCAGGGGAGAGTCGAACGTTAATCATATGCAGCTTGGCGCCAATCATAGGAATCGCGAAGTAGCATTCTAGATAACGATGAGAGTCATAATCCATGACAGCAACAGTGTCACCTTTCTTAACGCCCATTTGGGTTAGGGCGTTGGCAAGCTGTCTTACGCGGTCATGGAAGGTCTGATAGCTGTGGCGGCGGTAGTTGGCGTAGACGATTTCTTGGTCTGGATCGAAAGCAACAGGGGAGAACAGGAGATTTTTGATCAACAGTTGATAATTGGATGGGTCATTCACGTACTGGTTCATGTCGGCACTTCGCTATTTTGATTGTTGTGATGTTAGAGTGATGTATTCATGGCAGCACAACAATTTGCTTGGTTAGCAATTGTTAACTAAGTAGGGTTTTTATCAGAATAGCAATGAGGAACTGTGAGTGAATACTTACCTGACATACAAAAAAGCCTCTACTATGTCTAAGTGACTGAGTATGAGGCTTTTTGTTGGGGTTGTTCAGCGAATCGCCTTGAGTTTATTGCAGCAGCGATTCAATCGCTTGCTTGAGTTTATTCCTATCATGGCGCCAATCACGATTTGGTGAGGCCAGAGGCTGAGTCATACAATTCCAGCTTGAACAAATATCTGGGTGTGCCTGCTCACCTAAAATGACATCGAGTTTTCGGCCATGCAGAGCGCGCTCGCACCATTGTAGTTTTTGCTCCAGCGTCATTCGTCCAGCTGGCCCATACTCGGGTGATAGGTTCTCAACAAACACCACTTTGGCATTGGTATTACTGTTAATAGCTTGGCTGAGATCAGCAAGCAAAAGCGGCGGCATGATACTGGTTAGAAAACTACCGGGACCAAGCACAATACAGTCCGCCTGGAGAATCGCATCCACCGCTTCTTTAGTTGCAGGAACAACAGGTTCCAGATCTAAGCGCTGTAAGTCTTGTTCCATTTCATCCACAGAGGTTTCACCCGTAACCCATTTCCCTTCTACCGAAAGTGCTTTGAGATCTGAAGGGTGCTCAGACATTGGGATGATATTAACATCGACTTTAAGCAAGTCTCTTATTAGCTCAATTGCGTCAAGTGGGCGTACGGATAGGTTATCCAGCGCTGTAAGCATAAGGTTGCCAAGGTTGTGACCATTCAGGTCGCCGGTGCCTTTGAAACGGTACTCAAACATCATGGAACCGATAGACGGCTCGGTAATGAGCTGGTTGATACAGTTACGGGTATCGCCCCAAGCAATGCCACCTTGACACTCTCGAATGCGGCCGGTGGAGCCACCATTGTCCGTCGTTGCGACAATACCTGTGGCATTAGACCCAAAATCTTTCAGCGCAGCCAACATGCGCCCTAAGCCGTGACCGCCACCGATCGCGACGATTTTTTTTGATGAATAGTTGCTCATCTTATTCTACTTTTATGCTGTTTCGTTTGTGTTACTTAGTTGTCGTAACATAAGGTAAATTGTTCATTAGCGATACTCAACTATAATAAAAATGACGAATAGATAAGGTTTTTTGATGACAAAGCTGGAAAACCCCGTCGTTATTAAGTATTTTACTCGCAAGCTGTTAGCGAATCACATTCGTTAACTGCCATAACTCCGAGCTCACAACGCTAAGTCGATTGCGATTTACTCCTAAAACTTGAGTATCCATTCAGATAAGCGTGTTGAGCCAGTGACAGAAGGTCACAAGGGCTTGATTGGAAATGATCACGCCTCCCGTGTTTGGAAAGGTGTTCCGTGGCGCAACAATTCGAAGATAAATTCCATCGCAAGTTTTATTACTTGCGCTTGTCGGTTACAGATGTCTGTAATTTCCGATGTACATACTGCCTCCCTGATGGCTACAAACCACCCGGTCAAAAAAGGCCGGCATTTTTGACGCTACCTGAAATTAAACGTGTCGTAACTGCGTTTGCAGATTGTGGTACGTCGAAGGTGCGCATTACTGGTGGTGAGCCAAGTCTTAGGAAGGACTTTCCTCAGATCATTGAAACGGTCGCTAATACTCCGGGTATCATTAAAGTCGCAACGACGACGAATGGCTATCGCATGGCGAAGCAAGTGGATACTTGGCAGCAAGCTGGTTTGACGCACATCAATGTCAGCGTCGACAGCTTAGATCCACGTATGTTCCATCAGATCACCGGTGAAAATAAGTTTACCGAGGTGATGAATGGTATCGACCGTGCGTTTGAAATCGGTTACGAGCAGGTCAAGGTTAACGTTGTGTTGATGAAAGATCTCAACGCAAAAGAGCTGCCTTCGTTCCTCAACTGGATCAAAGACCGTCCTATTCAACTTCGGTTTATCGAACTCATGCAGACGGGGGAAATGGACGAATTGTTCCAAAACCACCATGTGTCAGGCGTCGATATCCGCAATCAACTTATTGCTAACGGCTGGATACTCAAGGCTCGTCAGAAGAACGACGGTCCTGCACAAGTATTTGTCCATGCCGATTACAAAGGCGAGATTGGGTTGATCATGCCGTATGAGAAGAACTTCTGTGAAAGTTGTAATCGCTTACGTGTTTCCGCTATGGGCAAGCTGCATCTTTGCTTGTTTGGCGAGCATGGAGTTGAGCTACGCGACTTGCTACAAGAAGACACTCAAGAGCAAGCGCTGATCGAGCGCATCCAAGCACAATTACAGACCAAGTCGGTCAGTCACTTCCTACATGATGGAAATTCAGGAATGACGCCTCACTTGGCATCTATCGGCGGCTAACTCGAGTCGTCGACGTTACGTTTACAGTTTTTATAGGGTGAAAAATCATGGGTCACGCAGAGAGCAAATTTGTGCCTGCGAATATCGCAGTGCTAACCGTTTCAGACACACGTACTGAAGAAAATGATACGTCGGGTCGCTACCTTGTAGAGAATTTACAAGAAGCGGGTCACTCGCTTGCGGACAAGAAAATCGTTATTGATGACATCTACCAAATTCGCGCTGTGGTCTCACAGTGGATTGCGGATGAGAGCGTTCAAGCGGTGATGGTTACTGGCGGTACTGGCTTTACCTCTCGCGATAGCACACCAGAAGCGCTCATTCCTCTTTTCGACAAGCAAGTAGAAGGCTTTGGTGAGCTATTCCGTGCGGTATCTTACGAAGAGATCGGCACCTCAACAATTCAATCGCGTGCGATTGCCGGCTTTGCGAACCACACGGTTATTTTTGCGATGCCAGGTTCTACAGGCGCATGTCGCACTGGTTGGACGAAGATCATCAAGCAGCAGCTAGATGCGAGCCACCGCCCTTGTAACTTTATGCCTCACCTAACTAAGTAATTGCTGAGGTATACCATGTCGGAATTTACTCATATTAACGCATCGGGCGAGGCCAACATGGTCGACGTCTCGGCAAAAGCAGAGACCGTTCGAGAAGCGCGAGCGGAAGCTTTTGTCCATATGGCACCAGAGACGCTGAAAATGATCACCTCTGGTAATCATCACAAAGGTGATGTATTTGCGACGGCGCGTATTGCTGGCATTCAAGCGGCGAAGAAAACATGGGATTTGATCCCACTGTGTCACCCGTTGTTACTATCTAAAGTTGAAGTCCAACTTGAAGCGCTCGAAGATGAGAACAAAGTGCGTATCGAATCAGTCTGTAAACTCGCGGGTAAGACAGGTGTTGAGATGGAAGCACTAACCGCAGCATCTGTTGCCGCTCTGACGATTTACGACATGTGTAAAGCGGTACAAAAAGACATGGTCATCGACAGCGTTCGATTGTTGGAAAAAACTGGCGGTAAGTCAGGACATTTTAAGGTCGAATAATGATTAAAGTACTCTTCTTTGCACAAACTCGAGAGCTGGTGGGCGTAGACAGTGTCGATCTAGACATGGACTTTGCTACGGTTGAAGACATTCGTGCTCACTTGGCGACACAAGAAGGTAAGTGGGATCTGGCTCTTGAGCCAGGCAAGCTGCTTGCTGCCGTCAACCAAGATATCATGCCTCTCGATTCCGCTGTGAAAGACGGCGATGAAGTCGCTTTCTTCCCTCCGGTTACTGGGGGCTAATATGACCATTCGAGTATCTGTTCAACGTGAAAATTTCTCTGTCGGTGATGAGTATGAGGCATTGGCGCAGGGCACAGCTTCAGGCGCTATTGTAACTTTCACGGGCAAAGTGCGCGACATGAACCTAGGCGATAACGTCGTTGGCATGTCACTCGAGCACTATCCAGGAATGACAGAGCGCTCTTTGGAAAAGATCTGTGATGAAGCAGAATCACGTTGGATGCTAAACGGTATTCACGTTATCCACCGCGTTGGCGACCTTGATGCTGGCGACCAAATTGTGTTTGTTGGTGTCTCAAGTGCGCACCGCGGCAGTGCTTTTGAGGCGTGTGAGTTCATCATGGACTACCTGAAAACCAAGGCACCATTCTGGAAGAAAGAGCGCACGACAGAATCAACTCGCTGGGTGGAATCGCGTGACTCTGATGCGCAGGCGGCAGAGCGCTGGCAGAAGTAACGTCGCAGCAATACTACAAAGGGGCCTAATAAGTTAGAGCCCCTTTTTCATTTAGATTTCGCTGTTAGAACCCTACGGGTTCTTGTCTAAAAAGTCGTACACTGCACTGATTACACCAAACTCGGTATTACTTGGCGCAGAGAATCGAGCAAGTTCTTTGACGCCCGGGTGAGCATTGTCCATCGCGTATGAGTAGTAGCTTTCTTTAAGCATTTCTGCGTCGTTGAAGTAGTCACCAAAACTCATGGTTTGTTCATAGGTGAACCCCATCGTTTGCTGCAGGTGTCGTATCGCAGCGCCTTTTGAAGCAACTTTATTCATCACATCGAGCCAAATTTTCGCGCTCACCACAACTTGGAAATCATCACCAAATGCAGGCCTAATTGTTGGTTCGATATAGTCCGCCGAACCATTGAAATTAAGGACCGCGATCTTGATGAATTCATCTTCAACGGTAAGCAGATCCTCAACGTACTCGCAGCGGTGGTAATACTTATTGATTTCTTCGAGTGCGGTAGGGTTTTGGGTCTCGATATAAGCGCTTTTCTTACCACACAAAACGATGAACGTATCGTTAATGCGACGCGCTGTATTGATGATAGATGGCACGGAATCGCTATCTAGTGTACAGCTATAAAGCTCCTTGCCCTGATGCATCACCAGCGTACCGTTTTCCGCGATGAAAAGCATCTCGTCTTGATAACCTTTAAAGGTATCGTACAGGCTGTAGTACTGACGACCAGAAGCGGCTGCGAATAGAATGTTTTCGTTTTTGAGTCGTTGGAAAAACTCTGGGAATGCAGGTGGCAGATTGCTGTTTTCATCGAGTAATGTGCCATCCATATCGGTGGCGATGAACTTAATAGTGTCGGTCATAGGTCGCTATGTATGGTGTTTGAATAAACAAGGAAACGAGTATACTCAAATTCAAAGTAGCAGGCAGTAAATTACGGTTCCTTATTCATTATTCTTACATTTTGACTGTGTGTATTTGAAGTTTCGAAAGTGCGCAGTATGCTCGGCCCAGTGGTTTCATCATAAGTACCGGCCCAATTAGAGATCTGTGGATTGGTCGCCCACACGTTCATCATGATTCTTAGTTTAGGTGTGCAATCGGAAAGCTCAATGTAATGGGTGTCTAGTATGTGAGAATTAGCGGAATAGCATGCACCGTTTTAGTGCATACAAAAGCGCAATAACGGGGATTCTTAAAATCTGGATTTAAGTAAGCTTATGATAAGTAAGACTTCTATGAGTTGGACTCAAATTTGCATTTACTTGTTTACGAAAATCTCAGTGGGCAGTCAAACGGCGATTGCAGCACTGAAGTGAACAAAAAAACTAACTCGTCAATGGCAAAGGCGCCTCTTCTTTTAGCAAGGAGAGGCGCCTTTTTTTGTTGATATAGTCAGGCGAAAGGAGACGTTATGAAGTCGAGAAGTGTCAATACAACATGTCCATATTGTGGTGTCGGTTGTGGCCTCGTCGCAAAATGTGTCAGCAATCCAAAAGATGCTTCGACCAAAGGGGATCTTACTCATCCAGCAAACATGGGAGCCTTGTGTGTGAAAGGCTCATCGCTCGATGATAGCCACACCGGACCCGCACGGCTTCTGTATCCAAAGATCAATGGCAAACAAACATCGTGGCAGGAAGCGATTGACGCGATTGCGACACGATTTCACGATATTCGTCAGCAGCATGGTGCTGACGCTCTGTCTATGTACGTTTCGGGACAGTTATTGACTGAAGACTACTATGTCGCGAACAAACTTATGAAGGGCTACGTAGGTACAGCAAACATCGATACCAACTCAAGGCTATGTATGTCTTCGGCAGTGGCCTCGCATGTCAGAGCGTTTGGAGAAGATGTGGTTCCGGTAAATTATGCAGACCTCGAACTTGCCGAGATGATTGTGCTAGTGGGTTCAAACGCGGCGTGGACGCACCCTATTGTATTTCGTCGTATCCAGCAGGCTCGTGAATCGAATCCAAACCTTAAGCTGGTGGTGATTGATCCGAGAAAAACCATGAGTGCTGAACAAGCAGACCTTCACCTGCCTTTGGAGTCTGACAGTGATGTGGACCTATTTATGGGGCTAGCAAGGTACTGTTTGGATACTGGCGCTTTTGATAACGACTATATCGCAGAACATACCCAAGGAAGTGAAGCCTTGATTGACGCTGCTAAGCAAGCGACATGTTCGTTGGAGTCAGTCGCGGAGAAAACTCGAGTAGATAAAACACGTCTGAAGCAGTTTTATCATTGGTTCGCCACTAAAA
This sequence comes from Vibrio sp. CB1-5, assembly GCF_059412285.1. Taxonomy (NCBI): domain Bacteria; kingdom Pseudomonadati; phylum Pseudomonadota; class Gammaproteobacteria; order Vibrionales; family Vibrionaceae; genus Vibrio; species Vibrio sp. CB1-5. The sequence continues at coordinate 21,427 of NZ_JBJHPB010000034.1, read as the reverse complement.
AGAGAGTCATCACCCTTTATTGTCAGGGTGTTAACCAAGCGGAGAATGGGACGGACAAGGGTAACGTTATCATCAACGCACACCTGCTAACCGGTAAGATTGGAAGAGAAGGTTGTGGACCGTTTTCAATAACCGGGCAGCCGAACGCCATGGGAGGGCGTGAAGTTGGCGGCTTAGCGAACCAACTCGCGGTTCACAGAGGGTTTGACCAAGCATCCATCGACGAAGTAAAAGCGATTTGGCGTGCGCCCAATATGGCGACAAAACCAGGCTTAAAGGCGGTGGACTTGTTTGATGCCATTGAAAAAGGCGAGGTGAAAGCGGTTTGGATCATGGCAACCAATCCTGTAGTGTCACTCCCACAAAGCCACAAAATTAAGCGCGCTCTCAAGAAATGTGAGCTTGTGATTGTCTCAGATATCTGTGTTGATTCGGATATTGCTCAGTATGCAGATATCATCTTGCCAGCAGCAGGTTGGGGCGAGAAACAAGGTATGGTCACCAACTCTGAGCGCATGATGTCACGGCAACGAGCCTTCTTACCACTGCGCGGTGAAAGCAAGCCCGATTGGTGGGCGGTGTCTAAAGTCGGCCAAGCACTGTGTGAGCTCATGAAGGTAGAGGATGGATTTACCTACCAGAGTGAATATGACATTTTCAAAGAGCATGTTGAGCTCTCCTCAATCAATAGTGACAGCCCACAATTGTTTGATCTAAGCGAACTGAGTGAACTGTCGGCAGCCGACTACGCCCAATGGCAGCCAAAGCAATGGCCGCTCGATGGTCAGCGTCCGTTCTCAGATGGACAATTTGCCACGCTAAATGGACGCGCGAATCTTATTGTTCCAGCAGGCTCATTGAGCCAAGCTCCTCGAGGCCATCATCAGTTTGTGCTCAATACAGGCCGTGATAGAGACCAGTGGCATACCATGACACGTACCGGCTTCGTGCCTGCTCTGACGCAAAAAGAAACAGAGCCAACGGTATATCTAAACCCGCTTTCGATAGAACGCGCAGCGCTCGAAACTGGGCAATTGGCTAGACTTGTTGCTCCAGAAAGCCGTGCTGAGATTGTGGCTCGTGTCAAAGAAGACGACGGTCTAGGATTACATAGTGTTTATCTCTCAATGCACTGGGCGGGAGAGTTTGGCGCAGGTAGCGGCGTCAACCATGTCACAGAGTCTGTGGTCGACCCATTCTCAGGCCAGCCGGCATTCAAATCCTCGTTCGTTGAGGTCGAACCCTTTGCCATCGGTAGCTACTTCGTCGCGATTGGCGAGAATGCTGACAAGCTGGGTGGTATCGCGGACTTTTCTTCGATGCAGATTACTGAAGGTGAGGGTCAAAGCCGCAATCTTTGGCGCTACGCTTCTAAATCCGTGTTGAGTAAGCAAACATGGACTCAGGCGACGGACGCTGCGTTAAATGGCAAGCTCCTTGTGATGGATACACAGCATGGGTGGGTAACGCTGAGCTGTGCTAATGACGCGGCTCTCACGGTGAAAAGCTTTGTTCAAGTAGAGAACAAGGCGTTTGACGCTGATGTGGAGCAAATCACTCAGCTCATCGGTCAGCCGTTTTCGCTTTCTAATACCCTGAAAGCGATTCAGACCGAAGCGGCGAGTAAGCTCGTGTGCAGCTGTTTTAGAGTCACAGAAAAGCAGATTGTTGATGCGATACAAACGCAAAACCACACCACCGTAGCGCAGTTGCAAGGGCAGCTTAAATGCGGAAGTAACTGTGGTTCGTGCCTGCCAGAAGTAGAGAAGTTGGTGAATCAGCATCACCAACAGTCAGAACAAATTAATGTCGTTGTGAAGTAAGGAGACGTAGGATGAACACTCAAAGGAATGAGCACGCATACCGTCCTCATCAACAGCAAGATGTAGGGTTTATTGATGAACTGCCGCGCAAGGGTGGCAAAGGGTTTGTGTCTATTGTTGGGGCAGGACCGGGTGACCCTGACCTATTGACCATGGCCGCGCACAAGCGAATTCAAAGCGCGGATATTGTGATTTATGACCGCTTAGTCAGTCAGTCGATATTGGATCTTATCCCAGCATCGACACTTCGCTTCTATGTAGGTAAACGTTGCGGGATGCCAAGTCTCAATCAAGCGTCGATTAATGAGATCCTCAAAGACTGCGGTCAAAAAGGCTATCGTGCCGTGCGATTAAAAGGGGGCGATCCGTTTGTATTTGGTCGTGGAGGTGAGGAAGCGCTGGCGCTGAAATCGGCCAACATCGCTTTTGAAGTCATTCCCGGTATTACCGCAGCGCTTGGCTGCTCTTCTAGTGCCTTGATACCGCTCACCCACCGAAAAGTAGCACGAAGCGTCACCTTAGTCACAGGAAATGTGGTCTCTGGTGCGCTCCCTGCGTGGTCGTCGCTTATTGCTCAAGGGCAGACCTTAGTGTGCTATATGGGGCTCGAAAAAAGCCGAGAGATACACACAGGGTTGCTAGGCTCAGGCCTAAGCCCAAATACGCCGGTAGCGATTATTGGTAAAGGTTGTAGCCCCGAGCAGGAAGTATATACTTTCGAATTATCACAGTTAAATCAGATAGCTGACCAGCTTCGCGGCTTAAGCCCTGCATTGATGATCATCGGTGAAGTAGTATCGATTCGTCAGGAGCTTCTCGACGTGGCGCAGGAGTATGCCGTTGCTTAGCCTTGTTATTATAAACGGAGCATAGTCATTATAAGCAGAGCATAGTCGCTACAAGCAGCGCATAGGAGCGGTCAGACACAAGAAGTAGGAGAGGATGTGTCGTTAATTCAAGAATGTATACGAACCGTGGGTCGCGGTTCTAGAGGACGAGGTCCACTCACTCAAACTCAAGCCAGAGAAGTGATGCAAGCCTATCTGGCGGGTGAGGTTGGCGATGATCAAATGGCCATGCTGATGATGCTCATCCGTGTCCGCGATGAAACGCCAGAAGAGATCGCGGGTTTCGTGCAAGCTCTAAAGAGCAGCCAAGAGCAGTTTGCCGACCTTGATTGGCCGCTTTATGCGGGCAAACGGACAGGACAAACCTCGGGCTTACCGTGGCATCTAGTTGCAGCCAAAATTCTGGCAGACAGTGGGGTGAAGATATTGCTGCATGGTGACTTAGACAAGATGCACAATCGTCTGCATGCCCGTGATTTTCTTGGTCATCTTAATATCAATACCGCATCCAACTTGGATGAAGCGAAAACATTGCTAGAGCAGCTTAACATCGCTTATCTTCCCCTTGAACACTTTTTTCCTCAGGTCAAAGTGATGCTCGATTGGAAGCATCGCTACGGTCTCAGAACGCCGATCAATACCGTTGCAAGGGCTCTCAACCCAGCAAATGCACCGTTTGCGCTGCGCGGTAGTTTCCATCCCGGTTTTCAAGAGCTACATGCTAAGGTTGAATCTTTGGTTCACTCAAAGTCAAAACAAACCCAGCGAACGGTATCGTTTAAAGGCCAATCTGGTGAGACGGAATACAACCCTAAGGTAAGCCAAACCATCTGGTGGGCGGAAGACGGTAAGGTGAATTCTCACTACGTAGAAGAGACGATGACCACTCAGCCCGCGATTCCTTGTCCACTAGGAACCGGTGAAGATGAGCAAGACATAATGGCGAACACCATCATCAGTACGCTGACGATAGCGCTATTTACACTTTCTGGTGACTGGGACAGCGCAGAATCAAAAGCAACAACACTTTGGCACACATATTGCGATGGTCTAACGAGTGAAGGAACACTATGTTAGGAAAATCGTATGCCAAAAACACCCGTCTTAGTTTGTTGCGACTCTATCGCAGAACAGGCGCATATTAGCGCAAGGCTTGCCAAAGACTTCGACAAAATCATGGGCTGCCAGCTCTCCCAGCTGGAGTCCATGCTTGAAAAAGAACCCACTGCCACGCTGGTTATTTCGTGGCAGCAACCTTGTGCTGAACTCTCGCTTATTATGGATGCTGCAAAGCAGAGACAGCGCCCCCTTCTTGTTATCCTAAAACAACTAAATAAGAATGATATCAATCGCTTACCGGTTGGTAATGATTACGTATTGTTGCCTCATGATTCGCAGTTTGAACTCAGTGCTTGGGTAGTTCATGCAAGACAAGTACGTGAGAAATCGATTCAAGACGATCAGAAACTTGAAGCGCTTAACCTAAAGCTAGAAGAGCGAAAGCTTATCGAAAAAGCCAAAGGTTTGCTGATGAAGCATCATCATCTCGATGAGCAGACCGCCTTCGCGGCACTTCGAAAATCGTCGATGCAGTCGAGCTTATCGCTTGCTCAAGTCTCTAAGAACCTCATCCACACCCTAGAGTCCATCAGTCTTTAGCTACTACTTTGGGGTTAGTGATGATTCATTCAATTGGTGCACCGTGCACACTAGCGAAGCAAAATTTAACTGATAAAGTAGCTGGATTTAGCTAATGTGCTGATAAATATAGATAAATACATTTTGGCACGCATATTGAAAGACTAATATCAAACACAATACCCCCGCCCCTTAGTGGGCAGCTCCTGAAATCATCAACGGCGGTGAAGTGAAGGTTGGCGACGGCGTTACTGCTTATACATAGGCTTTATTGCTTATTGATAGCGGTAACGCCTTTTTTTTTGAAAAAAAATTTTAAGCATCACACGGAGAGAGTGTTATGAAGAAATGGACTCAACTAGGAACTCAGATCGGTAAGACGTTTCATCGCGTCAGCACCGCAACAATAGCGACAGCAACGCTACTTGTTGGCACATCAGCATGGGCTGAATTGGGCGAGCCAGAAATCGAAGAACTGAAGTTTGGCTTTATTAAGTTAACCGATATGGCTCCGCTTGCAGTGGCTTACGAGAAAGGCTTCTTCGAGGACGAAGGTCTTTACGTGACGCTAGAAGCACAAGCGAACTGGAAGGTACTGCTAGACCGTGTGATTGACGGTGAACTTGATGGCGCACACATGCTAGCAGGTCAGCCGCTAGGTGCGACTATAGGTGTCGGTACTAAAGCGGAAGTCATTACAGCATTTAGCATGGACTTAAACGGTAATGCGATTACGGTTTCTAATAAAACTTGGTCAGCAATGAAGCCGTACCTTGAGATGCAAGCGGATGGAAAACCGGTTCACCCAATCAAAGCCGATGCGCTAAAGCCTGTGGTTGAGGGTTACCTAGATGAAGGTAAGCCGTTCAATATGGGTATGGTGTTCCCAGTATCTACGCACAACTATGAGCTGCGCTACTGGCTCGCAGCTGGCGGCATTCACCCGGGTTTTTACGCACCAAAATCAGGTGACAACAGCGGCCAAGTTGATGCTGATGTACTGCTTAGCGTGACGCCACCACCTCAAATGCCAGCAACCATGGAAGCGGGCACGATCGAAGGCTACTGCGTGGGCGAACCATGGAACCAACAAGCGGTATTTAAAGGTATTGGCGTGCCAGTCGTGACCGACTACGAGATTTGGAAAAACAACCCAGAGAAGGTGTTTGGTGTATCTAAGTCTTGGGCTGAAGAAAACCCAAATACTCATATCCGTGTTGTAAAAGCGCTTATTCGTGCAGCGCATTGGCTGGATGAAAACAACAACGCAAACCGTGAAGAGGCAGTGAAGATCCTTGCGAAGAGTGCTTACGTAGGCGCTGATGCTGAAGTTATCGCTAATAGCATGACAGGTACGTTCGAATACGAGAAAGGCGATAAGCGTGATGTGCCTGACTTTAACGTGTTCTTCCGCCACAACGCGACATACCCATACTACAGTGATGCGATTTGGTACCTAACTCAGATGCGTCGTTGGGGTCAGATTGCTGATTCACAAGATGATGAGTGGTATATGAACGTCGCGAAGGAAGTATACCGTCCTGACATCTATCAACAAGCAGCTGAAGCCTTGGTAGAAGATGGCGCTCTGACTTCAAAAGACTTCCCTGATTTTAAATCTGAAGATGGCTTCCGTGCCCCTCAGAAACACTTTATCGACAACATTGTCTACGACGGCACTAAACCTAACGCTTACCTTGAGAAATTCTCAATTGGTCTGAAAGGCAAAGACAAGGTTTAAGCATTAAGTCAACGGAATGATTGCAGTAATAGCTAAGGAGTAAAGGCGATGGCAACGAACGTAATATCACTGAAGCCAAGCCGTGAAATGGTGGTGAACCGCAGCCGAGTGCTGCTGTTCCCCCTCATCGGGATTCTTTGTTTCCTAATGATGTGGCATTTGGCAGCGAGACAGGTTGAAACGTCACTGGGTACCCTTCCAGGTCCAGTTCAAACGTTTGAACAATTTAAAAACCTAGCTGTGGAGCATGTAGAGGAGCGCGAGAAAGCGGAAGCCTTTGTTGAGCGTCAGGAAAAACGCAACGCAGCCAAACTGGCGAAAAACCCAGATGCGAAAGTGAAGATCCGCCCATACACGGGTAAACCCACTTTCTTTGACCAGATTGGTACGTCATTGATTACGGTGGCAGGTGGTTTCATCGTCGCTTCGGTCATCGCGATTCCACTGGGCATTGTTCTTGGCTTAAATCAAGGTGTTTATCAGGCATTTAACCCAATTATTCAATTGCTTAAACCGGTATCTCCATTGGCATGGCTGCCTATCGTGACCATGGCGGTGAGTGCGACTTATGTCAGTGATGACCCACTGTTTGCTAAGTCATTTGTCAACTCACTGATTACCGTTGCGTTGTGTAGCTTGTGGCCAACCTTGATTAATACCGCGGTGGGTGTCACGAGTGTAGACAAGGATCTTCTTAACGTAAGTAAGGTGCTTAAGCTCTCTTGGTGGCAACACATTCGCACTATCGTTTTACCGTCAGCGATCCCAATGATCTTTACCGGTCTTCGCTTATCACTCGGTATCGCATGGATGGTATTGATTGCGGCAGAAATGCTGGCGCAGAACCCAGGTCTCGGTAAGTTTGTTTGGGATGAGTTCCAGAACGGCAGCTCAGCATCGCTAGGTCGAATCATGGTCGCGGTATTTGCTATCGGCCTAATTGGACTGTTGCTTGACCGTGGCATGTTGCTACTACAAAAACACTTTTCTTGGAATAAACAACAATCGCTCCGCTAATCAGGTAATCACCGATCTAACGAATGATACCTAGACAAATGGAATAAGGAAGTTACTGATGTCGAAACCTTTACTTGACCTGACCCAGCTTGGAATGCGGTTCCCTACGCCACAAGGGGAGTTTGTGGCACTTAAAAACGTCAATCTACAGATACAAAAAGGCGAGTTTATCTCTCTGATTGGTCACTCTGGCTGTGGTAAGTCTACTGTGCTGAACTTGGTAGCTGGGCTTCACTTCCCAACTGATGGTGGTGTTATCGTTGATGGACGTGAAGTTGATGGCCCAGGACCTGAGCGGGCAGTTGTGTTCCAAAACCACTCGCTGCTGCCATGGCTAACGGTATACGAGAACATTGAGCTTGCCGTTAAGCAGGTCGCGAAGGGCAAAGACAAAGCCTGGGTGAAAGAGCAAGTTCATCATTATCTTGATCTTGTAGAAATGGAACATGCGGCTGATAAAAAACCGGATGAAATCTCTGGTGGTATGAAGCAGCGCGTGGGCATTGCTCGCGCACTAGCACTAAAGCCGAAAGTACTGCTCATGGACGAACCGTTTGGTGCTTTGGATGCATTAACGCGTGCAAAGCTCCAAGATGCCCTAATGGCAATTCAAGCTGAGCTAAACAACACAGTAATTATGATCACCCATGACGTGGACGAGGCCGTACTGTTATCCGACAAGATTGTCATGATGACCAATGGACCAGCAGCGACCATCGGCGAGGTGTTGGAAATTAATCTAGAACGCCCGCGTAACCGCGTGGCAATGGCGGACAACCCTCAGTATCAAAAATACCGCCAAGCCGTATTGACCTTCCTTTATGAGAAACAGGCGAAAAACGAGCTGTCGGGATCGGTCGACATCAGCAAACAGAAAGACGCGAAGAAAAGCGCATAGGGAGCAGCAGATATGGAGCATCTAGTCGTAGTTGGAAACGGCATGGTTGGGCATCACTTTATTGCTCATCTCATTAGCCAACAAGGACATTTAAATTATCGAATTACGGTGATTGGCGAAGAGCGCTATGCTGCCTATGACCGTGTACAACTTTCATCTCTGTTCGCTGGCAATTCTCATGATTCACTGATGCTAGGTGATGAAGAGTGGTACAAGAAATATGGCGTTGAACTTGTACTTGGTAGCCGAGTGACAGACATCGACAAGCAAGCAAAACGCATCACCCTCGACGGCGAAGATATTCTCGGTTATGACCATTTGGTATTAGCCACTGGCTCGTATCCATTTGTACCGCCAATTGAAGGTAAAGACCGAGACAATGTGTTCGTTTATCGCACGTTGGACGACCTCTCCGCGATTCGCAAAGCGTGTGAAGGTGCTAAGACAGGCGCGGTCATTGGTGGTGGTCTATTAGGTCTTGAGGCGGCCAACGCTCTTAAACTTCTTGGTTTAGAAACTCATGTTATCGAGTTTGCGCCACGTCTAATGCCAGTGCAGCTTGATGATGGCGCCGGTGGTCTTTTGAAAGATAAGATCGAAGATCTCGGGCTCACGGTTCACACCTCTACGGGTACAGATAAAATCTGCGACGGCGAAACCGCCTATCACCGTATGGTGTTCAAAGATGCAGAGCCGTTGGATGTGGATGTAGTTGTGTTCTCAGCAGGTATTCGCCCGCAAGATGCGCTAGCAAGAACCGCTGGCTTAGAGATCGGCGAGCGTGGTGGCATCGTGATTAACGATAACTGTCAAACTAGCGATGATGCTATCTATGCCATTGGTGAGTGTGCGCTATGGCAAAATCGAATCTTTGGACTGGTTGCCCCTGGTTACGCAATGGCAAGAGCCGTTGCAGACCAGCTTATGGGCAAGGTAGCGACGTTTGAAGGCGCAGATATGAGTACTAAGCTCAAGCTGCTCGGTGTTGATGTGGCTTCTATCGGTGACGCGCAAATGCAGACCCCTGGTGCCAAAGAAATGGTGCTGCAGGATACGGCTCAAGGCACTTACAAAAAACTGATTGTCGACGAATCCAGCAGCAAGCTTATCGGTGCAATTCTTGTCGGTGATACCTCCGACTACGATTTGTTGTTGCAAGCGTATCTGAATGAAAAAGTCTTGCCAGAACATCCAGCTGAGCTGCTGTTTGATACTAGCTCACTCTCTGGCGGTGCAAGCGCATCGACCATGATCTGTTCTTGTCACAATGTGACACGTGGTGATCTGGTTGAAGCCATTCATGCTGGGGCTCACGATCTTGCGACATTGAAAGATGAAACCAAAGCAGGTACCGGTTGTGGTGGCTGTGCCAACATGGTCAAGAGCGTCCTAGATGAAGAGCTCGTCGCCATGGGGCAAGAGGTCAACAACCACCTTTGCGAACACTTCGAGTTTTCAAGACAAGAGCTGTTTCATATCTGCCAAGTTGACGCTATTAAGAGTTTTGATGAACTGATTGAAAAGCACGGTAAGGGCAAAGGGTGTGACATCTGTAAGCCTACAGCAGCGTCGATATTTGCCTCACTTTGGAATGAACACGTGTTAGAGGATTCGCATCGTGGTCTGCAAGACTCCAATGACCTTTTCCTTGCTAACCTACAAAAAGACGGCTCTTATTCTGTTGTACCTCGGGTTCCTGGTGGCGAAATTACCCCGGAAAAATTGATTGTGCTTGGCGAAGTTGCGAAGAAGTTCGATCTCTACACCAAGATCACTGGCGGTCAACGAGTCGACTTATTCGGTGCTCAAGTAGAGCAGCTTCCGGAGATCTGGGATACATTAATTTCAGCGGGCTTTGAAACCGGACATGCTTATGGTAAATCACTGCGAACCGTCAAATCGTGTGTCGGTTCGACTTGGTGTCGATACGGTGTCGATGACTCCGTTGGTCTAGCGATCGATCTAGAGAATCGTTACAAGGGACTGCGCGCTCCACATAAAATCAAGTTCGCTGTTTCGGGATGTACACGAGAATGTGCCGAGGCACAAAGTAAAGATATTGGTGTGATCGCCACCGAAAATGGCTGGAACTTGTACGTATGTGGCAATGGTGGTATGCGTCCACGCCATGCCGATCTATTAGCTTCTGACCTAACAACAGAAGAGCTAGTTGATCTGATTGACCGTGTGTTGATGTTCTATGTGAAAACCGGAGAGCGATTACAGCGAACTTCAGTTTGGATGGAAAATCTAGAAGGTGGGTTGGATTACCTCAAGCAAGTGGTCATCGAAGATTCACTAGGTATCAATTCACAGCTTGAAAAACAGATGCAGCACATTGTCGACACCTATCAATGTGAATGGAAAACAGCGGTTGAATCGGAAGAGAAACGCGCCAAGTTTATGCCATTTATTAACAGTGACCAACAAAGTACCGACCTTGGCTATCAGCGCGTTCGAGGTCAGAAAATCCCTGTCACCATCGTTGACCCGCAGTTGGAGGATTAATCATGTGGAATAAGATTTGTGATGTTGCCGATTTGACGCCATATCAAGGGCGTGGAGCATTGGTAGGGGAAAGCCAACTTGCGCTATTTTATCTACCAGAGACTGAAAAAGCCGTGTACGCCATTGACAACTGGGACCCAATCGGTGAGGCATTTGTGCTAAGTCGCGGGATAGTGGGCGACATTGGTGGACGCGATTGTGTCGCCTCTCCACTATACAAGCAGCACTTCGATTTAACCTCTGGTGAGTGTATCGAAGACCCTGACGTCTCAGTCAAAACATGGCTTGTTGAAATACGTGGTGAAGAAGTTTGGGTGATGTCTGCTTAAACGTTTAGCTAAATAGTGCCAAAAACGGTGGCGCTATTTAACCCTCATGAGTTGGTGAGTCGCGCCACCTAGTTCCACTACTACTATTTGGGACGGCTTCATCAACTCAACTTTCTCCAACATACTCTCATTGTAACCCTTGCTTTTCATCCAAGATAATGGACTTGAAAACTGATCCTCGTTAACCACGAATGATTGGTCTTTGAGAAAAGATTCTGAGATATGAACTACCCAAATTCGTGAACGAAATTCGATAGCATCGGATAGGGATTGAAGCAGCTTTTTGAGCATCTTGGAGTCAGTAATTGAAAACCTAATTGATGCGATTGTTACAAAATTCTTATCGATAAGATAGGCAAAATCGAAAAAACCGTCTTACGCTTAGAAATATCAATGCAGTGGAATCAAGGAGTTTCCGCTGTGATAGGAATTCACTATCGATAGTATCGATAAGTCCCATTTCTACCTTGTGACGGATTGCACCATAATGAACGTACAAGGTTTGGATATCGGGATGTAAGGAGAGTGCTATGGAGTCGCTAAAAGTAAAAGATTATATGACGCAAAGAACGGTCACGTTCACGGAAGACATGTCGCTCAGTGCAGCACTCGACAAAGTGATGCAATCGACTCATCTAGGTGGCCCAGTCATTAATGACAAAGAACAAGTGATTGGTTTTATCTCTGAGCAAGACTTGCTCGAGAAGCTAGTGAAAGTGAGCTATCACTGTCAGGATACGCATACTGTAGGTGACTGTATGTACCGTGAGGTATTGTCCGTTGCACCACACACCTCCATCATCGAACTGGCTGATATGATGAAAGTGGGTAAGCCGAAGATGTACCCGGTTATCGATAACGGCCGTTTGGTCGGTGTGATCACCCGTCGTGATGTACTGCGTGCTATTGGTAAAACGATTGAAGAATGTTTCAAACATCCAGTATAGACTAGGTATTTTTCGAAACGGGCGCTGCGGCGCCCTTTGTTGTTTGTAGAGCGTTTGTAAGCAGAAAGGGAATTCAATGGCTGAACAGTCTGCCAAGTTTGTTGAAGGGTCAACGATGCGCCACATTTTGGTGATGTCTGGAACATCGACAGTGGGCATCATGGCAATTTTTGTCGTCGACTTACTCGACATGCTGTTTATCAGTATGCTCGGACAGGCAGAGCTCGCCGCAGCGGTGGGCTTTGCGGGCACCCTCACTTTCTTTGCTACGTCGGTAAGTATCGGTACATCCATTGCTATGGGCGCCTTGATGTCCAAAGCCATTGGTGCGAAGAACATCAGTTATGCGCGAGAGATCGGCAGTAGTGTCTTGGTGATCTCCTTCGTGATTAGTGCCCTGGTGACCGCGCTGATGTGCGCGTATATACCGGAGCTTCTTACAGCCATCGGGGCGGAAGGGCGTGCACATGAGCGTGCTGAAGCCTATTTGTGGATTATGCTACCTAGTACGCCACTCATTGCCCTTGGGATGGCGAGTGGTGCCGGGCTTCGTGCCGCAGGTGATGCCAAGCGTTCGATGTGGGCAACGCTCGCGGGTGGTATTGTTAATGCTATTCTCGACCCGTTATTTATCTTTGGTTTTAATTGGAACGTAGAAGGCGCCGCGGCGGCTTCTGTCGTCGCTCGATTCGCCGTATTCTATTTTTCATTTGTACCGCTCATCAAAGTACATCAGCTGCTTTCTAGACCAACCTTTGATTCCGTGAAACGCGATACCAAGGTCATGCTTGCTATTGCTTTACCTGCGATAGTGACTAACACCGCGACGCCAATTGGTAATGCTATTGTTACCACGGCTATCGCTCAATATGGTGAAGATTATGTGGCTGGTTTTGCGGTTATTGGCCGTATTATTCCTGTGTGTTTTGCGTTTATTTTTGCGTTGTCGGGGGCGGTGGGTCCCATTGTCGGCCAAAACTTTGGTGCTGCACGGATTGATAGGGTTGAAGAGACATTAAAGAACTCGTTAATCGTTACTACGTTCTACACGCTGGTGGTTTGCTTGTTGCTCTACCTAGTTCAAGATCCTTTAGTAGCTGTGTTTTCATTGACCGGCGATGCGGCGCATATTGTTGCGGCGTTCGCTACTTATGTGGCGATCACCTTCGTGTTTAATGGCGTGCTGTTTGTTGCCAATACATCATTTAACAATCTTGGGAAGCCGCTGTACTCCACTGCGCTCAATTTGGGAAAAGCGACCGCCGGTACCTTGCCATTTGTCTATTTTGGCTCACTGTGGTTTGGCGCTTTGGGGGTTTTGTATGGTCAAGCCGTAGGCAACATTGTGTTTGGTGTTCTTGGTTATATTGTGCTGCGTTTTCATATTGCCGAGCTTCATAAAACGGGTGAGTGCTCGCAAACCAAAGATCCAAGTATTGTTAGCGTCAACTCACAGCCTTTCTGTTCCCATGACCCTGTGATGATTGAAGAAGTATCGAAAATCGACAAGCAACTCGAATCACCAACACTTTCTGGTTAATTTGTTCTTGACCTTGGAGCTAGCTCCAAGGTTTACACTTGGGGTTAAGGATATGAAAAGGAGAGTCCCATGTGTAACAAACATAAAGCGTGCAGTACGCAAAAAATCAATGCTATTCGTCCGGTTAGTGGTGCTTGCGATGCACCAACAATCGCTCAAGTTTCTACTATCGCTGTAACTGTGACCGCAAGTGCGGCTGAAGGCTGCCAGTCCGGTGATAGTTGCTGCGGCGCGGAACCTGAAGAGCCCGCTGCCTCCAATAGTCAACAACAATCCTCAACCGAATCCGTAGGACTGTTAAAGTCCTGGAAAGTCGCCGGCATGGATTGCCCCGCTTGTGCTCGAAAAGTGGAAACCGCAACCAGTCGAATCCAAGGTGTTGTTAACTCAAAAGTGATGTTTGCTACCGAAAAATTGGTGGTGAGAGTCAATGACGCCTCGCTATTTTCACAAGTCGAAGCCGCTGTTGCCGATGCCGGATTTACCCTCAATGCATTAGATGGCAGTGCGGTCAGTAACAACGGTGACGTTGAGCTAACGGGCTGGAAAAAGACCTTTAAAGACAACGCTCATATCCTAGCGATATCCACAGGTATGGTTATCGCCGCTGCCTTTAAAGGCGCTTATCCTGTTATCAGTGAGTGGCTATTTACTCTGACTTGTATCCTCGGCCTAATGCCGATTGGTGCCAAAGCCATCAAGCTGGCAAAATCTGGTACGCCTTTTGCCATTGAAACTCTAATGAGTGTGGCTGCGATTGGTGCGCTTTATCTCGGTGAAACGGTAGAAGCCGCAATGGTGCTATTGCTGTTTTTGATTGGTGAGCGCCTTGAAGCGTTCGCTGCCTCGCGAGCAAGAAGCGGCGTTCAAGCGCTAATGTCGTTAGTACCAGAAGAAGCCACGGTCATTGTTGACAACACCCGTCAAAAGAAAAGTGCCGCTTTGCTTGAGCCAGGCGATATTATCGAAGTCGCGCCTGGCGATAGAATGCCCGCTGATGGTGAACTCCTAAGTGCCAATGCCAGTTTTGATGAGAGCGCACTGACTGGTGAATCTGTTCCCGTTGAGCGCATGGTGGGTGACACGGTCATGGCTGGCGCAGTGCTGGCTGATAAAATCGTGCGCCTAAAAGTAACCTCAAAACAAGGTGAGAATGCGATTGATCGCATCTTGCACCTTATTGAAGAAGCCGAGTCACGTCGAGCACCGATTGAGCGTTTTCTCGATAAATTTAGCCGCTGGTATACCCCGCTTATGATGCTGGTGTCTATGCTGGTTATCGTAACGCCGCCACTTCTGTTTGCTCAGCCGTGGGAAACATGGATTTATCGAGGTCTTGCACTGCTATTGATTGCTTGTCCTTGTGCACTCGTTATTTCAACACCAGCAGCAATTACTTCTGGATTGGCTGCGGCGACAAGACGTGGTGCACTCATTAAAGGTGGGGCGGCGCTTGAGCAGCTTGGCAATATTGAATCCGTGGCGTTTGATAAAACGGGCACTCTAACGCTAGGCAAACCGCAAGTGACGGATGTGATAGTGAACGGTGCATTGTCTGAAGACGAGCTACTGTCAGCCGCAGCGTCGATTGAGCAGGGGTCTAACCATCCACTTGCGACTTCGCTAGTGCGTTATGTAGAAAGCAAAGGTATCGCAATTGCACCTGCTTCAGAGCAAAAAGCGCTAGTTGGCGTAGGTGTTGAAGGCATGTTAGAGGGGGTGAAGTGGATGCTTTCTGCTCCTTCTAAGCTCGAAGTGTCAATTTCTAGCCAAGATCTAGAGCAAATTGCAGCACTTGAGGATCAAGGTAAAACCGTCGTGGTCGCACTTTGTGAAACCGAGCAGGGGATGACGCTGCAAGCTCTGATTGCGTGGCAAGATGAAGTCAGGCCAGATACCGCAGAGGCAGTGGCAAAACTGTCCAAACTTGGTATCCGAACTATCATGCTGACCGGTGATAATGAACGCAGCGCCGCATCCATCGCTTCTCCTCTTGGCATGGATTACAAAGCGCGATTGTTACCCGCGGATAAAGTGAGTTACGTAAATGAACTGGCAAGCCAGCATCGAGTGGCGATGGTGGGTGATGGTATTAATGACGCGCCGGCAATGAAAGCGGCCAATATTGGGGTTGCGATGGGGGGCGGTACGGATGTCGCGCTTGAAACCGCCGATGCAGCGCTGACCCACAACCGTTTAACCGAGCTACCTGCGATGATTGAGCTTTCACGTGCTACGCTTAATAACATCAAACAGAACGTGGCTCTGGCGCTTGGTCTTAAAGGGGTGTTTCTTGTCACGAGCTTACTGGGTATAACTGGGCTTTGGGTGGCCGTATTAGCTGATAGTGGCGCGACGGCGATTGTGACCTTGAATGCGCTGAGATTGCTTCGTCATAAATCCTCGTTGGATTAATTTCGACTAGAATGATGAAAGTCGCTCACGGACTTAACGTCTCTGAGCGGCTTTTTTGTGATCTGAAAACTGAATTTGTGCAATATCAGAGCGAATTCGACAATAAAATGTGATGTAAACCGATTTAACGTGAAATATTGTGATTGTTGCATTGGGTAAATGTGATCTGTGTACGTTTATTGGCGGCGCTATCTTATAAGCTTAAACCCATACCCAAGAGACAAAAGGAGTCCCCCATGTCCCAAGCTGTTTTCCATCTCGGAGTAAATAAAGAAGATCTACAAGGCGCGACACTTGCCATTATTCCAGGTGACCCAGCTCGAGTTCAGAAGATCGCTGAGTTGATGGATGAGCCAGAGTTTTTGGCAAGCCAACGTGAATACACGGTGTACCGTGCAAAATTAGACGGTAAGCCAGTGGTGGTTTGTTCGACTGGTATCGGTGGTCCATCAACATCAATCGCGGTAGAAGAGCTCGCACAACTTGGCGTGCGCACCTTCTTGCGCGTTGGTACCACAGGTGCGATTCAATCACATGTGAATGTGGGTGATATGATTGTGACTACAGGCTCTGTTCGCCTTGACGGTGCCAGCCTACACTTCGCGCCAATGGAGTTCCCAGCGGTTGCGGACTTCGATGTCGCAACGGCAATGAAAGAAGCGGCTGTTGAAGCAGGTTCAACAGTTCACACTGGCGTGACAGCATCGAGCGATACGTTCTACCCAGGCCAAGAGCGCTACGATACGTTCTCGGGTCGTGTGGTACGTCGTTTCCAAGGTTCTATGGAAGAGTGGCAACAAATGGGCGTGCTTAACTTTGAAATGGAATCAGCCACACTACTAACAATGTGTGCAAGTTCTGGTCTACGAGCGGGCTGTGTTGCGGGCGTTATTATCAACCGTACGCAAAAAGAGACACCGGATCACGATACGCTGAAACAAGCAGAGACACGTTCTATTCGCGTTGTTGTAGAAGCGGCGCGCAAACTACTTGATTAACGTTAGTCACTGTTTGAAAGTGAGATTATAGAAAAGCGGAACAGAAAACTGTTCCGCTTTTTTGTAACTTATCTATTATCTGTCGGCGTAATTATCTAGCCAACAAATACGAAAAAGCCTCTCAATCGAGAGGCTTTTGTCCGTCCAGAAGACTTAAGAATTAAGCTTTACGCTGCTTCTCAATTTCTGCTTTAGCTTTTTTGAAACGCTCTGGAAGGATTTGCGTAGCAAATACGTCTTCCACAGTTTCAGCGCGCTTGATTAGTTCAGCTTCACCGTCTTTAACTAGTACAGTTGCAGGACGTGGTAGAGAGTTGAACTGGCTCGCTTGAGATTCTGCGTAGTGACCCACATCCATGATAGCTAGAACGTCTTTTGGCTCTAGAGCTGGCATGCGTGCGCCGCTTTCCCAGATTGATGGGATACAGATTGGACCTGCGATTTCAGTTGTCTTCTCAACAAGAGGCTGAGTCATCTTGTTTGCTGGTAGAACTGGGTTCTTAGACTCTTGAGACTCAACTAGCGTTGCTAGGTAAGTAGACGCGTCAACCATTGTGTAGGTGTAGTCCATCTCTTGGTCATCTTTCACTACGTATACAGATGTTAGTAGCGTACCGATGTTACCTGCGATGTAACGACCAGGTTCTAGCCATAGTTGAGGGATCTCGAAGCCTTCTTTGTTGAACTCTTCTAGCATGCCCTTACATACGATCGACGCGTAGTCTTCGATAGTGTTCGGGTTCATTAGGTTTTCAACGCTACGACCTTCTGGCTCACGCTCACGTGGCCAACCGCCGCCTAGGTCGATTTGGAATGGTTGAACACCACAGTCACGAGAGATCTCGATAACGTTGCGAGCGTACTCACGGTATAGTGCATCCCAACCTGCTGGATCTTTAGAGAAGCGGCCTAGGTGGGTGTGGAAACCGTAGAATTCAAATGAATCGATTTCTTGAACGCGGTTGATGATCTTCTTCGCTTCTTCTTTCAGAAGACCGAACTTGATCCACTTCATTGCGCCTTTGAAGTCTGGGAATGGGTATGCATCTGGTTCGAAGTTGTCGAAGAACTCTTCTGGAAGAACCTTCAGACGTACTGCGATACGTACTTTTTCTTTTGGATTTACTTCAGCAGCGATACGCTCGATGATTTCGATTTCTTCGTAAGAATCTAGGTGGATCGCGTAGCCGTACTCGATAGCTTTACGGATAGCTAGCTCAGGCTTAACAGTACCGTTAAGAGCGATAGTTTTTGGATCAGCACCTGCGATGTAAGTTGCTTCAACTTCACCAGGACCGAAACAGTCACCACCTACGCCTTCTTCGTTACAGATAGCACGAACTGCGTAGTTAGTGTTTGATTTGATAGCGAACATTACGTTCACAGGCTTAGGCCAGTTTGAACCGAATGCATTCTTAACACGACGTAGGTTACCACGTAGCGTGTCTTCGCTTAGTACGAATAGTGGGCTGCCGTATTGCTCGATTAGATCAGTTGCTTTGCAGCCACCGATGTATAGGTCGTCACCTTTAGTGCTTAGCTCATCTGTAGGAGTTAATAGGTTTTGTAGGCGCTCAGCGTAGTTTTGGTTCGCTTTGTGCTCAGCAAGAAGCTGCTTTTGCTCTTCTAGTACAGAATTAAGGTTCTTAACACTTTCTTCTAGGCGATTTTGGATTGTCATCGTCGACCCTTACTTATGGTAGTCAATATGATATCTACTTTGTGATTCAGAAACTTAGTTGTCCTGAGTCACCGTGATTTGCTGAGGTCGAGTATAGGATATGAGGGGAAAGTGAGGCACTTCACTCAGCGTCAAAAAAACTTACTCTAGTGTTGGCGTAAGACTTTACAAAAGCCAATTTTACATTCATCTGATGAATGAGTGCTTTTTGAGCAGGTTCATTTTCTTAATCATAGCTTATTTAGTGAATAGATAGTCGTCATGAATCCTTGACTAAATCACATGCTGTTACCTAGTTAATTGTAGGTAACATACCTGATATAACTGGTGTGTTACCTAGCTCTGCACCGAGTGTACTCTGTCAAATACGCATCAATTCCCCACTTAAAATGCGGCAATAATGTGATCGCGCTCTGCTTACATAGGTGAGGGTGATATAAGGGGCGCTAAATCATTCATGGTCAAATGGTTGTTACCGTAAATCGGTCAAAAAAACTGACACTGAGTGACGTTAATTCCGATAATACCTACGATAAATTCACCGCATCCTTTCACGAGGTTCTAAAAAATAATTCGCTTCAATTGCTCCACAATGACGGATTGTTTTAGAGATAAGTGTTTATCGATAATAGAAAGAGGGCGAGTGGCTCTCTTCTTAAATATAAGGTATCGCCCCTATGTACAATAAAGACTTCTTTATTCAGCAAGCTAAAAAGTTCGGTAAGAAGCAACGCATGGTTGTTGCAGCAGCGCACGATGATGCGACGCTAGACGCAGCAAACAACGCATTCCAAGAAGGCATGGCAGATGTGATTCTTGTTGGTGAGCGTGCGCTAATCAACGAAGCAGCAGAAAAAGCGAACGTTGATCTAGCTAACTTCGAAATTATCGAAGCTGATGGTCTAGAAGCAATCGCTACTGCAGCGGTATCTGCTATTGCAGAAGGTAAAGGCGACCTACTAATGAAGGGTCTAATCGACACTTCAGTTCTACTAAAAGAAGTGCTTAAGAAAGAGCACGGTCTACGCACTGGTAACGTTCTTAGCCACGCAGGCGTTCTATTTAAAGAAGGCGGCGAAAGCTTCCACGTATTCACTGACGCAGCGATGAACATTATGCCAACGCTTGAGCAAAAAGCGGGCATCATCAAAAACGCAGTGAGCCTAGCGCACTCTGTAGGTATCGAAGAGCCTAAAGTTGCTAACCTATGTGCGAAAGAGAAGCCATACGACAAGATGCCAGCGACAATGGACGCGGCAGAGCTTCAAAAAATGAACCAAAACGGTGAAATCGAAGGTTGTATCGTTTCTGGTCCTATCTCTCTAGATATCGCGGTATCTCAGTACGCAGCAAACCTTAAAGGTTATGAGTCTCCAGTTGCCGGTAACGCAGACATCCTAATGGTTCCAAACATCGAAGTAGGCAACGTATTTGCTAAAGCACTTCAGTACATGGCTGGTTTCAGCATGGCGGGTGTTCTACTTGGTGCTCGTATTCCTGTTGTTCTTGTTTCTCGTGCAGACGGTGAAGCAGAGAAGACAGTATCTATCGCGCTTGCATGTTCTGTAGCGGCTATGAGCCAGCAGAAAGAAGCAGCAGACGCGTCTGCTTAATTATAACTAGCAATAACTTAAATTAGGTTTATAAGTGATGAAAATTCTAGCTATCAACCCAGGCTCTACGTCTACAAAAATCGGTCTTTTCGAAGGTACAACTGAACTTTTCGAGAAAACTCTACGTCACAGCGCTGAAGAGCTAGCGCCATTCGGTGCAGTTGTTGCAAACCAAAAAGCATTCCGTAAGGAAGCAATCCTAGCGGCTCTAGAAGAAGCTGGCGTTAAAGCTTCTGAGCTAAACGCTGTTGCTTGTCGCGGTGGTGTTCTTAAGCCAATCGCTGGCGGTACTTACAAGGTTGACGATGCAGTAATCGCAGACCTTCTAGAAGCGCAAATCCAGCACCCAGCTAGCCTTGCAGGCATCATCGGTAAAGAAATCGCTGATGAGAACGGTATCGAAGCGTTCTTCACTGACGCTCCAGTAACTTACGAGCTATCTGAGCTAGCGTCTTTCTCTGGTCACAAAGCTATCAAGCGTAAAGGTCGTTTCCACGCTCTTAACCAAAAAGCTATCGCGCGTAAATTCGCTGAAGAGCAAGGTAAGAAGTACGAAGACGTTAACGTTATCGTTTGTCACATGGGCGGCGGTATCACTGTAGGTGCTCACATGGGCGGCCAAACTGTTGACGTAAACGACGCAGTTTCTGAAGGTCCATTCACTCCAGAGCGTTCTGGTGACCTACCAACTCGCGAGCTAATCGACATCTGCTTCAGCGGTGAGTACACGCACGCTGAGATGAAAGCATTCATCCAAGGTAAAGGCGGCGCATTCAGCTACACAGGTAGCATCGACATGCGTGAAATCGAAGAGAAAGCAGAAGCTGGCGACGCTGAGTTTAAACTAGTAACAGACGCTATGGCTTACCAAGTTTCTAAGCAGATCGCTGCTATGGGCGCGGTATTCGGCGGTGAAAAAGTTGACGGTATCCTACTAACTGGTGGTATCGCTTACAGCAAGTACATCACGGCTGAAATTACTAAGCGCGTTGAGTTCATCGCACCTGTAACTAAGTTCCCAGGTGAAGTTGAGCTAGAAGCACTAGTACTAGGTACGCTACGCGTAGTGAACGGCGAAGAAGCTGCTCAAACTTACGCTTAATAGAATAAAGATTAAGAGCAGGCTTTAAGCCTGCTCTTTTAAGTGGCTTGCCACCGAATACTTTAAGAAGGTAATAATAATGTCATTCGATATCAACAACGCACAAGGCGTTTTCGAAACTGTTGAAGCTGCAATTGAAGCAACTCACAAAGCTCAAGTTGAATTTTACGCGACGTCTACGAAAGAAGGTCGTGAAGCTATCCTTACTGCTATCCGTGGTGCGGTTCTAGCTAAAGCTGAAGACTTCGCGAAAATGGTTCGTGAAGAAACTAAACTAGGTCGTGTTGAAGACAAGATCGCTAAGCACCAGCTAACTGCTGCTAAGACTC